>DATLYT010000135.1:0-26081 GCA_035574455.1 Bacteroidota bacterium
AGAGTGCAGGGGTCGGTAAGGAAACCGTTTCTGTTTGCAAATCACGCAAAAAATGAATAAATTAATTCGGTTTTTTACTATTTTCCGATAGGTGTGGATGTCCAAAGCGATTAATATTCTATTTGTTTCGAGCGAAGTAGACCCTTTTGCGAAGACTGGCGGGCTTGCAGACGTATCCAGCACCCTCCCGAAAGCCATTAAAGAACTGGGGCATGAGATCCGCATCATGATGCCCCGGTATCGCTTCATCAGCGAGCGAAAGTTTCGGCTGCATGATATCATCCGCCTGAAGGATATTCCCGTACCGGTGGGGAACGTAGCACACGCCGCCAACGTCAAGTCCTCTTTCATTACGAACCAGAAAGACAAAATTCAGGTATACTTCCTTGATAACGAGCACTATTTTGGACGCGATGGGCTGTACCAAAACCCAAAAGGTAAAGAGGATTACAAGGACAACGATGAGCGTTTCATCTTCTTCTGCCGTGGCGTTCTGGAAACGCTGAAGCGACTCGGGTGGCAGCCAGACATTATCCATTGCAACGACTGGCAAACCGGTCTGATCCCTGCGTACCTCAAAACGGTCTATGCGAACGACCCGTTTTTTAAGAATATCAAGACCGTTTTCACAATCCACAATATGGCCTATCAAGGTGCCTTTCCCGCAGAGTCATTCCAGAAATCGGGTTTACCACCCCAAACGTTCAACCATAACGGAGTCGAGGCCTACGGAAAGTTCAATTTCCTGAAAACCGCTTTATACTATGCCGACGTCATTACGACGGTGAGTGAAAAATATGCAGAAGAAATCTGTACATCGGATGAGCTCGGCGTCGGATTGAACGGCCTTCTCTCCCATCGCCGCAAAGACTTATTCGGCATCCTCAACGGCATCGATTATTCGGTATGGAATCCGCTGACAGACCCGCACATTTATCGGAAATACGATGTCAAATCGCTCGAAGCGAAAGTGGATAACAAAGTGGCGTTGCTGAAACGATTCAATCTCCCCTATAAAGAAAAGACGCCGGTGATCGGAGCAATTTCACGACTGGTCGAACAAAAGGGCTTTGAGCTCGTCCTCGAAATTTTGGACGAGATGATGAAATTGGATATTCAGTTCATCCTTCTCGGTTCTGGGGATAAGCATTTAGAAAAGCAATTTGAGGCAGCGCAAAAAAAATATTCCGACCGGATGGGAGTACACTTCGGTTTGGATGAGGAACTTGCACATCTCATCGAAGCAGGTAGCGACATTTTCCTCATGCCATCGAAATACGAACCGTGTGGATTGAATCAGATGTACAGCATGCGGTACGGCACAGTCCCCGTCGTCCGGGCAACCGGCGGATTGGATGACACCGTAGAAGATTGTTCCAGCAACGGCAAGGGTACGGGTTTTAAGTTTGAAAAGTACGACTCGAAAGAATTGCTGAAAGCAATTCAACGTGCAGTCAAAATGTACCAGCAGCATCCAGAAGAATGGAAAAAACTGATGCGCAGCGGCATGACGAAGGATTTCTCGTGGGAACATTCCGCGAAGAAGTACGTCCAACTGTACAGGGAGCTGTTGAAACATTAGAACCGTGAACTCTGTCGGTCTTTTTATCGACCGCGACGGCACCATTAATACGGAAGTTGACTTCCTCACCCGCCCGGAAGATCTCCGACTCATTCCGAACGCAGCAGAGGCGATACGAGAAGCCAATAGGCTCGGCATCAAAGTCGTTGTCATTACAAATCAATCCGGCATCGCACGCGGCCTTATGTCGGAAGATGATGTGCACGCGGTACATCGAAAACTGGAAGAACTACTCGCCGAACGCGGTGCACACTTGGACGCCATTTATTACTGTCCGCATCATCCGGACTACGGAACGCCGCAGTATCGAAAAGAGTGCACCTGTCGCAAACCGAAGACGGGCATGTTGGAACAGGCGGCGAAGGAGTTCAAGCTCGACCTCCGGTCCTCCTTTGTGGTCGGTGACCGCTGGGTCGATATGAAGGCGGGAGAACAGGCAGGATGTGGCACAATCCTTGTCCTCACAGGTTATGGGACAGTGGAACGCGAGGAATGTGAGAGAACGACACGCGTCGACTATGTCGCACAAGATCTCTACAACGCGTGGAAGTACATCAAACATCGACTTCAACAGCAGAATACGACCATTGGACACACATCGTAAGCACACGACTCATACGAATTACTTCTCTGCTGCGATTCTTCTTGCACTGATCAGCATCTCGTTCTTTGCGTGCATGGAAGAACCCAGCTCGGTCGGATCGCGGCTTCTTCCCGATGCAGACCTGTTGAAGCTCGATACGACGACGGTAGGAGCAATCAAAACTTCCAGTGAGCGCAACATCCCGACGAAATTGTTACCGTCGAGGCTGCTCGTTGGTAAAACCAGCGACCGTGAGTCCTGGGCGGCAATCCGCTTCAACACGATCCCCGATTCTCTCATCCTCGTCAATGTTCTCAATGCTGAGCTTCAGCTTCGCGTGAACTATCACTTCGGTGATTCCCTCGCCCCCTTTTCCTTCGATGTTCACAAGATCCTCAGACAATGGGGCAGCGATTCACTGACGATCGACTCACTGCGATCACCAGGGTTTTTCAACGCTACGCCCATGTCCTCACTGAATACTGGCCCAGTGGGTGATACGGCAACGGTGACCGTCCCGCTTGACACTGCGACCGTTCGGTCGTGGCTCAACGCCCCACTCGATACGGCCGCGACGAACTTCGGTGTTTTATTGAAACCGACGAACCTTGGCGTCATTAAGGGATTTGCAACCTCCATCGCTTCGACCGTTGAACATCGTCCAAGGTTGGTCATTCGATACTCACGGCAAGGGACAACGCGGGTCGACACGGCTAGAATCAGCGGTAGCATCGACGCGTTCGCTGCATTCACGGATAATACATCATGGCTCTCGGATAGCTCGCGAGTGTACGTTCATAACGGACTTTCGTCTCGCGGCGTGATTGAATTCGATATCTCTTCGTTCACCAAAAGTACGACGATCCACAAAGCCCTTCTTGAGGTGACACTCGACCCGGCCTCTTCTCGTCTCAACAGTTACTCGACGGATTCGCTCTATGCGTTCTTCGTCACGCAAGACGGCGTTTTGCCGAATCTCTTCTCTCTCAGCGAACCAAAAATCGTTCAGGGAAGGAAAGTCTACCACTTCCCGATTTCATCCTTTGTGCAAATCTGGGCGCGATCAAACGAACCACGCAAGATCGTTCTGGCCGGATACACAGAACACTATTCTCTTGATTCGTTTGTGTTTTTCGGAGCTTCATCGCCATTGAAGCCGAAGTTAATCATTACCTACTCTGCAATCCGATAACGCGAGAGCCCTATGACGTTCGACATTTTCAAGAGACTCCTTTTGCTGACTCTTTGGGCAACGCCGTTGTACGCGGGCGGGTCGGTCTATTCACGATTCGGCATCGGTGATCTGACGCGGTTTGGAAGCAGCCGCTTGTATGCTATGGGTAACACCGGACTCTCGTTGTATGGCGACGGCTTTATTAATCGTCTGAATCCCGCCGGCTTAGCGGGAATTTCGGAAACACGTATATCCGGCAGCTTCGAATATCTCAACCTCACCTCGAACGACAACCGTGCTACCGGCAATTTCGCTCGCGGAGATTTCCAGGGTCTTGCGTTTGCCATCCCCATCGACCGCGAATACGGCGCCACGCTCCTGTTAGAGACAACACCCTATAGTTCGGTCCGCTACGCCGTCGAACGTACCGACAATCAGTTGGATGCCACTTCCCATCAGCGTTTTTATGGAAGCGGCGGGCTCACCACACTCGGCATTGGCGGGTCATACGCCGTAGGGCAACGCTTTCTGGTTGGAGCAAAATTGAACTACCTGTTTGGCGGCATCCGGCAAGTCAGTAGCATCAATTTTGATGACGAAACATACACGGATAGTGAACTCCAACGCTCGCGCTACCATTCCGGCCTCAACGTTACGCTTGGCGCAAACTTTCACGGGTTTGGTGAGCTCTCCCCTTCATTGCAACCCCTTGCACTCGGCGTTGTACTCACTACGCCTGCCAGGTTAAACGTGCGGGAGGAAATCTTCCATTCGATCGGCACAAACGCCGATACCATTCGTATCGGATCAAATTCGCTAACGATACCCCTTGCCTGGGGTGTGGGGCTTTCATATCTCTTTTCAGAACGGTATATTGTAGCCAGCGACCTCAACATTCAGTACTGGGCACCGGAAAACTTTCCGGAGCATCAATCTGTTAGTATTAGAAACAGCCTGCGTCTCAGTGTGGGGTTTGAGACACTGCCGGAACGCAAGGCAACGGCGTATTTGAGTCGTGTCGCATATCGTGCGGGAATTTCGTATCATTCTACCTACGTCAAGATAGGAACAGAGTCACTCAACGAGCTGCTCGCTTCGGGCGGTGTGGGGCTTCCGATAGGTCCAAACAGTAGACTCAATCTTGGTATACAGGTTGGGACGCGAGGTACAACAAGCTTGCAACGGGATACGATTATACGATTATCGCTCACGCTGAGTGCTAGTGAGGCGTGGTTCATTCGATTTGAAGAAGACTGAATAATTTGGAGGCATCTGTCTGCATGAAAACTGTTTATCGCATTCTGCTCCTTTTGGGAATTACCATCATTACGGCCTCTTTCTCGCTTGCTCAAACGAGTAATCAGCAAGAGTTGTTAAAAAACTGGAGCCTCTTTTCTGAGTATCAGAGAAATGGGGATTGCGTGAGCGCCGTTCCCTACGGATGGGCAGTCGTCAAAATAGACCCGGCCAGGTTTAAAACGCTTTACCAGAAGATGGGGGACTGCTACTTTGCGTTCTATGAGAAAGCCACAGGCGACGCCAAGAAAGCATACGCTGACACCTTGATCATGATCTACGATTTAGGCATCAAGCATGTCCCGGACCGGGCGGCAACGCATTGGCTACAGAAGGCGTATGCGCTGGAGAATTATTATGAGGGTCGTGAGGGAGAAGCAATTACGGCTTACGAAAAAGCTATTGAACTGGATTTCAAAGGCACCGACTTTGCATACATCGATAGACTTGGGCAACTCTACAAAAAAAATTCTGAAACAGACCCGGCCTTTAAGGAAAAAGCACTTCGACTCTATCAGCGTGTTCTCGATGCCGATCCATCCAATCAGGTGGCGACCGAACGCATCCGGACGTTGGTCTCCGATCCGAAGGAACTCATCGCCGTGTATGAAAAGCTCCTTGCTACCGATCCTGAGAATATCGAGTATATCTGGAATGCAGCTCGCGTCAATATTCTCGCCGAACAATATCAGGCCGCTGAGCGCCACCTCTTGAAGCTCGTGAAGAAAGTACCGAATAACTCGACCTACTGGAACGAACTTGCGAAAACCCAGCAGCGTCAACGCAAGTTTAAGGAAGCGATTGATTCGTACGAGCGTGCATTGAAACTCAATCAGGCTCTTAAAGAAAACTGGCTGAACATTAGCGTGTGTTACCGTGAGATGAGGAACTTTACCCAGGCACGTCTGTATGCCCAACGGGCAGCATCGACCGATAAGGGGTGGGGTCGGCCGTACATCGAAATTGCCGAAATCTACAAAGCGGCAGTAGAAGATTGTGTGATGAGTACAAAAGGTGGAGACTGGGCAAAATTAGATATCAACGATAAACTGGTCTACAAACTCGCGCAAGAATCCTATGCGCGGGCGAAGCAGGTGGAGCCCGGAATCGCCAATGAAGCGAACCAGCTCAGCAACGCCCTCAGTACGCTTGTTCCTTCAAGAGAAGATTACTTCTTTTACCGAGGGAATATCCAGAATGGTAAAATGGCCATTCAGGGAAAGTGCTACGATTGGATAAAAGAATTGGTGACCGTTCCAGCGCTCTGAGTTTGAATCGATGAAGATCGCCCTTGCCAGCGACCATGCCGGATTTGCGTACAAAGAACGGATCAAGAAGCTGTTAGACGAGCTGAAGTTCTCGTACCACGATTTCGGCACCACATCATCTGAATCCACCGACTACCCCGATTGGGCTCATCAGGCCTCGCAAGCTGTCTCGACAGGCGAATGTGCGTGGGGCATACTCGTCTGCGGCACCGGCATTGGTATGTCGATTGTCGCCAATAAACACAAAGGGGTCCGGGCCGCAGTCTGTGAATCGGTCACAGCCGCCCGCTTGGCTCGGCTCCACAATAATGCCAACGTGCTGACCATTGGGGAACGAATCACCGGATGGGAGGCCGCCGCCGACATCATCCGGACATTTCTCTCGACGCCGTTTGAAGGCGGCCGTCACGAACGCAGGGTTGAGAAGATTCATACATTGACCAATCTGTAGCGCTGTTGTGTTGATTCGTAGCTGAATCGTTTGTGCCTAGCACCGCAATCGTTGTCATGTCCTGATTATCAAAACTCCTCTATGAATGCTCTCAAAACGTCAGACCCGGAAATCTACTCTACCATCCAAAATGAAATCAACCGCCAGCATAGCAAGCTCGAACTGATTGCGTCCGAGAATTTCGTTAGTCTTGCCGTACTGGAAGCACTGGGCACCGTCCTAACAAACAAATACGCCGAGGGCTATCCCGGTAAGAGATACTATGGCGGATGCGAGTTCGTCGATATGGCTGAAGATCTTGCCCGCAACCGTGCAAAACAGCTCTTCGGCGCAGAATACGCCAACGTGCAACCTCACTCCGGCTCGCAAGCGAATATGGCGGTTTACTTCACGTTCCTCAAACCGGGTGATCGTGTCTTGGGCATGGACCTTTCACATGGCGGGCATCTCACCCACGGCTCACCGGTAAATTTCTCAGGTCAGCTCTATTCGTTTTCCTCCTACGGCGTCTCGAGAGAGACCGGCATGATCGACTACGATCATGTCGAGTCCGTCGCTAAACAGGTGAAGCCGAAGATGATTACCGTAGGGGCAAGCGCCTATTCCCGCAACATCGATTACAAGGCTTTTCGTCAGATAGCCGATGCAGTGGGAGCGTTTCTCTTCGCCGACATCGCCCACCCTGCAGGACTCATTGCCAGCGGACTCCTGAACGATCCTCTCCCCCACTGTCATGTCGTTACATCGACAACGCATAAGACGTTGCGCGGTCCTCGTGGTGGACTGATCCTCATCGGAAAGGATTTCGAAAATCCCTTTGGCATCGTAGCACCAAAATCTGGACGGAAGAAAATGATGTCGGAGTTGATCGACTCGATGGTCATCCCCGGCATCCAAGGCGGACCGCTGATGCATTGCATTGCCGCAAAAGCAGTCGGCTTCTACGAAAATCTGCAACCGGAATTCAAAACGTACTCTCAGCAAGTCATCAAGAACGCGAAAGCTCTGGCCGCGGCGCTTGTGGCACGCGGCTACCACGTCATCTCCGGCGGAACAGATAATCACCTCATGCTGGTCGACCTTCGGAACAAAAATATCACTGGCAAGCAAGCTCAAGAAGCACTCGACCAAGCAGGAATCACCGTCAATAAAAATGCCGTTCCTTTCGACGACAAATCGCCGTTAATTACAAGCGGAATCCGCATCGGCACACCGGCCGTAACGACGCGCGGCATGAAAGAGCCTGAGATGGAGACAATCGCCTCGTTGATCGACCGCGTGCTGACAAATATTTCCAAGACTGAGGTGTTTGAGCAGGTACGTGGGGACGTCAAAAATCTGTGCGAAGGCTTTCCGCTCTACGCCGAGCTTCGACAGTAACAAACGGGGCGACCATCTTAACCATTCTCCTGCCAAGACAAACGTATTATGGCAAGCCTCTTGAACATTCTCAAGCCAAATAACGGCGGTTCGACGAATCAGAAAGAGATGTCCTTCCTCGACCATCTCGAAGAGTTACGCTGGCACATCGTCAAGGCGCTCATTGGCTGGCTTGTCACGACGGCTGTTTGCGCAGTGTATGCAGAGTTTATCGTCAATGTGATACTCCTCGGACCTTTAGAAAAGGTCGGCTTGAAGGTACAGGTTCTCGCGCCGTACGGTATTGTTCTTCTCTATATGCAAACGGTGCTCATCTGCGGATTCATCTTGAGTATGCCAAATACACTCTATTGGCTTTGGCGCTTCGTATCGCCCGGTCTTTTGCCGAAAGAGCGACGGTACATCTCGTGGCTCGTCGGGTTTACCACGCTCTGTTTTTTTGCGGGCGTCGCGTTCGGCTATTTCATTTTGATTCCCACCGCGCTCGAATTCTTCGCCACATTCGGTACGGAGAAAATCCAGCTGAACATCTCCATCGACCGCTATGTGAGCTTTGTTCTTGCGTTGATTGTCGGCGCAGGGCTGGTCTTCGAACTGCCGATGATCTCCTACATTCTTTCTAAAATGGGCATTCTCACGCCGGCATTCATGCGCCATTATCGACGACATGCGATCGTCGCCATCCTCATCATCGCAGCCGCCGTCACTCCAACACCCGACATTGTTACGCAGCTGTTGCTGGCCGTCCCGATGATTCTGTTGTATGAACTCAGTATCTTGATCTCCAGCGTCGTCCAGAAAAAGAACGAGGACGAGACGAACATTGGAGATCATCAATCTGAGGAAGCAGGCGCGTGACACTCATCAACCGAAAGACGAGCTCGTTAGACGAAATCCGAGCACCCATCGCGGAAGAGCTCAAGACCTTTGACCGCTTTTTCAAAGAAGCCATGCGGTCGAAAGTAGGACTGATCGACCTGATCGCCCGTTACATCATCCGCCAAAAAGGAAAACGCGTCCGACCGATTCTCGTTCTCCTGAGCGCCAAGGCTTGTGGAGGAATTATCGACAGCACGTACCGCGGGGCTACGCTGGTCGAGATTCTCCACACCGCAACGCTGATTCATGACGACGTGGTGGATGATGCCGACACGAGACGCGGGTTGGCTTCCATCAATGCGGTATGGAAGAACAAGGTTGCGGTGTTGATGGGGGACTATTTGCTTGCTCGTGGATTGCTGCTTTCTCTCGAACAAAACGATTATGCATTTCTCCACTCGACGTCAACAGCCGTCAAGCGGATGAGCGAGGGCGAACTGCTGCAAATCCAGAAAAGCCGTCAACTCGATATCGATGAAACAACGTACCTCACCATTATCGGGAATAAGACAGCCTCCCTCTTTAGCACCTGTACGGAAATCGGTGCCATGAGTGTCACCGATGATCCCGATCGCCGGCGACTCCTCAAGGAGTTCGGAGAAAACGTGGGGATGGCATTCCAAATCCGAGATGACCTGCTGGACTATTTAGGGCGGCGGAGTATTATCGGAAAACCCATTGGTATCGACATCAAAGAAAAAAAACTTACTCTACCGCTCATCCATGCCCTGACCCAAGCGGAACGGAAGGATGCCAAGCACGTGCTCAAAATCATCAAGAACGGCGCAAAGCAGAAAGAGATCGAGTGGGTAGTGAATTTTGTTGAAAAACACGGCGGTATCGATTACGCCGCCTCGAAAGCTGAAGAATACGCCACTCGTGCACGCCAGAACCTGACCAGCTTACCCGAGACTGATGCAAAAGAGTCGCTGTTGATGTTTGTAGATTTTGTGACAGAACGCGACAGCTGACAGCACACTCTTCGCGACTACGACAATAAAAAAAGCCCGTCGTTATGAGGACGGGCTTTTTTTATTGAGGGCACTTCCCTTATTTCTTGACAAAACCCCGCTCGCCGCTACGAACTACCAATACCGGGCATGGCGCTCCGCGAACGACTTTCTCTGCCGTACTGCCGAAGAGGATATGTTCCATCCCGGTATGTCCGTGCGTTGCGATGATAATGAGGTCAACTCCCTTCTCTTTTGCAAACTGATTGATCTCGTAGAAAGGTCTGCCGGTGCGAATCGTTCTTGTTGCTTTGACCTTCCCGGCGATGACATTCTTCAGCAAGGCGTCAAGTTCTTCGTTCCCCCGCTTTCTCAACTCTTCTTCCACGTTCGGGAAACCGACCTGCCCGAAACTGAAATCCGCCGGATAAATGGTCGGTTCAACAACATAGAGAAGGTGAATGGACGCGCGAAATTGCTGCGCGAACGGAATGGCGTATTGCAACGCATTCTTTGAGTGGTCGGAGAAGTCTATCGGTACGAGAATGCTCTGCAGTTGGATCGTTGCCCGCTTAGCTGATCGGGCGGTGCGTTTCCTGTTTCGTTTTGTGGTTGCCATCGGATTTCATCTCCCTTCCGGATGCGAGGGCATCCAACTCGCTTTTCAACTTTGAAATCTCCTGGTCCGTTGTCCGTAATCGCTGGGCAACAATTTCTGCCAATTTCAGGACAATCTTGATTCCAAGCCTGGAATTCTTTTCAATGATTTCAAACAAATCTGGTCGGAAAAAGCCGATCAACAGACAGTCGGTCAGACACACGGCGCTTGCCGAGCGTGGCGACTCATCGAGGAGTGCGATCTCTCCAAAGAAATCCCCTGCAGAGAGCACGGCAAGTTCTTTTTCCACTCCATCTTGGTCTGCAATCGTGATCGAGACTTTCCCTTCTTGGATGATGTACATTCCCAAACCCGGGTCGCCTTGGTAGAACACCGGTTCATTTGCGCGGTACTCGCGCTTGTGGACGATCTGAGCAACCTCTCGTAATTCACGGATCGAGAGGTCGGCAAATGCGGGAACTTTGCTCAGCAGCTCTTCGGTCGACCCTTCACTTGGTCCACGATGGGCAAAAATATTTTTCCAGATGGTGCTTTCAATCCGGTGCTTGGCGTTGGCCATCGGATCGGTCAATGCTCCTTAATCGTATACAAAACTTAACCACTCATACTTATCGTTGCCATTCTTCACCACGTCAAAGAAGGCACGCTGAATATCCCTGGTAACAGGCCCGGGCTTTCCGTCACCGACAGGAATACGATCGACGGAGCGAATTGGCGTAATTTCTGCTGCCGTGCCGGTAAAAAACACTTCGTCAACGGTAAACAACATTTCCCGTGGGATGTTCATCTCGACGAGCTTATAGCCCAGGTCCCGCGCAAGGGTCATCACTGATGAACGCGTCACACCGGGGAGCAGTGCAGCGGAAATCGGCGGCGTAAACACAGTTTTATCGCGCACGAGGAAAATATTTTCGCCGCTCCCTTCGCTCACGTTGCCGAACGAATCCAAGGCGATCCCCTCAACATAGCCGCCGGCAATAGCCTCAAGTTTGATCAGCTGCGAATTCAGATAATTCCCGCCAGCCTTTGCCATCGTCGGGGCGGTGTTGGGGGCATAGCGTTGCCACGACGCAACGCAGACATCAATGCCCTTCTCCAGCGCCTCCTCACCAAGATACGCACCCCATTCCCATACGGCAATGGTTACCTCCACCGGGCAGTTGGTCGGGTTCACTCCAATGTCGCCATAACCGCGGTACACAATCGGTCGAATATAGCACGCCTTTAATTTGTTTGCGCGAATAGTTTCGTGAATAGCTTCTTGCATTTGCTCTCTCGTGTAAGGAATCTCGGCACGATAAATCTTTACAGAATCATACAGTCTGCGTAGATGGGCATCGAGACGGAAGATGGCAGACCCGCGCTGTGTATTGTAGCAGCGGATTCCTTCAAACCAGCTCGATCCGTAGTGAATGACGTGTGAAAGAACGTGGATTTTCGCTTCGTCCCACTTCACCAATTTCCCGTTCATCCAGATAGTGTCGACTTTCTTAATTGGCATAGCAGGTTCCTTTGTTATAAGGGTGGACGTTCAGATGGGTGTTTCGTACAAACGGTATTTCTTGTACAACCGAGCGTTCATGGCCTCTGCCGCACGGATCATGGGCAGGTTGTCTTCCAAAATCCATCCTGCTTCGCCCCACTCATATCCCAACTGCTTGGCGCGGACCGCTGTTTCGTAGAAGAGCACACCCGCCGCTCCGGTTTTCTGGTACTCCGGCAAGACCCCCAAGACGAAAATTCTGACGCCGTTGATCTTCTTCTTATGGAGATAGAGTCGCAAGAGACCGGGAAGCAATCTTCCCTTTTTGTTGTACCGAAGTGCAAGATTAATATCGGGCAAAGAAAGTGCAAATCCAATAGTCTTACCCCGCACTTCTGCAAAGATCACAAGCTCCGGCACAACAATGGGTTTCAAGTCTGCCGCCAACGCGTCAATCTCTTCCTCCGTTAATGGTACGGAGCCCCAGTTTCTCGCCCACGCCCTGTTGTAAATCTCTTTCACCAATTCGACTTCCTGCTTGAACCGCTTCATATCGAGCGTACGGAATTCCATGCTGTGCCGTTCCTGCATCAGCTTGTAGACTCGCTGCATCTTTTCGGTGTAGACGCGATCTTGCGTAAGGTAATAGGAGTAGAGATCCTTCAGCTTCGTCATGCCGTACCGCTCAGCAAGCTCAGGGTAATAAGGAGGATTGTACGGCATCATGATAACGGGCGGAAGGTCAAAGCCTTCGATCAGAAATCCCCAATCGTCGTTGACGGAGGGATTCGCCGGACCTCGCATGGAGGTTACGCCGCGCTCTTTCAGATATGCTTTTGCGCGGTCAAATAACGCATTGGCAACGGACTGATCGTTGATACATTCGAAGAAGCCAAAGAACCCGACGTTCTCTTTGTGCTCTATGTTGTGGTGATGGTTGACGATTGCGGCAATGCGGCCAACCATCTCTCCGTTTCGTTCAGCAATGAAGAACTCGGCATCCGCATATTTATAGAAGGGATGCTTCTGTTTATCGATGATTCTTCGCCGATCCATCAACAGGGGCGGGACCCAGACAGGATTGTCTCGATAGATTTTCCAGAGGAATTTTATAAACCGATCCCGGTCTGCCTTGGTGATAACAGTGCGAATCTGGAGAGGTTCCATACGGTCGTAACGCGATTGCAAAGGTTAGAATAATGTGGAAGTTCTGTTGTTGAGAGTTCCAAACAACAAAAAAGCCGCCCGCACAAGCGCCGGCGGCTTACTCTCGGTACCTCATTGGCTCCCAAGAATCCGATTAATCGAGAACATGGAGCTTTTTCCCTACATCTGCGAAAACGGAGAGAATTTTATCGAGATGCTCATCCTCATGCGTCGCCATGTAACTTGTCCTGAGCATTTCCATGCCAGGAGGAACACCGGGCCGAATAAAGGCATTCACGAACACACCGGCATCAAACAACTGGCGCCACATGACAAGCACTTTTTCCGTATCGCCGATAATCACCGGAACGACGGCAGAGTCATGCTCACCCACACGGTAGCCCATCGCTTTGAGTCCCGAACGCATTTTGCGCGCGTTCCGCATAAGCTTATCGATACGTTCCGGTTCTTTTTCCAAAATGTCCAGTGCGGCAAGAGCAGCAGCAACAGAGGCCGGCGTCGGGCTGGCGCTGAAAATCAACGCTGGCGCATGGTGCTTCAGATAATTAATGACCACGCGATCCCCAACGACAAAGCCACCGAGCGAGGCGAATGTCTTGCTAAACGTCCCCATTGTCAGGTCGGTTTCGTTCTCCAGCCCGAAATGACTCGCCGTACCCCGTCCGCCTTTTCCAATGACTCCGACAGCATGGGCATCGTCGATGAGTATGCGGGCATTGTACTGCCGCGCCACTCTGACCATGTTCGGCAAATCAACAATTTCGCCAGACGTGCTGAAAACGCCGTCCGAGACAATGAGTTTGGGAGCTTCAAGGGGAAGCTTGGAAATCACCATCTCCAGGTGCTTCATATCGTTATGCTTGTACCGCACAACACCCTGCTGGCCATCGCCAATGTACGACGCCGCTCCCGCCGCCATTAAGTTACCTGCAACGATACACGCATGATTGTCTTTGTCCGATACGACGAACTCTCCTCGCTGAACGAGTGTCGGAATAATCCCCTGCGCCGTCTGATAGCCAGTACTGTAAAGCAGACAATCTTCTTTGCCGAAAAATCGAGCGAGGCGTGCCTCTAACTCGACATGCAGGTCGAGGGTGCCGGTCAAATACCGAGAGCCGGAGCAACCCGTTCCGTATTTCTGCGTTGCCTTGATCGCTGCTTCCTTCACACGAGGGTCTGCGGTCAAACCGAGATAGTTGTTGGAACCGGCCATGATTACTTTGCGTCCACCGATTCGAACAACTGGACCTTCACTTTCTTCAATGGGATGAAAATAAGGATAGAGACCGAGAGCTTTCGTTTCATCTGCTCGGGTGAATGCGCGACACTTGTCGAATAAGTCCAAGGGAAACTCCGCTTCTATGTTGAGTGCACAGCCAATTCTCCTCCACCGTCCGATTCGCTTTTTTGCTTCTCAAAACTTTTTTGAATATACTCGAATAACCTTCTAAAGTCAATCCGATCTTTTTTCGTCCGGAGGCCACATCGGAACAGTCATCGTTACAGGAGGAACAGGATTCGTCGGTAGTCACGTTGTTGAGCACCTTTTGAATCGCGGGTTCTCTCCACTATGTCTCGTACGCTCCACTCGTTCGAAGCTCGGCTGGCTGGAAGGACTGCCGGTCGATGTCATCAAAGTTGAGATGACTGATGCAAAGGCGCTTGCCCCTGTTGTTGCCGAAGCCGAGTACATCATTCACGTTGCCGGCACGACAAAAGTACGAAAAGCCGAAGAATACACTATCGGCAACGTGCTCATGACCCGAGCGCTCTTGCAAGCCAGTCTTACCTGCCGAGAACTAAAGAAATTCTGCCATATCAGCAGTCTGGCTGCGGTTGGCCCCAGCTACGACGGAACAGCGCTGACCGAGGAAACGCCTTGCCGGCCAATCAGTCTCTACGGAAGGTCAAAATACGAGGCCGAATTAGCTGTTCGCGAGTTTTCGGACCGGATTCCCACCGTCATCCTGCGGCCGCCCACGGTGTATGGGCCACGGGATACCGACGTTCTCGAAATGTTCCAATGGGTTAAGCGTGGTATCATGCCTGTTCTGAGCAGAGAGCCAAAGAAAGCAAGTATGATTCATGTGCACGACCTCGCTCGTGGGATCGTTGAGGCGACACTGTCGGAAAAAACAGTCGGGAAAACGTACTTTGTGTCGAATCGGCCAGCGTACGAAGTTTCGGAAATCGTTCGAATGCTCTCCAGAATCCTGGGATCGAAGAAAGCAATTGAAGTACGCATCCCAAGCTTTATCGTCTATACTCTTGCCGGCCTGACACAGCTTGCCTCGAAGTTGAGTTCACGGCCATCGATTTTGAGTCTCGACAAAGCGCGAGAGTTGATGATGCCGCACTGGGTTTGCAGCGCTGAAAAGATCAAGGAGGAGATCGGGTTTGAATCAGTAATATCGCTCGAAGAGGGTTTGCGGAAAACCTACGAGTGGTATCAACAACACGGCTGGTTGTAGTTTTTGTTGTTTCTCGGAGAGAATCTTTCTACCTTAAGCTTAAGCATGGCGATGGAGTTCGCCAACAACTATCCGCCTTCGTTCACGAAGGGACAAGGATTGATAACTCCTACGGGCTAACCCAAACGATGGGGATGGGAAAAAGGTCGTAGGAGTTTTTTCCTTTATGATACGGAGCGAACTGTGAAAAACTATCTTCTTGTCTTCCTCGGAGGCGGCATCGGGGCATCCGCCAGGTATTGGATGTCCGGTGCGGTGTACCGGATTTTGCCAACCGATTTTCCTTACGGGAATTTGATTGTGAACATCCTCGGTTGCTTCCTGATCGGGCTGTTGATGTCGGTCGCACAGGAACGCTTTATGATCCCCCCGCCGTACCGTGTCTTTTTGGCAATTGGAATCCTCGGCGGATTTACCACCTTTTCATCCTTTAGCTATGAAACAATCACTCTTCTTGAAGGCGGACAGGTGATCGCTGCCGGCGTCAACGTTGTGACGACCGTCCTCGGATGTCTTAGTGCTACGTATGGCGGAGTTGTTGTCGGAAGGTTGCTGTAACGAAAGGATTGATCTATGAAACTTTCAGGAGAAGGAAAATTACTGAGAATCTTCGTGGGCGAGTCGGATCAGATCGATCACAAACCGCTCTACGAGATCATCGTGCGAAAGGCAAAAGAACGTGGGCTGGCGGGAGCAACGGTTCTTCGTGGCATCGAAGGGTTCGGCGCCGATAGTAGAACGATTCACACCGCGAAGCTCCTCAGGCTGTCGGAAGACCTCCCGATCGTCATAGAAATTGTTGACGTCGAAGACAAGATCAAATCCTTTTTGCCGGAGGTTGATCGATTGTTTGAATCGGCGGGATGCGGTGGAATGATGACGCTCGAGAGGGCCGAGGTGATTCGGTATTCGCCCGGAAAAGACTAAGATGTGAGACTAAGATGTGAGAAAGAGTACTTCAATAAGCCAGTAGACCATCCCAGCCACTAGAGCCGAGGTGGGGATAGTGAGAATCCACGCGGCAACAATCTTTCCAGCAATCCCCCACCGCACTGCAGAAATTCTCCTAACCGATCCCACACCCATAATCGCACCAGCAATGGTATGCGTGGTGCTGACCGGTATTCCACTAAGAGCGGTACCTAACAACACCAAGGCTCCCGCGCCTTCAGCACAAAACCCACCTACAGGCTTCAGATGCGTGAGCTTGATACCCATGGTCCTCACCACTTTCCACCCTCCAATCAAGGTTCCCAAGCCAATAGAAAAGTGCGCCGCAAGGATGACCCAGTACGGTACGTAAAATCCTTGCGCCTGGTCATAGAGCCAGGTAGGCAACTCTGCATTCGTCGTAAACAAGAGGACGGCAATAATGCCCATCGTCTTTTGTGCATCGTTGGTACCGTGTCCGAGACTAAACGCAGCTGACGAGACCAACTGTCCGATACGAAAAATCCGGTCAACCTTCTGAACAGCCCATCGTCGAAAGACCCATGAGACGGCAACCATCAGAAACAACGCAACGAACAGACCGATGATGGGCGAGAGAAAAATAAACACGACCACCTTGGTAATCCCGCTCACTACCAGGACGTGAAATCCCTCCTTCGCAATAGCCGCTCCGACAAGGCCACCGATTAACGAGTGCGAGACACTAATCGGCAAGCCGTACTGCGTGCAGAGATGTGTCCAGACGATCGCGCCGACGAGTGCGGCAAGGATCAACTCTTGTGTTACGACTGCAGGGTCAACAATGCCCTTACCAATCGTCTTGGCGACCGCGACGCCAAAGCCAAACGCAGCAATAAAGTTAAAAAATGCCGCCCACGCGACGGCAAGTTTGGGAGAAAGGACACGGGTCGAAACGACGGTGGCAATGGAGTTTGCTGCATCGTTCATCCCGTTCAGGAAATCAAAAACGAGTGCGATGAGGATAATGACGATGGTCAGTGCAAGCATAAAGTGAACTGTCGGTCAGGCATGCTTGATCAGAATCCCCTCAATGACGTTGGCGGCGTCTTCACACTTATCCGTCGCCGTTTCCAGCCCGACAAAAATCTCCTTCAATTTGATGATTCGCACCGGATCCTTTTCCTTCTCAAACAGGTCCGCCACTGCTTGCTCGAATAACGAATCTCCATCGTTTTCGTACTGATGCACTTTTTGGAACACTCCCTGCAAATCTCCGCTTTGATGGACATTACGAAGCATACCCACTGCCTTGTTGAGTTCAACAATGGAATGATGGAGCACTTCTATCAATTCCACCATTTGGTGAGGGCTTTTTCGAATCTTGTACAACGTCACCCGTCCGGCACTGCCATCAATATGGTCGAGGATATCGTCGAGCGCCGAGGTCAGCTTGTGAATATCCTCACGATCGAATGGTGTCACGAACGTCGCGTTCAGCTCAGAAAAAATCCTGTGGGTAATATCATCTCCACGATGTTCCAACTCCTTAATCCTTCCAACAATCCGTTCACGTTCCCTGTCGTTATTGCTCTTCGGTAGTTCTTTGAGGAGTTCGGAGGCGTGAACAATGTTCTGAGATGATTCTTCGAGCAGCGTGAAAAACCTCTCGTCGTGAGGCAACAGCTTCTGAATGAATTGATCAAGTTTCATGTGTAACCTTTGGTTGTTGGGGGCACATCAATGAGTGTTAGAAATAGACAGAACCGTTACGGTCGTTCTAACGATTATTGTTTCTCGCGAGAAAAGCCCTTGTTCTCACGCGCGCAGTGCCGCGAGCCGCTTTTCTAATTCTGCGTGTTCCTGCCAGAGTTCCGGCGGGAGACGGTCCCCAAATTTCTGGTAGAATTCGTGAATGGACTCAGCACCTGCCATCCATCCCTCGCGATCGATGGCAAGTAACTCCTCCATCGCTCCTGGCGCTAACTGTAATCCATCAGTATCCAATGCGTCTGGCGTCGGGACATAACCGATGGCCGTCTCGATTGCCTTTCCGGAACCACGCACGCGGTCAAGGATCCATTTTAGCACGCGGACATTCTCTCCATAGCCGGGCCAGAGAAATTCGCCCTTGTCGTTCTTGCGAAACCAGTTGACTCGGAAAATCAACGGCGGCTTCTTCATCCGCTTCCCCATGGTGAGCCAGTGGGCGAAGTAGTCCGCCATATTATAGCCGCAGAAGGGCAACATCGCCATCGGGTCTCGCCGCACAACACCAACGGCGCCCGTTGCCGCGGCCGTCGTCTCCGCCCCCATACTCGACCCCATAAAGACCCCATGCTGCCAGTTGAACGATTGGAACACCAATGGGACGACTTTCGTACGCCGACTTCCAAAGATGATTGCGGAGATGGGAACTCCCCTGGGATCTTCCCATGCCGGTGAAATCGATGGACACTGACGGGCAGGTGCAGTGAAACGCGAATTGGGATGCGCCGCTGGACCTCCTCCGGGCTTCCAGGGATTCCCCTGCCAATCGATCAGCCCCTCCGGTGGGTCAGAGCCAATGCCCTCCCACCACGGCTCCTTGCTCGCCGTTAAACCGACGTTCGTGAAGATGGTGTTTTTCCGGATTGTCTCCATTGCATTTGGATTCGATATGTAGTTCGTCCCCGGTGCAACACCGAAAAAGCCGGCTTCCGGATTGATAGCTCGTAGTTGCCCCTCGTCGTCGATGTACATCCATGCAATATCATCCCCTACGGTCCACACCCTGTAACCTTTATGCTTGAGAGCGGGGATCAACATTGCCAGATTCGTTTTGCCGGATGCGCTGGGAAACGCGCCCGCCATGTAGGTCACATTGCCGGACGGGTCTTCCAGGCCAATAATCAGCATATGCTCTGCCATCCATCCCTCCTGCCGTGCGATATAGCTGGCGATGCGCAGGGCAAAGCATTTTTTCCCGAGCAACGCATTGCCGCCATAACCGGAGCCGATACTCCAGATGAGCCGCTCTTCCGGAAAGTGCAGGATGAAACGACGATCCGGCGAGAGATCCCCCACAGAATGCAAGCCCGGCACAAAATTGTCCGAGCTGCCAAGATGGTCGAGCGCAACTTGACCGACACGGGCCATAATGTGCATACTCGCTGCCACATAGAGACTATCTGTCACCTGCACACCGACGCGACTGTACTTCGAACCGACAGGACCCATCAAATACGGAATCACGTACATTGTTCGGCCCTTCATACAACCGTCGAAGAGCTTACCGACTTTTTCTTTCGCTTCTTTCGGATGCATCCAGTTGTTCGTGGGGCCTGCGTCGTCTCTGTTCGAGGTGCAGATAAAGGTGAGATTTTCTGTGCGGGCAACATCGTTGGGGTGACTGCGGTGGAGATAACAATGGGGATACGTTGTCTGATTCATCTCAATCAGGGTACCATCTTTGAGCATCGTCTGGATGAAGCTCTCATACTCTGCTTTCGTGCCGGTACACCAGTAGATCCTGTCGGGCTTCGTCAGCTTTGCAGCTTCTTCTACCCATTGATTCAACGCTCTATTATGAGACATAAAATATTCTTTCTCAAATTAGGGTTAAAACGTGTCTTATCCGCGCGGTTGCCACCGACGGACAAGCTGTGCATCAATTCGTACCTCGTCCCCCACCAGGGTGCTGGGAATCGGGTCAGGATAAAATCGCTGGCAGCACGCATAGGCTTCGAGGCTGGACATGTTCCAGTACGAAGGGCATGACGCGCAATGAATATTGTGACCTTCCAGATAGAAATCCTCCGATTGGCAATTTTCACTCTTACTCATCGCTGTCACAATTTTCCCTTCGGGCGTCACGTACGCGAGCAGGGGGATTTTCTGGATCCCTTCCGGATCGTAAAATCGCACCAGCTTGAGATCGAGGATACGCTGGAGCGGAATCGTGATAAAACCCTGATCCATCCGGGCGGTGATCATCTGACTGGCAACTTTCTGCGTAACGCCATACTCGATCGGTACAACGACCGACGGCTGCTTGTCGATGACCGGATGAAACTCCCGAAACAACACACCGACGTACACCGAAAATCCTGCCGCAAGAACTAGAATCGTCAATCCGAAGGCAATGAGCTTGGTCTTCGGTTTGGTGACTTTTCTTTGTTGATTCTCACTCTCCGTCTCAACTGCCAGAAGGGCGGTCCCACACTCTGGACAAAATCTCATCCCCTCGTTCACTTCAGAGCCGCATGATCGGCAATGTTTCACTTCCATGGCACTGTCTCCTCATTTGCTTCTCCAATCATTTCTTCCACGTGTCGTACCTTTTCCCACACCTCTTCGGTTGTTCTGCCCAATACGGTAATATGCCCCATTTTTCGATTCGGCTCGACCTTCGTTTTTCCGTAAAGATGAAGCTTCGTACTGTCCCATGCCATGAGCTTCGGAACATCCAGCCGCTCCAGATGTTTCCCTAACAGGTTCACCATCGCACAGGGGATGAGGAGCTTTGGTTGCGTCAACGCTAACCCGCAGACTGCACGGACTAATGCTTCAAACTGCGAGCAACTGCACGCATCCAGCGAGTAATGCCCTGAATTATGCGGGCGTGGTGCAAGCTCATTGACTAACAATGTACCATCCTTCGTCACAAACATCTCCACGCACAACACTCCTACCATTCCGAATGACTCAATAATGGCGCGACCTAACTCCTCAGCCTGCTTCACGAGTGCAGCCGGCATTCGAGATGGAACAATGGTTCGGTGAAGAATATTGTTGCGATGCACGTTTTCGGCAACGGGAAAGGCTGCAACATCACCGTTAGCATTTCGGACAACGATACTGGAAAGTTCGCACCGCAAGTCGAGTAACTTCTCAACAACATACTCCCGGTTCTCAGTATTCGTTTGGTTGAGGAATGCCTGCTCGTCCTGGCTTGTGCGGATGACTGTCTGTCCCTTGCCGTCGTAGCCGCTCGTTGCTGTTTTAACAACAGCCGGAAGACCCACCTCGTTGAGGGCGGTGAGAAGCTCCTTGGTCCCTGTTGCCGCGCGGTACTGAACAACAGGGAACCCGCGTTTGGCGAGTTCTTCCTTTTCTTCCTTTCGGTGCTGTGCAATTTTCAAAATCGTGCTACCCGGAAGGACTGGGACGTTCTGCTCAACCCTCTCTACCGTTGCCGCATCAATATTCTCAAACTCGTATGTCGCAACATCGACACTATCGGAGAGAATCGTTGCCGCATTCTTATCATCGAATGGCGCTGCGATGGTACTGTCCGCCAATCGCGATGCAGGACAATCTCTACTCGGGTCCCATACGACCGTCCGGTATCCCATCCGCTGGGCCTCGCGGATGGTCATCATGCCCAACTGCCCGCCGCCGATGATGCCGATAACTGCCGGAGGAAGAAGCGATCTCATACTCGCGTCTTCAGCACCAGTTTTCGCATGCCGTCCCGGTAGCGGTCCATCTTCTTCTGAAGCGCCGGATACTTCGTTCCGAGAATTCGCACAGCAAGAAGACCGGCGTTTACGGCATTATCAACGGCTACAGTCGCAACCGGCACACCCTTCGGCATCTGAGCAATCGAAAGCAAAGAATCCAGGCCATTCATCGTGCGTGTGCGCACGGGAACGCCAATTACTGGCAGCGAGGTCTTTGACGCAATCATGCCCGGCAAATGTGCAGCACCCCCCGCTCCCGCAATAATCACCTCAAGCCCTCGCCCCACTGCCTGTTCCGCATACTCGAACATGCGGTCGGGCGTTCGGTGTGCCGAGACAACTTTAAACTCGCACGGTACACCAAACTCCTCGAGAACCTCTCTCGCACCTTTCATCACTGGAACATCCGAAACACTACCCATTACGATTCCCACGAGCGGACGGTTCTTCCGGAAACTCTTTCCCCTCGAACTTGTATTGGTCCTCGTTTGCATTCTTCTGCGAGAGATTATCGGAGAGAGACAGAAACTGTTTGAGCAAAGCGGTTCGCGATGAGGGCGGCAGTAGCTCCCGCGCCAAAGCCATTGTCGATATTCACGACCGTCAGACCGGGTGCACAGGATTGCAACATACTCATGAGGGCTGCTTCACCGCGTCCACCGTAACCATACCCGATGCTCGTCGGCACACCGATGACAGGCACCGGAACAAGTCCCCGCACCACTGACGGCAATGCGCCTTCCATCCCAGCTACCACAACAACGGCCGAAACATCTCGCTTCAGGATTTCCTCGATGGGCTGTACCAGACGATGGATTCCCGCAACGCCGACATCGTAGGACGTAAACACCTCGCAACCCATCACTTCGGCTGTCACTCGTGCTTCCTCGGCAACGGGCAGATCCGACGTTCCAGCAGCAAGAACAGCAATCTTTCCACCAGTAGATTTGGTCTCATAATCGGCACGGGTGACAAGAATTGTCCGACCTGTATCGTTGTACTGTTTTTTGTAAGACTTGGGGATCTCATGAAGGATTTGTTCTGCCTGTTCAGCGTGTACCCGTGTGGCAAGCGCGATGCCAACCCTGTCAGCCAGAGCAATTAGGAGCGACGAGACCTGCGATGGTGTTTTCCCTTCCGCCAAGACGGCTTCTGGGATGCCGGTCCGCTCTGCCCTCTGAACATCGAGTCGAGCAAAATTTTCTAATATGTGTACCTGTTCAGGTTTCATTGTCGCAACATGGGGTGATAATATATTGGAAAAACTCTACAATTGCACTACAAGGTTCTGAAAAACTATCGCACCAAGACAAAAAAGAACTGACCATGGTGTCCTCAGTTCGCTGGCGAGAATGGGGTTTTAGGAAGGAGTCTCCGCCGCCCTTCGCAGTCGGTCCATGATTGCCGCACCAAGTCCCTCCTCTTGAACTCCCTCAACGATAATGACGTCCACACCAAGCTCGTCCATCTCACGGAGAAAAGCAAACAAATGATGTGCGATGAATTCGTGCGAATTCGGCACAGCGCGGATGTATTCACTTCGCTCGAGGTCGGATAACTTTGGTGAGTGCACAATCGCTCCGGCTTTCTTGCCCTCCTGTCGAAAGCTCTGCATAGCTTCGGTGTACGCTTGCTGGTCTCCTTCCGCTACAAGAATAACCCGAGCAGACGGTGCATAGTGGCGATGTCTCGTTCCGGGAGACCGCTGGAGCATCTCGATCTCGTTCGACACATGGATACGCCCGATCACCTTCTCAATCGCTTCGACGGGTAACCCACCGCGACGGAGAATGAGAGGAGGATCATTGGTGACGTCGACAACCGTTGACTCCACACCGATGGTGGTTGGACCGGCATCGAGGATGATATCAACCTTGCCGCGCAGGTCATTCAGTACGTGCTGTGCCGTGGTCGGACTCGGCCTGGTAGAAAGATTTGCGCTGGGCCCCACAATACCGCCGCCAACTGCCTGGATGAGAGCTAGGGCAACGGGATGGTTGGGCATACGGACAGCAACCGTGTCGAGATGTGCGGCCACGTTGTCCGGGACGAGGAATGTTCGCTTGACGACAAGCGTCAGCGGCCCCGGCCAGAATGCCTTCGCCAGCTTTGAACCCTTGGCGGGCATTTCATCGATCAAATCAAATAGATGATCTTCGTGCGCAATGTGAACAATGAGAGGATTATCGGCGGGTCGGCCTTTCGCTTCGAACACTTTTGCAACCGCATCCGCTCGTAACGCGTCCGCACCAAGGCCGTAGACGGTCTCGGTGGGAAATGCGACCAGACCTCCTGCTTTAATGATGTTCGCCGCCTCTTGAATGGGAGACGTCTCGGGATTGTGCGGCGAAACGGTAAGTACTCGGGTTTCGATCATTCAAGGGAGTGATGATCGGTGGGGAGATATCCTACTTCGATAACGTTGAAAGCGAAGCCGAAACCATCTTAATCCTTTTGCCGCCTGTAAGGTCCGTCCACGCGAAGTACAGCTCATTGCCAACGCGGGCAATTCGAGGATAGCCGCTCGCCCGTTCTGCGCTGATCTGTGAAATTACACGAACAGACCCCGGCTGACCATCCTTCGGGATGTGACGGGCAAGGAGACGAGTCGCCTCTTCGCCGTATTCAATCCAGAGTGCGATGGCAGACCCATCCGGCAGCATTTCAACATCGAGACGACCGAGCGGCTTTCCTTCGTCAACACGGATGGGGTTGCCAAAGGTTATCCCTTCATCACTGGAAAATGCTACGTACACTTTCGGCTCGGCATTCGGCGCAGTAAACCAGGCGAGGACAACATTCTTGCCGTCGGTGGCAAGCGCAGGTCCATTAACCGGACAACCGGAAATGTTCCAGTTGTCTGCGTGAATGATCTTCGGAGCAGACCAGACGCCATTCTCGTACCGTAGAAGAGCAATGTCCCGAATTTCGTCTTCCGATCGGTCGCGGTAGGCAACAAGAATTCCACGGTCGGTCGCAACGGCGGCAGTTGGACAGCATTCGCAGGTGCGAGGATCGAGGAGTGCGTCCTTCACAAACGAGTTGGAGGGGGAAAGGAACGTCGCACGGATCGACATGTCTCCACCATCCCCGTGGCTATCATGATTCGAAGCGTGTTGCTTTGCCATCGCACGGCCGTCCAACCATACCAGTCCAGCACCAAACATTTTCGAATCGAAGATCGAGACAAATCCATGCTCCGTCTGCGTACCGTCATGGTGCGGCATCATCGTGGCCGACCAGGACCGGCCTCTATCGGTCGAGACCTTCAGATTAACATCGTACGCGTAGGTACTGGGGCCGCTTTTCTTCAGCCAGTGGGCAACCAGCCTTCCATCGCGCAATTGAACGATCGAAGGGACATCCGCCCAGTTGGTGAAGAAGTCATCTCCATCGACAATCGTCTGCGCTTCCGTCCAGCCATTCGTTCCGTACCGCGCAAACCGTAACGCGTGTTTGCGAGATTTTCCCGGCTCAATCCAGCTCAGAAGCAAATCATGATCGGGTGTAGCGTGTAAAAACGGCATTCCGCTACCCTCCCCCACCGGTGGATGAAGCTCACGAAGTGGTCCAAACGGTGCTTCCTGAGCAAACACTGTAGAACTCAGAACAAGAACGATAACCAAGATCAACACGGCTTCTTTGTGCATGGCGTTATGAGGTTAGTGTGAGATTATAGTGGTTTGAATCGCTCAAACGACTGTCGGCATTGATCGCAATAATAAATTTGACGACAGAGGGTCGGACCAAACGGTGATTCAAGCCGAGTCGCAAAAGATCCGCAAAAGGGGCATTCGACCGGCCTCTTCAGTGTCTCCTGGAGAGACTGCTGTCGCGGTTCTGGAGGAGCGATCCCAAAAGATCGGAGTTTCTCCCGGACTTCAGGCGTCAGCAGGTCCGTCGACCATGGCGGGGAGAGCTGGAGATTGATGACGACTTCCTCAAAGCCCGCGGCGAGAAGCTTCTCCCGAATCTCATTCTTCATATACTCCAGCGCCGGGCATCCCAGGAATGTGGGCGTCATATCGACAGTGACCCGCCCACCCTCAACAATGAAATTGCGGATGACCTGCAGCTCCATCAGGGAGAGAACGGGGATTTCCGGGTCGTGAAGACTCTGGAGCACTTCACGCGCTTCTGCGAATGTGGGTGTGGCTTTGGAGACTCCAATCATCTTCCCGTCGTCCGTTAGTATTTCGTCGTTACAACGATTGCCCCAGCTACGTTGCCAAGGCCGAATTTCTGCTGGGCATCCACTTCGTCGAGGTAGCGAATCTCTTTGATCGTCTCGATGGGAATCCTTACCAATTCACGCGTCTCACCCATCAGCAGCCCGTTCATGTACACGGCCGGCATTCTGGTGGAGGTCACTCCACGCGTAAAGGCTTTTGGACCCTGCGGTCGTAAGAATTCTGGCCGTCG
>DATLYT010000136.1:0-14195 GCA_035574455.1 Bacteroidota bacterium
CCCCCACTCACAGGCGGAATGACCGCCACCTCATCCCCATCCTGCAACGGATGGTCGCTGTTGACATACTCGAGATTGACGGCGAGACGAAGGCTTGACTTCCACTGCTCGAACTTCGGATTGAGATCAACGAGATACTGCAAGATATCGTCCGCTCGTGCGGGTGGGTCCACGCTGATTCGGCGCTCCTCGAACCCCGCAAGGTCTTTGGCAAGAGAAAAAAGTTTGAGAGTGACATTCATTTCTACGTGTGAGGCTTTCTCGTAGCTTGCTCTTCACCTATTCAACGGGATTTCTCATCACAGCAATTCTACCTCCACTTCTTCCCCTGCCTTGATGTCCGTCCGTTGTTCGGGAACCACAATCAAGCAGTTCGCCAACGCCATCGACGACAACGCTGCCGAGCTCTGTGTCCCTGTCGTCTGAACAGTCAAACTGCCGTTGTCATTTCTCAAAATCCCGCGCAGAAAATGTCGCTTGCCATCTTTCTTCACATAGTCCTGCATCATTCTAGCCGGGAGACGTATTGGCTCACTGTCCGTTCGTCCCTGCATCGTTTGGATGGCGGGACGCACAAATTGTAGGAACGTGACCATTGTCGAGACCGGGTTGCCCGGCAGACCGAAGACCGGGACATCGCGTTCCCGTTGGTTACGATAGAGGCCAAAGAAAAGCGGCATCCCTGGCTTGATGTTGACTTTCCAGAACTGTTTCTGCACACCCAATCTCTCGAGTACCCGCATCACCAAATCATACGCTCCGACCGAGACGCCGCCAGATGTTACGAGCACGTCATACGACAGGCCCGCGTGAAGTTTGTCGTGTAATGAACGTTCATCATCCCGTGCCGTTCCAAGATTCACCGGCTCGGCGCCTGCTTCGCGAATCAAGCCCCAGAGCGCATAAGCGTTGCTGTTTCGGATTTGTCCCACCTCCAAGGGATGACCGACGTCGACTAATTCATTGCCCGTCGTCAGAAAAGCAACAGAGGGTTTGCGGTACACTTGAACCTTCTCATACCCGAGCGTTGCCAGAACTCCAAGATGAGCAGCGCGAAGGTACGTACCGTGGCGAAACACCACCGTTCCGGCGCTAAGCTCTTCGCCCTTCCGACGAATATTTCGTCCCACGCTCACCGGCATTTCGATCTGCACGAAGCCATTCTGCGTTTTCACTGCCTCCAGTTCAAGGACAGCATCGGCGCCGGGAGGAATGGGCGCACCCGTCATGATTCTCACCGCTGTGCGGGCGGAAAGTTCACGTACCGACAAAGCACCGGCTGCCACTTCACCGGCAAGATGGAGCAGAGCAGGCTTTGTTTCCGTCGCCTCAACCGTATCGGCCGCGTGGAGAGCGAAGCCGTCCATCGAGGAATTATCGAAGGCTGGAAGGTCTTCTCGCGCAATGATGTCTTCCCCAAGCACCCGGCCGTGAGCTTCCCACAACGATACCTGTTCACTCGGCAATGTTTTCACCGACGACAGAATCACTTTCCGAGCTTCTTGAGCGGATTTCATAACCAACGTGTACCCTCTTCGCGTTGCGAAGAATAAACCGT
Organism: Bacteroidota bacterium; assembly: GCA_035574455.1. Classification (GTDB taxonomy): domain Bacteria; phylum Bacteroidota; class Ignavibacteria; order UBA10030; family UBA10030; genus DATLYT01. The sequence goes on from DATLYT010000136.1 coordinate 1,559, forward strand.
AGTCAATATATCCATCGACCTATGCAAAATCAAGAAAAGCAGTTTAGGACGGGAGATTGTAGAATTTACACCTGGTTGTTGTCTGTCGCTTCGACCACGCAAGGAAGGTAAACAAAAAACTCGTCTTCTACTAAGAAAAATCAGTAAGAATAAACTCTCAAAACCTGAACCCAGGGACATTGGCTTCCTGACCTGCTGGCACGAGGCTGGTAGAAATACAAAAAGGGAGACTTCTGAAAATGAAATAGGAATGTCATTCTGAGGATCCGCCATAGGCGGAGACGAACCTGCCCGCCTCCAACAGAACGTCGTTCAGGCGGGGAATCTGCTTTTGACTTTAAAAATACGTCGATGAGATTCTTCGTCCGCCAGAGGCGGACTCAGAATGACAAGAGACTTGGAATTTTTCAGAAATCTCGAAATCTCAAAGGAAGTTTGAGAGACAACCTTGTACGACGAAGAACGAAGAGGACATCATGCAGCCAACATTTCTGGAAAAGAAACACGCGGCAACAGCCTTCACGCAGGAGGCGCGTTCGGTAGACGAGAACATCTGGTCGATCCTGCACACGGCAGCGATGACCCAAATGAACGAGCTGATAAACTCGATCCAGCGTATTGCTCCGACACCGGGTTCACTCATCTACATGGAAGTCAAACCCCTTTCATATCGTTGGAATGGCTGGCAGCCGATTCTCTTCTCATCCTTCGATATTTGCACGCATTTGCAGATCGCTCGGATGTATCTGACTCCGACCTATGCTTCTGCAATCGATTTTTTGAACTTCATCTGGGAGCGATTTCCATTTCGCCTGAAAGAGGTTCGCACGAGCGCTGATCAGATTTTCATCAATCCGGTCTCGTTACAGTCGGAACATCAATTCACGAGCGAGGCAAAACGGCTGGGGATTTTCCATTCGATCGTTCTCGATCCGACGAATCAGCCGATCCTCCGCGTCGTTTCCAAATACACGTTTGGCGGAACTTTCGAAGGGAATATCGAGCAGCCGACGGAGGAGAACGTCATGGCGGCACTCGTCAACTATCTGTATTTCCACAACAATCACCGTTCGCTGGCATCGTTAGGCGGAATGACACCGCTTCAGAAACTTAAGACGTTCGAAGGCTTCGAAGGTGTTCTATCATTCGACCCCTATCGACAGGACGACTATGCGAACGGAACGTCTCAAATGTAAACTGTCTTTATAGAACAAAGATTGTTCGCCAGGGTCGAACAATCTGCCTCCCACGGCCGACGCGATGTTCTGTCGGCCGTTCTGTTTTTACAGACCTTGCATCTCTTGCCGAAATGCAGTATCTTATGAGTGATTTCACTGCAGTGCCTTCGACCATTCACGTGGTCATTTTTTGTTTTAGCGGGTGACTGCAGCTTCGTTCGTCTCCAGTTGGCGGGGTAGCTCAGTTGGTTAGAGCGTCGGAATCATAATCCGTAGGTCGTGGGTTCGAATCCCTCCCCCGCTACTGCCAAAATTCCCCACGAGCGTTCTATACGAGTGGCTGGAATTCTGAGCATCCCGTCGATCCGCCCAACGGCGGAGCGGCGGGGTCGCAACAATAAGCTCCAACGGTATTTTTTCTTGGTCACGCAGTGTCATCGCGCGATCAAGATTTTTTTATCTCTATGACAACGGCTCAGCTATCGTTACCTGCACGGGTGGAGGAGTTCCTTCGTACCAACACTCTCCTCGCACCTATGTCACGACTCATTCTCGCCGTCAGCGGTGGTATGGATTCGATGACGATGCTTCACCTGTTTGCGGTATTGCGGGAGTCGTGGAAACTCGATCTTGCCGTTGCGCATGTGAACCATCAGCTACGCGGCGATGAATCGGATGCAGATGAGGCCTTCGTGCAGACGGCAGCGAAGCAACTCGGCGTTCCCTTTTTCTCGAGGCGCGTTGGCACGTTGGAATACGCCGACCGGCACGGCGTGAGTAAGCAGGTTGCCGCGCGAGACTTGCGGTACCATTTCCTGGAAGAGCTCCGCCAACAACTCCACGCAGACGCCGTTGCAACAGCCCATACCGCTGATGATAACGCGGAGACCGTCCTGATGAACGCCTTGCGCGGCAGTGGCATTCATGGCTTGGCGGGAATTCCCGTGCGGCGCGAGCAGGGTAACGTGATCCGTCCTCTGCTGTTCGCCTATCGCTCGGAGATCGAGCAGTATGCTCGTGAAGCCGCCGTCCCCTTCCGACACGATTCATCGAATGACTCTCCGGCCTACACGCGCAACTTCGTCCGCCTGAATCTGATGCCGATGCTACAGAAACAGCTGGATGTCAACATTGCACAATCGCTCAATCGTCTCTCCATCTTGATGCGGGACGTCGAGCATCGATTGAGCATCCAAACCCGGGCTGTCTATGAGCAGGTCGTATCAACCGATGGCTCTCAAGCCACGATTCATATTCCTTCATTCCAGAAACAATCCCCGCTCGTGCAAGACGAGATTCTTCTGACGCTGTTGCGACAACTTGGAATCGAGCCCCACGCAGAGAAGATTCATCAGCTTCTCCAACTCTGCACCGGTCAAACAGGCCATTCGGTAACACTTTCGAAAGCGGTCAGAGCCTATCGGGACCGGAATTATCTTTTATTTGACAGGAGTCCACAGCCCGAGCCATTCGCGTACACGGTCGAAGTCGGAAAGGAATACCAATTTGCAACGTTTCGCTTTGCCTCCCGTATGGAGAACAGCGTACCGCAGCATTTCACCGAACCTCCAACGACACAGTACGTCGACGCCAAGCACGTGGGTCGAACACTCGTCCTCCGGAGTTGGCGGGAAGGTGATTGGTTCATGCCGTTAGGACTGCACGGGAAGAAAAAGCTGAGTGATTTTTTCATCGACTGTAAAGTGCCGCTGACGGAAAAGCACCGCATCCCCGTGCTGGAATCCGACGGCAGGATCGTCTGGGTATGCGGCTACCGGCTCGACGAGCGCTTCATGATTACGCCACACACGGCCTCGACGGTGAGGCTCGAATATGTTCCCCACGCACGGTGAGCAGACGAATCTATGACCACGAATGACCATGTCATCGTCAACGGAGAGCGCTTTGACCTCTTTCTCACGGAAGAGCAGATTCAGCGGCGTGTGAAAGAGTTGGCGGCGCAGATCAATCGCGACTACCAGGGAAAGACACCCATCTTCATCGGCATCCTGAACGGCTCGTTCATCTTCTTCTCCGACCTCATTCGTGAAATTACTGTGGATTGTGAGGTCGATTTCTTCAAGCTGTCCAGCTACGGCGATGCGAAGATCTCCTCGGGACAGGTGAAATTGCTCAAGGAACTCAACGCACAGGTGACGGGAAGAGATATTATCATCGTGGAGGACATTATCGACTCAGGGCTCTCGATTGATTTCATTAAGAAGTTGATCACCAAAGAGAACCCTGCCTCCTTCCGAGTTGTTACCTTGTTACTGAAGAAGTCGGTTGCCAAGATCGATTTCCCTATTGATTATGTAGGCTTTGAAATTCCGCCGGAATTTGTGATCGGCTACGGTTTGGACTACGCACAAAAAGTTCGTAACTTACGTGCGATCTACAAGCTGGCGCCAGCACGATCGTGACACGGCATTGCAGCACGGAGTTCTCTGAGGAGCAGGTATCTTATGAGTACATGGTATAAAGACGAAACATCAGACCCGAAGCAACGCGACGGAAATCAGCAGAAAAAGCGGATGCTTCCCCCGCGTCCGCAAAAGAAACAGCAAAAGCAGTTTCGCGACGACGAGTTTAACTGGAACAAAGTCAGCCGTGTAATCGCCAGCTGGCTGGGTATTCTCCTGGCCGTTTTCCTCGTGATGTACGCGTTCAAGAGCAACGAGGAGACCGAGTACGAGGTGAACTTCACCACCTTCCAGCAGCTCCTGAACGAAAGCAAGATCAGCGAAGCGCTCATTAAAAAATCCAACCTGAACGACTATGACTTCCACGGCAAGCTCACCCAGCCGATGGAACTCACAACCGTCAGCGGGAAGCGCGTCAAGAATGCCACGCGCATTGTTTTGACCCTCCCCTACTCCAACATCGACGACAAGATCATCGCCGATTGGACAAGCAAAGGCATCCGCTTTAACATCATTAAAGAGGATAGCGCCTGGTTCAACATGCTGATAGGATTCCTTCCCTGGGTACTGCTCATCGGCATCTGGCTGATTATTTTCCGGCGGATGCAGTCGGGCGCCGGCGGACCGAAAGGTCTCTTCTCCTTCGGCAAGAGCCGCGCAAAGCTTTTGACCGAAGGCGGCACTAAAGTGACATTCGAGGATGTCGCCGGTGCTGATGAAGCGAAGATCGAACTACAAGAGATTATTGAATTCCTCAAAGACCCCGGCAAGTTCCAACGGCTTGGCGGAAAAATTCCGCGTGGCGTTCTGCTGTTAGGACCTCCGGGCACGGGAAAAACTCTGTTAGCCCGCGCGGTCGCGGGTGAAGCGGGGGTGCCATTCTTCTCAATCAGCGGCGCGGATTTCGTGGAGATGTTCGTCGGTGTGGGTGCCAGCCGCGTGCGCGACCTGTTCGAGCAGGGCAAGAAGAATGCGCCGTGCATTATCTTCATTGACGAAATTGACGCCGTGGGTAGACACCGTGGCGCAGGATTAGGCGGCGGGCACGACGAACGCGAACAAACGCTCAACCAGCTCCTCGTGGAGATGGATGGTTTCGAGCAGAACAGCGGCGTTATTATCATTGCGGCAACGAACCGACCGGATGTGCTCGACCCCGCGCTGTTGCGTCCGGGCCGATTTGACCGACAGGTTGTTGTCGATCGGCCAGACGTGAAAGGTCGCGAAGGCATCTTCCGCGTCCATACGAAGAACATTCCGCTCGGCGACGATGTGGTGATCGAAACGCTCGCCAAAGGTACCCCGGGCCTCTCCGGCGCCGATATTGCGAACCTCGTCAACGAAGCAGCCCTGCTTGCCGCGAGAGAGAACGAGAAAGAGGTATCGATGCGGCACTTCGAAGCGGCCAAGGACAAAGTGATGATGGGGATGGAGCGAAAATCGTTGATCATTACCGACCGTGAAAAGAAAATCACCGCCTATCACGAAGCGGGTCACGTCCTCGTCGCCAAGTTTATGCCGGATGCCGACCCGGTGCACAAAGTTACGATCATCCCTCGCGGCCGGGCATTGGGTGTGACGACCTATTTGCCCATCGACGAAAAGCATACGTATTCCAAGAACTATCTGGAAGCGATGATTACGTACGCGCTCGGCGGGCGGGCGGCAGAAAAGATTATCTTCAATCAGCTGACAACCGGAGCGGGCAACGATATTGAGCGCGCGACCGAGCTGGCGCGGAAGATGGTTTGCGAGTGGGGTATGAGCGAAAAGCTGGGTCCGTTAGCGTATGGAGCCAAAGAAGAAGAGCTGTTCCTCGGTCGAGAGATTACACGGTCGCGCAACTTCAGCGAGCAAACCGCTATCGCGATCGACGAAGAGGTGAAGAAGATTGTGACCTCGGCGATGAAACGGGCAGAAAAAATTCTGCGTGAGAACCTCACCACGCTGCACCGACTCGCCAATGCCTTGCTGGAGCGGGAGATTCTCGATTCCGAGGAAATCGACAAGATCATGCGGGGCGAAGAGTTGCCGCCGGTCGAGAGACGCAAAAACGGCCAGCCGGAACAACGTGCCACCGATCAGACCCAAGCCCCCGCGGCAAACACTGCCGCGGCCGAGTCTACGCTAGCCAAACCCAAGAAGTAACAATGGCTGAATCGCCGAAAAGGAATGGCGCACCTTCCGGTGATCCAGAATCTCAGCAGACCGTGAATGAGCATTTGGAGCATTCAGCCACAATTGATTTTCGCTCCGAGCTGATCCGCAAGGCCATTCACCTTTCTTCTCTCTCCATACCTCTCATTTATTACCAGATCACGAAGGAATTGGCGCTTCAGCTCCTCGTGCCATTGACGGTCGCCTTTATTACTGTCGACCTTGCCCGCTACTATCATCAGCCAATTGCCGACTGGTTCTACCGATGGTTCGGCTGGCTGTTGCGTCGGCACGAGCAGGATGAGAAACGGAAGCGGCTGAATGGCGCTACCAATGTCCTGATCGCCGCAACACTCTGTGTACTGATTTTCCCGAAGATTCTCGTTGTCACCGCGCTCACCATTCTGATTTTTTCGGATTCCACCTCTGCGCTCATCGGCCGGCGCTTCGGAAAACACCGCTTTCTGGGCAAGAGCTTGGAAGGAACGTTTGCCTTTTTTGTGACTGCGGTGCTTGTCGTTTTAGCGACTCCAAAAGTCGATGGTCTGCCGATGGAATACGTTATCGGGATCATTGCCGCGGCAGTGGGTGCACTGGCAGAAGCCTCTATCCCTTATATCGACGATAACCTAACGGTGCCCATCAGTATCTGCAGCACGATGTGGGGCCTGTACGCCCTGCTGCTGCCCACCGTCGACCTGTTTCGCATTGTATGATTCATTGCTGAGGAGATTGCTATGAAGTTCACGATTGTTCCCTTTCACCTTTTCGTTGCTCTCTCATTCATCTTCCTCGGCTGTGAGAAAGCGAAAATCCTCGCAACGGGGGCCGAGGATGAGATTGTCGTCTTCGCGGATTCAACAACCTGGCATGCCCTCCAGCAGCAACTTCGGGAGACGTTTGAGGATACGGTCTACACGCCGCAACCCGAGCGCTGGTTTACACTGCGTTGGGTAAGCTTCGACCGGTTCGATGAGTTTCTTACCCACAAAAACCGTCTCATCGTCGCTCCGTTGAATGATTCAGGCCAGGTTGCGCAGTACATGCGGGCATCGCTGGATACCTCCGTGCAGGTGCTCGTTCAGCAAGGGAAGGAGTTTTACTTCAGCAAATACGACGTGTATGCCAGACGACAGATTGTGATGTATCTGACGGGTCCCACTCTTGACTTCATACGCGCATCCGTGGCAAGCCGAGGACCGGACCTTCTGTACTATTTCACCAACATGGCACTCAAACGGGAATTGGCATCGCTGGAGAACGAGTCCCGCTATAACAAGCGAGACGTTGAAGAAGAGTTAGCGAAGAAGTACGGATGGACGATGACCGTGCAGCATGATTATGCAGTGGCAATCGATTCGGCGAGCGCGCGATTTTTCTGGATGCGGCGGGCTACACCCAGCGATATGGAGCGATGGATTTTCGTGCACTGGATCGAGTCGGCCACTCCCCAACAGCTTACCGAAGGTTTTGTACTAAGCCTGCGGGACTCCCTCACCCGACTCTTCCTCCGCACTATCGACGACGATGCCCATGTGGAGATCGCGCCCTACAACCTCAGAATGCAGCAGGTGAACTTTCTTGGGCGGTTTGCGTTCGAGACACGAGGCAACTGGCGGTTTAGCGATAAGACCGGCGGTGGACCGTTTGTGAACTACACCTTCTACGACGAACCGACGCGACGCATTTACATGCTCGACGGCTCGATTTTCGCCCCGCGCGTCGAAAAAAAGAAACTCGTGCTTCAGGTGGATGGACTGCTTCACACCTTCCGCACAAGCCAGGAAATCTCTCCACAACAGACAAGTTCGTACGATTAAACTTTATCCCCTTGTTCCGCAGCCGCGGCAACGGTTGACCGGATGATGTTTTTGATCTTCTCCACCGGTAACGGTTTCGCCACAACATCATACGCTCCTGCCGCTTCCAACTCTTCGCGCACCGCCCAGGAGTCGTGCCCCGTCGCAATCACAATCGGAATCTGTTTCAATTCCTCCTGTTGTTTCGCTGCCTCAAGAAGTGCCAGACCGTTCATCTTCGGCATGGCGTAATCGGAAAGCACCAACTTGGGTTTGTGGCGCAACATCATCTCCAGCGCCTTCTGTCCGTCTGGCGCTTGCAGAACGTGAGCGCCGGGATAGGCTTGCTTGATATACTTCGCATGGAGTGCTCGGATGCCCGGCTCGTCATCCACCACAAGGATGGTAACTTGACCTTCCGGTTCAGATTTTGGGAAACGCAGATAGAAGGTCGTTCCGTTTCCTGGTGTGCTCTCGACCGAGATGTCCCCACCAAGTTCCCTCATAATCTCCGCGCAGAGCGGCAACCCTAACCCCGTGCCCTTCTCTCCCGAGAGACCCGTTTGCGAATAGGTTCCTCGTGCTACAAAGAGTTTGGGCTGATCTTCCAACGGAATCCCCACACCCGTATCTCTCACCGCCACCACCCATTCCCGCGGCGTCTGCTCCGCGATTTCCAGTCGAATTCTGCCTTTCGGCGGCGTGAACTTCAAGGCATTGCTCACAAGGTTGTTGAATACCTGTAGCACAAGCTGACCGTTGGCATGTACCATCGTCCCAGCGGGAATATTCACCTGGATCTCGATCTCCTTCTGCTTGGCTACCGTGCCCAACAGTTGTACTGTCTTCTCAGCAGCCTGCGCAAGGTCGGTTTCCTCCGGTTGTGCTTCGGAACCTGGAGCCTCCTGCGTCGGCTTGCGGAGAAGTTCGTTAATAACCTTCAGTTGATTCTGTGCCGCATCCCGAATATAGGTGATAAACTGACGCCGCTCTTCAACGGGAAGTTTTTCTTCATCTTCTAAGAGAATTTCGGAGAACCCTAAAATGCTTCCCAACTGCGAACGCAGATCGTGGGAAAGCGCGAAGAGAAGCTTGTCCTTCCGCGCGTTAAGTTCCGCCAACGCCTGTTGCGAAACGCGGAGGGCATCCACATACTCCCGAAGCTGCTGTTCTTGCGCTTTCCGTTCGGTGATATCCTCGAGGATTCCTTCGAACATGATCGGGTTCCCCTGCTCATCCTTAATGAGGCGGGAATGTTCGAGGACGGTGATAGTTTTCCCATCTTTCCTTCGAAGGCGAAGCTCAACGTCGCGGCAAAAACCGTGCGTCAGGAGTAACTGCACCAGCCGCTCTCGGTCTTTTGGATTCACGTAGATGTCACTGAGGTTCACCCGGCTCATCTCCTCGAACGAACTATACCCCAACATCCGTAAGAGTGCAGGGTTCGCGTTAATGAGCTTCCCGCTGAGCGACGTTTGAAACATCCCCTGCACGGAGTTTTCAAACCACTCATGGTAGTTCCGCTCGCTTTGCGCTAACGCCCGTTCTGCTTCTTTCCTTTTGGTAACATCTCGGAACACGCTAAACAACAATCTACTACCGTCCTCTGTTTCCACAAAAGAGTGGGAGACTTCTACATCGATAACTTTGCCAGAGGGAAGTGTAATACGCTGCTCACTGTACGAAGGTAATGACTGTTGTTCAAAGTTTCTCCGATAGGCATCCAGCGCCTCATATTGGTCGTCATTATTCGAAAAAGAAAACGTCGCGAGCTTCCCGACCATCTCATGTTCGCGAAATCCCATCATGGCAGCATAGGCTGGGTTCGCAGCGACAATGATCCCATCGCCGTCCGTGAAAACCATACCGTCATGAGATCTTTCCCAGGCGAGCTGGAGAAGATTGGTTGCAGTACGAAACAGCACCGAACCGGGATTTTTACCGACATTGGACCGTTTCGTTGCTACGCGGTCAGTGCGGTCTTGATAAGGCGGTAACAGTTGAAGGGCTTGCACGGCTTGTCTCCTTTGCTCCTAGACCAAAAGGTGAACCATTGTGCCTTAGATAGAGACAAGCGATATACCAGTAAAACGAGGCTATTTTGTAGGCTTTTTTTCCTAAGAAATAGTGGGCCAATTGCAGATTCTACAAAAGGAAAAGCCGGCTTGACAAAACACCAGCCGCCCAATAAAACACTGTCTGTGCAGCAAAACTTAACAGCAGCCGTACATGGGGGGCGTAAAATTCCCCTCACTGGCCGGGACGAGATTACCCGCGACGGAGTATTCTTTTCTCACCAGCACGCGATACCAACGGCGGAACGACTCAAACAAAATAATAATAGCACAAACCATCATGATGGCAGTGAGAATCGAGTTGACGTACCCTTGCGTCGCTGTTTGTGGGTTGGCGGTAAGCGGCCAGAAGTTGTCGGTGATGTTCATCCAGCCGGCCGTGAGTGTGGTGATGGAGACAAAGAACATAGGGATGAGTGTGACCCAGACGTAGCGTTGCTTACCGGCGTTGATGATGGCAGTCGAGGCAACAGCAAGCGCGACGCCGGCGAGAAGTTGATTGGCCGTGCCGAACATCGGCCAGATGGTGCTGATACTGCCGTTCCAGATAAAGTACGCCCACGCAAAGACCACGACGGCACTGGAAAGGAGCGTGCCAGGGAGCCAGTCGGTTTTCTCGAACGGTTTCCAGATGCGACCGACGTACTCCTGGACGAGGAATCGCGCGACACGAGTCCCCGTGTCGATCGTCGTCAGGATGAACAGCGCTTCGAACATGATGGCAAAATGATACCAGTAGGACATCAAGCCCCTCATGCCGGGAAAGCCGGAAAAAATCTGTGCGAAACCCACGGCCAGCGAGACGGCGCCGCCCGGTCGGCCGGCTATGGTTTCGCCAACCTCCAGCGAAAGCTCAGCGAGGTTGACCGGCGAAAGACCCAGAGCGGCAAATTTCTCCGGCGTCAAGTTGATGGCAAAATAATCGGCGGGAAAGAGCGAGCTTGCCGCAATGAGAGAAATGATGCCGACGACGCCTTCGATGAGCATCGCCCCATAGCCGATCATGCGAGCGTCGGATTCGCGGTTGATCATTTTGGGTGTCGTACCGGAGGAAACAAGAGCATGGAATCCGGAGATTGCTCCGCAGGCGATTGTGATGAAGACAAAGGGAAAGAGCTTACCCGGAATGATAGGCCCGCCACCGTAGATAAACTCCGTAATCGCCGGCATTTTGATTTCCGGAGCGACAACCACAACACCGATGATCAACGCTAAGATCGTGCCGATTTTCATGTATGAGCTCAGGTAATCGCGCGGACAGAGCAACAGCCAGACCGGCAACACGGACGCGATGAAACCGTACGAAGCGATCGCGATGATAATACCTTCGCGAGAGAGCGTGAAGTACTGCGCCAGAGACGATTCGGGGATGTAGCTCCCGACAAAAACAGAGGCAAACACTCCAATCACACCGATGATACTCGCTTCGGCAATCCTTCCCGGCCGGATTCGGTACATCCAGAGTCCAACAAAGAGGGCAATGGGAATCGTCATGGCAATCGTGAAGGTTCCCCACGAGCTTTCCCGCAGCGCGTTCACGACGGCGAGGCCGAGACCCGCCAGCGCGATGATGACGATAATCAGAATCGCGACTGACCCGACGATGCTTGCGGTGGGGCTGATTTCATGGCGGGCAATTTCGGCGAGCGACTTGCCGTTCCGCCGTACGGACGCGGCGAGGATCATGAAATCATGCACCGCTCCACCCAGACAAACACCGATGAGCAGCCAGAGAAAGCCGGGCAAAAACCCGAATTGCGCCGCGAGCACCGGACCGATCAACGGTCCTGCTCCAGAGATTGCCGCAAAGTGATGGCCGAAGAGGACCCACTTGTTCGTGGGATGGTAGTTTTGTCCATCGTTCAATGTGTGCGCCGGCGTCGGCCTCGAATCATCGAGGGCGACGACTTTGGCGGCGATGAAGGCGCTGTAGTAGCGATAGAAGATTGCCATCACACACAGCGCACCGAGGATGAAGGGAAGTGCGTTCATGGTTAATTATCTGGCGTTATCTGATTTGGGAGCGTCGTGGCTTTGACTGTCAAGCACAGACAAAACAATTTGATTGACCGGGTACCGTCATCTAATTGCCTTGGTTGAGTAATATGAATGACGACAGTTGCGCATAACGTGTGCAGGCACTACACTTCATGGACACAATGGATCGGCGTTTATCCTGCCAATAAGCGGTATTATTGGCGGAGCGTGAATCGTTTGTCATGGGGACCGAGCAGGACAATCTGTTGCCGGTTGCTGACCTCTTCTGGAAGCGAATAGGACCGATTCTCCTCGAAGTAGGCATCGCAAGGTTGATCGCTTGTTTCCTTGAAGAGCCAAAGCTCGGCTGCTGAACTTCCTTTGATCACATATCGAAGAACGAAGGCATGATCCCCACTACAACCACTATATGATATTCGGACGTTCAAAGTATCTTTCGATAGGCTCGGCAAAGAAGAAGTCTGCAGCAGATTGTATTGCGCTCCGAATTGGTTGGCTTCGTTTCCTTGGTCAGTGATACAAGCAGAGAACGAAAGGAGCAAAGCGCAGAAGAGTAAGTCCACCAATCTCATAAACCTTATCTCCTTAACTAGTACTGTTAGTACTGTCCGAAGCAACGCAATGACGCATAACTTCTGTATTTACAAACAGCTATGCCTTTCTTTTCTCTGGCCAAATCGACCTATTGCCCCTGAGTTCCTGCAACCTCGCATGGCCACTGGCATGCCAGTGAACCTCACGCGGACAGTGCTTTCTCTTCCACATCCTTCGACTGGACCAGCGTCGCTCCCGCCTTCTGCATCTCGTCCAAAGCTTTCTGGTCGTCGCCCGGATGAACATTCACCGCCGCAACCGCATCGGTCACGACGTACGTCTTGAAGCCCTGTTTCAACGCGTCGAGGGCTGAGGCGCGCACGCAGTAGTCCGTCGCAAGGCCTGTGACGTAGAGCTCGGTGACGCCCTGCTCTTTCAGGAACTTCGCCAGGTCGAGGTTCGTTGCCTCGAAT
>DATLYT010000137.1:0-19280 GCA_035574455.1 Bacteroidota bacterium
GATGAACCGTCTCAACTGTGTGGCTGTCACCTTAAAGTGATTCTTCGCCGCCGCGTTGACGATGACCGGCTTCGCATCGACGAGCTTCACCATCTCAGGATAACTCACCCAGTAGGGCGAAGGGATAATCACTTCATCCCCGCGGTTGCAGATCGCTTGCAGGGCGTTGTAGATGGAATGCTTTGCGCCGTTGGAGACGAGAATCTGCGACGGTTCGACGGATATGCCATTCTCCCGCTGAAGTTTTTCTGCAATCGCCTTGAGCAGTTCCGGCATTCCGGCGTTGGGCGTGTATTTCGTAAAGTTCTCATTGATCGCACGAATGCCTGCGTCTTTCACGGTTTGCGGAGTTGGGAAATCAGGCTCTCCCGCCGTCAAGCTGATGACGTCCAATCCGTCCGCTTTCATTTTCTTCGCACGGGCAAAGAGCACCAGCGTTTGTGAGGCTTCGAGCGATGCGACTTTGGTTGAAAGTTTGAGCATGGCGTTCTGCTATTTCTTGAGAGATTTCACCTTCTTCGTAAGCGCCTTTTTCACGACGGGAGGTACAAAATCCGTTACATCGCCGCCGAGCCGGGCAATCTCCCGCACAATCGTGGAGTTCAGATAGGTGTACCTCTCGTTTGGCATCAGGAAAACGGTTTGCACGTGGGGGTTGAGCTTCCGATTCATCAATGCCATCTGCAGCTCGTATTCGAAATCGGAAATTGCCCGCAACCCCCGCACGACGGCAATCGCTTTTTTCTTGCGGCAGTAGTCCACCAGTAAGCCGTCGAATGCATCGACCTCGACCTGGGGAAATGCTTTCACCGCCTCTCGCATCAACTCCAGTCGCTCCTCTTCCGTAAAAAGCGGCCGTTTGGACGAGTTCCTCGCAATGGTGATAATGACCCTGTCAAACAGGTTGACGGCTCGCTCGAGAATGTCGAGGTGACCGTTCGTGATTGGGTCAAATGTGCCCGGGTAAATGGCGATTTTCATGGGTTCCTCTTTTTCAACGTGGTTCAACGTGTCATCCATGGGGAAGCGTTTTCAGAAACAACACGGTTGTTTGGCCGAAGGGCTTGATGATGGCCTCATACATGTCCGGGGGAACACGCACCGGCGTTTTCCGACTGTGTTCCATGACGACATACGCTCCGGGTTTGGCGACTCCGGACTCATAAATGGCCGTCGGCAGATCTCCGATCCGTTCGAGCGCGTACGGGGGATCGGCGAAGACCAGGTCGAATTGCTGCCTGACGTTTTTCAAATACCAGAAGACTTCGGCCTGGTGAACGGTGCACTGGTCGGAGCAACCGAGCGTTGCAATGTTCTGCTCCAGCACTGTCAGAGAACGACGGGAGTTCTCGACAAAGACCACCGACGCGGCGCCGCGGCTGAGTGCTTCGAGACCTAAACTGCCGCTGCCGGCGAAGAGGTCGAGCACACGAATTCCCTTGAAGTCGATGCGTGCGGAAAGCATATCGAAGATTGTTTGTTTGGCGCGGTCGGTCGTGGGCCGAATCGATCGGTCGCGCAGGGTGGAGAGAACTCGTCCGCCGTACGTACCGGCAATAATGCGCATCCTACGAACCGCGTAGCGCGACGCCAATCGCCGCGGCAAAGCGATGGCTTTCGGCAGCGAGAGCCTTGTCGACCGACTCCGCGGCCGTAAGCGTGTGAAAGGCGTTGAGCAGCACCGTCTCGATACCCGTCTCGGAGCCGAGCGTCGGAAGGATGTCGGTTGGAACGTGGCTTCCGTGCAGGTAGATACACGCGAGAGAGCCGACCTCGTCTTTCTGCTTCACATACTGAAGGTACTGGGCAATCGTCGAGCCGAGCGAGGAGGTTTGGTCGCCGGCGTAACCGCGATAGTCCACCATCTCATGGTTCTTCACGAGGCTCGCGTCGATGCCCGCATGCTGCACGCCGACCAGCGCCACGGTTTCCTTTTTGATCTCTGGATAGTTTGCGATCAGCGTTTTCTCTGTGCTGAAATGGTCGATGTCCACAATGTGGAGCGAGAGTTGAAGCTGGGAGGCGACTTTTTGCAAAAATGCCACCATCCCGCGACGGACGGCTACGACAAACATTAAGCGGGCGTCTTTCTGTTTCGAGGGAAGAACGTACGCATCGGTGATAAAATCTTTTGGCCCGGCATCGGGAAAGTACTGACGCACTTCCCATTTGATGTATTCTTTCAACGCATCGTCCTTCAAGGAAGGATCGACGGGCATGGTGGTGATGAAGGAAGAATTCGTGGGAAGCGTAAAGGAGATGTCGTTCGCCGAGGCATTCGTTCTGGTGATCAGCGCAGAGATTTCTGAAGCCAGCGAAGCGACCTTCGGATGATCGGCAGAAAGACTGGCCGCGTCCGTGGAGAGATCCACCGTCGTCTCTTCTTCGGCCAGCGCGTGGACGATGGGCTTCTTCCCAAGCTCAACCTCCGCAAGCTGAAGGCGATGGTCGTAAAAGGAAACGCCGAGAAAGCGTTTAGATTTCATAACAATGGGATGCGATTATTCTTCCCACGAAGCCTTGTTCACGCGAGTATCATCCGTTACCGAGCCGATGGAGCCGTACCCATCCGGGCATTCGAGCAGATACTTTTTGATTCTCGAAGTGTCGTTGACTGCCAGGATATAGGGCCGGAACGTTTTCGGCGAGTGCAAGAGGGATTCAGGCACGAAGACACCGTTCGACAACGGCAGGAAGATGCCTTCGATTGACCCCTTGGCCACAAGACTGTCCTTGACGAATTGGACGAGGGAGTCGAGCGACGAGTTGTACCGGAAGAACCGGTTGATGTATTGCAACTGGGCTGCTCTGATGTTCAGCATGCGGAGCCGGGATTCGCGCTTGTAGAATTCCTCTTCCTCACGGATCTTGTACGGCTCATAGATGACATAGACCAGCGCAGCAAGAAGAACGGCGATGATGATTTTATTGAGAATAGAACCTTTGGCTTCGTGATAGACAGACATTAGTCCTCCGTGGGTGTAGAAGTACGTGTATCGATAGTAAGGAAATTCTTGATTTGTTCCAACCTCTTTTTGCTGATCCCTTTGATTTTCAAGAGTTCGTCAAGGTCTTTGAACGGCCCGTGGTCGCCGCGATACTGAAGAATGCGCTCGGCCATGACCGACCCGATGCCCGGCAGCGTCATCAACTCGTCTTTCGTCGCCGTGTTTAGATTGATGAGGCGGCTGACCGAGCGCAACGTTTGGGCAGTATCCGCCGCGAGCTGTTGCGTGAGTGCCGCAAAGGTGCTGTCGGAAACGCTATAGTTGTACGGTGCGGCCGGAAATGCCTCACGGAAGACGCGAATCCCTACCCCGACCAGCAACGTACCCGCCAGAAAGAGGATCACCTTGCGTTCGGTGGATGTTAGCGCAAGCCAGTCGACCAGCCGCTGCCACATGGGGCGTCAGGAGAAAGCGTCTCGGACTTTCTCAAAAAAACCCTTCGAGGTTGACCGGCGGTCTTCCTCGCTCGGGTTGATATGCTCGGATTTTGCTAACTCCCGAAGGAGTTCTTTTTCGCGCGCGTTGAGTCGTTGTGGCACCCAGATATTGACGCGAACGAGTTGATCGCCGCGTCCGTGACCGTTGAGATGTGGGATGCCACGGTCCCGCATTTTTAACATCCGACCCGGGGGTGTCCCTGGTTCAATCGTCAGCTTTGCCTTCGACGTCAGCGTCGGGATTTCCACCTCGCCACCCAAAGCCGCCATCGGGAAGCTGATCAACAGATCGTAGATGATGTCATCGCCGTTGCGGGTGAAGTACGGATGCGGCTCTTCTTGAATTTCGACGATGAGGTCGCCCGCAGGACCGCCGCGACGACCGGCATTACCCTGACCTTGCAGGGGGATGTAATTGCCCTCCGCGACTCCCGGAGGCACGTTGACTTTGATCGTCGTCTCGCCATGCACGCGCCCTTCTCCACCGCAGGTCGAGCACAGTTGGCGGATGACGCGCCCTTCACCGCCGCAGGTCGGGCAGGTCGTGATGTTGACAAACTGCCCGAACATCGAGCGCGAGACCTGGCGCAACTCGCCCGAACCATGACATTGCGGGCAGGTGTCCTTTCCGCTTCCGGCTTTCGCTCCGGAGCCGCCGCACGCGTCGCAGCGTTTCAATCGCTTCACTTTGATCTTCTTTTCAACTCCGGTAGCGATTTCTTCCAGGGTCAGCCGCAACGTGACACGCAGGTCGGAACCGGGTGTGCCGGTGTACGATGCGGACCTTCGTCGTGTCCGAGGACCGCCAAACACTTCGTCGAAAATGCTGCCGCCGAAATTTCCCCCAAAAATATCTCCGAAGGTGGTGAAGATATCGTTGATGTCGGTAAAATCCCGCGCTGTCGTCCCGCGCAGACCTTCGTAGCCGAACTGGTCGTACTTCCTGCGCTTTTCTGGGTCGCTTAAGACGTCGTACGCTTCGGCCGCCTCCTTGAAGCGCTCCTCGGCTTCTTTGTTCCCGGGGTTTCGGTCAGGGTGATACTTCAGCGCCATCTGCCGGTACGCTTTTTTAATCTCGTCAGCGGAAGCATTCCGGGAAACACCTAAGACCTCGTAGTAGTCGCGTTTGGCCATGGGGAAGGGTTACGCTTGCGGGTCTTGATGGTTGTTCGAAGGTTGGGCGGTTGTCTCTCGTACCGTCGACTCTTCCAGCGGAGGAGTCGTGGAGACAATCACCTTGGCGTGCCGAATGACTTTGTCGTGGAGGGTGTATCCTTTTTCGACTTCCTCAAGAATCGTGTGGGGAGGAACATCCTCCCGCGGAATCTGCATGAGCGCGTCGTGGTAGTCCACGTTGAATTCCTTGCCGACCGTTTCCATCGGCTTGACCCCTTGGTCGGAGAGCACTTTTACCATCTTCTGGTAAATCAGCTCCACGCCTTTGTAGAAGGGTTCAAACTCTTTTCGGTCCTTGCTGAGCTTCAACGACCGCTCCAAATCGTCGAGAATCGGCAAGAGCTCCACAATCAGCTCTTCCGTGGCAAACTTGACGATCGTTGCCGACTCGTTTTCTACCCGCTTTTTGTAGTTCTCGAATTCTGCAGCTTTCCTCAGGAGCAGGTCTTTATACTGCTCAAGCTGTTTCTCGGTCTCTGCTAATTTGGCTGAGAGATCGGCCTCCGGCGAGGGGCGGGCTTCTTGACTATTTTGCTTTTGTTGTTCGTGGTTGTTGTTCATACCGCTCACGTTCGTTATGCCCGCAACATCTGAGCAATGGTTTTCGCAACATGGTCGACTAACGGAATCACCTTCGCGTAGTTCATCCGCTTTGGACCAATGACTCCTACTCGTCCGGACACCCCATCGATGTTGTACGTCGCCGTGACGACGCTGTAATCTTTCGCTATATCTTCTTCATTTTCTGCGCCGATGGTAACGACAAAATCCTTCTCGACCGCCTCGTGTTTCTGGAGCAGGTGTACGATTACCTCTTCATTCTCCACCAGCTCGATGACGCTGCGGAAGTTTTTCGGGTCGACAAACTCCGGCTGCTCGATGATGTTCTGTGTGCCGGAAATATGGACCTTTTCGCGTTCTTTGGAGTCGTCAAACAACTGATCGACCGACTCGATGAACAACCGCACCAATCCACTTTTCTCCGATTGTACATCTTTCACGCGCTCCACGAAGGTATCTCGAATTTGCTGGAAAGTAAGACCGGAGAGCCGCTCGTTTAGCAGTTGGCTAATTTGTTGGAGCGTCTCACGGCGAATCTCCGCCGTGACTTCCAGCATGACGGTCTTGACGAGCCCGGAGCGAATCGAAATCACCACGAGGAGCTTCGAGCTGGAAAGGGGAATCAGTTCTAGTTTCTCGAAAATCCCGCTGCTCAAGTGCGGTGAAGAGACGACGCTCAGTTGTTTGGAGATCTTGCCGAGGAGCTTCGATGTCTCCCGCAACAGTTCCTCAGCTTCCACGTTTTGATCGATCAGGGTTTCTATCGATTGCTTTTCTGTACTGGAGAGCTGCTGAAGCTCCATCAGAAAATCGATGTAGTAGCGGTAGCCGAGGTCGGTCGGCACACGCCCCGCCGAGGTGTGGGGATGCGACAGGTAACCGCTTTCTTCGAGGTCAGCCATGATATTCCGGATCGTCGCCGGGCTGAGCTGACTCTCGATCCGCTTGGAGAGAACGCGCGACCCCACCGGCATAGCCGTTTGAATGTAGTTGTGGACAACATGCCAGAGTACGCTTCGCTCGCGTTCGTTCAAGTCTTCTTGTTTCGGCGCTACAACCATCGAAAAATGCCTTATTTTTTCAATAAAATTAACATTTTTTAGCAGGTTTGTCAAGGTAAGTTTTTATCAATGCCGAGCGGTCGTGCATGCGTGAACGTTGGCTCAACACAACGGAGCTTTGCAGAATGAGCAGAGTGCTGCGGGAGTCCGGACGTGGTAGTGCGTGAACCATTTGAACAGCACACAACAGCACACGAAGAACGAGAAAAAATTCTCTGTGTTGATTGACGATGAAATTATCCGTACTATAGCTTCCACACATCACAGACTTTGGTCATCGACTGACTGCGTTGAAAGCGAAACTTGCCCTCGAGAATGGTACGGTGTTTACGGGAGAAGCCTTCGGTGCTGCTTCCGAAGTCACGGGCGAAGTGGTGTTCAATACAAGCCTGACCGGCTATCAAGAGATTCTCACCGACCCATCCTACGCCGGCCAGATTGTGACGATGACGTATCCCCTCATCGGAAACTACGGCATCAATCCCCAAGACCTCGAATCGGTCAAGCCGCAAGTCGCGGGATTTGTGGTGCGCGAGTATTTCGAGTTCTACAGCAATTTCCGCGCATCCGGAAGCCTGGGCAAATGGCTTGAACAACACGGGATCGTGGCCATCCAAGGTATTGACACGCGCAAATTAACCAAAATCATCCGCACGGTTGGGGCGATGCGCGGCGTTCTCTCGACGTCCGACTTTGATGACGACAGCTTAGTGGCCAAAGCTCGCAGTTCACCTTCAATGGTAGGTCTCGACCTTACGAAGCAGGTGACGACCCTCCAGCCGTATTCGTGGGACGAAATCGACCGGACTCCGTTTGCGTTGATGCCGATGGCTACGAAGAAACTCAATGGCAAACGATGGAATGTTGTGGTGTTCGATTACGGTGTGAAGCAGAATATTCTCCGTCGCCTGACCTCCTACGGCTGTAAGCTGACGGTGGTCCCGTCGTCCTACTCCGCCGAACAAGTCTTGGAGCTCAATCCGGACGGGATCTTCCTCTCGAACGGTCCCGGCGATCCCGCTGCGGTTCGTTACGCGATCGAGAACATCAAGAAGCTCATCGGCAAAAAGCCGATTTTCGGCATCTGCTTAGGCCACCAGCTCCTTGCGCTTGCGTTGGGCGGGAAGACGTTCAAACTCAAATTCGGTCATCGAGGCGCCAACCATCCTGTCAAAAATCTGTTGACGAACACGATCGAAATCACATCGCAGAATCATGGCTTTGCGGTTGATCCGACTTCGTTAGACCCAGCCAGTATCGAAATCACCCATGTCAACCTCAACGACGGGACGAACGAAGGCTTCCGTCACCGCGAGCTTCCTCTCTTCAGTGTGCAGTACCATCCTGAGGCATCCCCCGGCCCGCACGATAGCGATTACCTCTTCGCGCAATTTGTGGAAATGATGGAGCGCGAGAGCCTGCCTACCGGACAGGCCAGCCTCTCTGATTCACAGGCGGACATCGCCGCCGTTCATTGAGAACGTTCCTGGGTTTTGTTCAACGGTTCGGAGAGCTTCTGGGAGAAGTGTCGAAGCTGCGCAGGGTTTCGTGAGAGTTCTTGGAGCGTTGCGCGAAATAACTCTCGCGTGAAACCGTAGTGGGTAAGGATGCTGTCAGCGCGGGATTGATAGGTTTCTGCCGTCATCTTCGACGTGGGATTCCGGTATTGCTCGTGGAGGAGGAGGAGTGCGGTATGGGCTTCTGCGGCGCGCAGAGTCTGCTCCTGGGCTTCCGGGAATTCCCGGCAGCTGATCAACACCATAACGGAGAGCATCACGATTCGTGCGGTCATGCCGATGCAAAATACACCGAGAGAAGATGTAAAGCAAGGCAGCGAGTGTTGAATACAAACGGCGCATCCACTATATTCTGTATAGCATCCCCCACAAGCCAAGCGACCCGATCACCAGTATCTATCTGCGAACCAGCTTACATGGAGAGTCCTATGACTGACGCCGCGAAGACCATCCTGACGAACACGGTAAAAGAGTGGGCAAAGTTTACGGCCGACCGTGAAAAATTAGCAACGGTGGCACACGAGATCGCAGCCATCACGCGTAAGTGTGTGCATGAGAGTCTTCAGTTTCTCAAAACCCAGAATATCGACGTGGAATGCGATGCGCCGGAGAACCTCAAGATGCTCGGTGTGCCGGTGGTGATTGATCCGGTCGTGGATGCGACGTTCCCGAACGTCAAAGTGAGCGTCGTGATGAAATGCGGGGGAGCGACGAGAACGATTGTGATTAATCCCAACCTCACCATTTCTGCGGGCGGGCAGCCTGTCACCTACGACCAGTTGAAGAAAGCCATTCCGCCGGCATTCGAGTCGAACGCAGCCGACTTCGTGCGCGATGCGTTCCTGAACGTTGCCAGAACGGGCGGAAAAGAACCAGGGAAATGAGGGGGGATTGAATCATTGAGCCATTGACTGATTGTTTCATTGAACCAATGAAACAATGCATCAATCCAACATTGTCTCATGCCTTACCATCTCGTTTCAGACTACAAGCCGAGCGGCGACCAACCGGAGGCGATCCGTCAATTAACGGAAGGTGCGTTGCGGGGAGACCGCTATCAGACACTTCTCGGGGTTACCGGCAGCGGAAAGACGTTCACCATTTCAAACGTCATCGCCCAGCTCAACAAGCCGGTGCTCGTGATGTCGCACAACAAAACGCTGGCGGCGCAGTTGTACGCCGAGTTCAAGAGCTTCTTTCCGAAGAATCGGGTTGAATTTTTCATTAGCTATTACGATTACTACCAGCCCGAGGCGTACGTGCCGACGTCGGATACGTACATCGCCAAGGATTCCTCGGTGAACGAAGAGATCGATCGGTTACGCTTACGGGCAACCAGCGCACTCCTCAGCGGTGATCCCAATGTCATCGTCGTTGCCTCGGTGAGCTGCATCTACGGTATCGGTGCGCCGGATGAGTGGATGGGCAGCACACTGGTGGTGCGGAAGGGTGATCGCATTCAGCGCAATGAGCTTCTCAAAAAGCTGCTCGACCTCTTTTATGAGCGCAACGATTACGAGCTCAAGCGCGGCTCGTTCCGTGTGCGTGGCGACGTCATCGAAGTCATCCCCGGCTACGAAAACGAAGAAGCGCTGCGGATTGAGTTGTTTGGGGATGTCGTCGACCGGATTTCCTACATCAGCAAGACGGACGGGCATATCCTTGGCTCTGCGGACTATGAGGTGGTGTATCCTGCAAAGCAATTTATCACCTCGCGCCAGAGTATTGAACGCGCGCTCGGTAACATCGAGCAAGAGCTAAAAGAGCGGTTGAATGAATTGCGGTCGATGGGTAAACTGCTCGAAGCGCAGCGTCTGGAGCAGCGGACGCGCTTCGACATGGAGATGATGCGTGAGATCGGCTACTGTTCGGGCATCGAAAACTATTCACGCCATCTCGCGGGCAGACCGCCCGGCTCACGACCCTACTGCTTGCTCGACTACTTCCCCGATGATTTCCTCACCGTCATCGATGAATCGCATGTCACAGTTCCGCAGATTCGCGGCATGTGGCATGGCGATCGTTCCCGCAAGCAGACGCTCGTCGAATACGGTTTTCGTCTCCCCTCGGCCCTCGACAATCGCCCGCTCACGTTCGAGGAGTGGGAATCCATGGTGAAACAGGTCATCTTTGTCAGCGCGACGCCGGGAGACTACGAGCTGGAAAAGAGCAAGGGTATCGTGGTCGAGCAGGTCATTCGTCCGACCGGCCTTGTCGACCCCGAGGTTGAGGTTCGTCCGAGCAAACATCAAGTGGATGACCTGATTGCCGAGGTGCGGAAGCGAGCAGAACGGAAGGAACGCGTACTCGTCACCACGCTCACCAAACGTATGGCCGAGGATCTCACGGAGTATTTAACAAACATCGGCATCAAAGTGCGCTACATTCACTCGGAAGTGGATGCGTTGGAGCGTGTCGAGATTCTGCGCGATTTGAGACTGGGAGAGTTCGATGTCCTCGTGGGCGTGAATCTCTTGCGTGAAGGGCTTGATCTCCCGGAAGTTTCTCTTGTTGCCATCATCGATGCGGATAAAGAGGGCTTTCTCCGCTCTGACCGTTCCCTCATTCAAACCGCCGGACGTACGGCACGCAACGTCAACGGCAAGGTGATCCTGTATGCCGATAGCATAACGGGCTCCATGCAGCGGATGATTGACGAAACCAATCGCCGCCGCAAGAAACAGATCGAGTACAATACAAAGCACGGCATTACACCAGAGACCATTTACAAGTCGGTCGAGGAAGTGCTGGCAGCGACCGCCATTGCAGATGTGAAAGCGAGTCGGGATCATCGGCGTGAACAGGCAAAGGCGATGGTGGTGGCTGATTCCGTTGTGAAATACTTGACGGCCGATCAACGGAATGATCTATTAGAGGAGATGCGGGCTGAAATGCGCCGTGCCGCGAAGGATTTGGAGTTTGAGCGAGCGGCGGAGTTAAGGGACGAGATCGCGCGGCTTGAAAGGATGAAGGATTGAGATAGGTTCACTTGGAGATTGAAGAAGAGAACAGGATTCACGATCCCCCAAGTCCACCATGGGCCAGTTTGTTCCATCGGCAAAGAGACTCGTATCGAGTTGGGCGGCGTATTTGCTCGACTTCATCTTTCCACGCGTCTGTCTAAATTGCCAGCAGCTCCTTTCGGATAGTCAACGTTATGTTTGTAGCTCTTGCTGGGAAGCCATTGAGAGAGTCCATACGCAACATCCGTTGTACTGTGAAACGAAAGAGAAGCTCCTCGCATCCGGTGTTGTCAACGATCTTGTTTCCTGCTTTGTGTTTCAGACCGAGGGAGCTTTTCAACGACTGGCTCATGCGATGAAGTACGAGGGGTTCGAAAGGTTGGGTGTTTGGTTAGGACGGGAGTTGGGCAGAGCGATACAATCGGCGGGTCTGCAGGCGGATTATCTCATTCCCGTCCCGCTGCACAAGCGGAAGTTTCGGGAGAGGGGTTACAACCAGGCAGAGTTGATCGCGCGTGGTGTTGCGGAGGTCACCGGCATGCCCGTTCGCACCGATGTCGTTCGGCGTCGGCGGTTTACCGAGACGCAAACGAAGCTCGACCTCGAGCAACGGAAAAAGAACATGGAGGATGCGTTTGAAGTCGTTTCAGAAAGAAAAGATGCGGTTCACGGCAAGTCATGGATGATCGTTGATGATGTGATTACAACAGGAGCAACGATACAATCGTGTGCTGGAGAATTGTCGGCCACAGGCGCTTCCGGAGTCATTGCAGTGTCGCTGGCGTTGGCGAAGTAACGAGCTTCTGCGTTTCTTGACTTTCCTCCCAAATCTGCCTACTTTGCTCACAGCAACTCCGCTGTAGCTTCCGCACGGAACACGGATTCTCACTCTTCAACATTCCGGAGGTTAACATGGCAGTACGAGTGGGTATTAACGGCTTTGGCCGCATTGGCCGACAGATTCTGAACGTCATGGCGGACAAAGGATATCTGGGCACGAAACTGGACGTTGTGGCGGTCGTCGATGTGGCTCCCGATGCAAAGTACTTTGCGTACCAACTGAAATATGATTCGGTTCATGGCCGTTTTCGGGGCACATTAGGCAGCGAGAAAAGCAACGCCTCTGCTGAGATGGATGACACGCTGATCGTCAACGGGCACAAGATCAAATGCGTGCTGGCGCAGAAAGACCCGGCTCAGCTTCCCTGGAAGGAGTTTGGCGTCGACATTGTCATTGAATCGACAGGTCTGTTCACGGATTCGGAAAAAGCGAAAGGCCACCTCGCGGCCGGTGCGAAAAAAGTGCTCATCTCTGCTCCCGGAAAAGGGGAGGTCAAAACGATTGTGATGGGGGTGAACGAGGGTGAGTACGACCCTGCGAAACATCACATCATCTCCAACGCTTCTTGCACGACGAATTGTCTTGCACCCCTTGTCTACGTTCTCTTGAAGGAAGGCATCGGCATCGAGACGGGATTGATGACCACGATTCACTCCTACACTGCCACACAGAAGATTGTCGATGGACCCTCAAAGAAAGATTGGCGTGGCGGACGCGCGGCGGCGATCAATATCATCCCATCATCAACCGGTGCGGCGAAGGCAGTCGGCGAAGTGCTACCCCAGACGAAAGGCAAACTGACGGGAATGTCCTTCCGAGTCCCGACTCCCAATGTCTCTGTGGTGGACCTCACGTTCCGGTCGACTCGCGATACGAGCATCGAGGAAATTGATGGCTTGATGAAGAGGGCGTCGGAAACATATCTGAAGGGAATTCTCGGATACACGGACGAAGAGGTTGTTTCGACGGATTTCATTCATGACGACCGTTCGTCAATCTACGATTCCCTGGCGACACTGCAGAATAACCTGAAGGGAGAGAAACGATTCTTTAAGGTGGTTTCCTGGTACGATAACGAGTGGGGATATTCGTCTCGTACGGTCGACCTTACCAACTTAATTGCATCGAAACTCTAACGACTCTGACAGAGCGTATTCTCTGTAGGCTGTGCACGTTCCGGCCTGCCTGTCCCGGGGGATACGGGATTCCAAACAACGGGGACCGGCAGGCAGCGCGCATGGCCTTTTTTGTACGCTCATAATGGACGGCTCCCATGAATAAGAAAACAGTACGCGACGTCGACTTCAGGGGAAAGCGTGTCTTGATGCGTGTGGATTTCAACGTTCCGCTGAAGGACGGCGTCATTCAAGATGATGTTCGGATTCGGGCGGCGGTTCCGACCATCAACTTCATTCTCGATCAAAAGCCAAGATACCTTATCCTGATGTCGCATCTTGGCGATCCGAAGAAAGATGTCGCCAAAGCACGAGAGAAAGCCGAGAAAGACGGCAAGCCCTTCGACGAGGCAAAGTTCATCGAGGGCAAATGCAAAATGAAGCCGGTTGCGGAAAGACTCTCCTCGTTGCTCAACATGCCGGTGAAACTCGCTCCAGCCGCCATTGGGCCGGAAACAAAAGCCATGGTGGAAAACTTACAGGATGGCGAGGTTTTGATGTTAGAGAACACGCGCTTCCATAAAGAGGAACAAGCAAAAGACGCAGCCGACCGTGAACGGATGGCGAAGGAGTTGGCATCGTATGCCGACATCTATGTGAACGATGCCTTTGGTTCTGCACATCGGGCACATGCCTCGACGGAGACGGTTGCGAAGTTTTTGCCGGCAGTGGCAGGGCTTTTGATGGAAAGGGAGCTGGAGTATCTTGGAAAGGCTGTTACCAACCCGGCACGCCCATACGTGGCCGTGATGGGCGGAGCAAAAATCTCCGACAAGATCGAAGTCATCCGTAATCTCATGTCCAAGGTCGATGCCCTGCTCATCGGGGGTGGGATGATGTTCACGTTTTACAAAGCGCAGGGATATGAGATCGGTAAGTCGCTGCTCGAGGCGGATAAGATCGATCTTGCCCAATCGCTGCTCGAAGAGGCCAAGGCGAAGAACATTCGTCTCCTGCTTCCGACGGATACTGTTATTGGCGACAAGTTTGATAACGCCGCAGCAACGCAGACTGTCCGTGTCGATAGGATTCCTCCGGGATGGATGGGGCTGGACATCGGCCCGGAAACGATTCAGATGTTCTCTGACGAGATTAAGAAAGCCCGAACGGTCGTCTGGAACGGTCCCATGGGTGTGTTTGAGATGCCGAAGTTCGCCGCTGGAACGCTTGCGGTTGCCCGTGCGTTAGCAGAAGCAACGAGGGCCGGTGCGACGACGATTGTCGGTGGTGGGGATTCGGCCTCGGCCATTGCTCAGGCGGGTCTGGAGAAGGCGGTTTCCCACGTATCGACAGGCGGCGGCGCATCGTTGGAATTCTTGGAAGGGAAAGTGCTGCCGGGAGTCGCCGCGTTGATGGATAAGTAACGGTTACGAGTTGAGAGTTTTTCGTTTTTTTTGTTGTATTGCTCTGTTTCTCGGCGAGTCGAAGTTCAACTACAATTTTTCAATCGACAATTGACAATCTTCTCAATGATTCATGTCTAACTACTACCGCCCATCTATGTTTGGAGGGTTCTCGTTTTTCCCTCCCGTCATCAAGCTGTTGATGATTCTCAACGCAATGGTGTTTCTCACCGTCACGATCCTCGGCAATTTCACCATCGGTGGCTATCCGCTGTATGAGTTCTTCCATTATTATTTTGGCTTGATGCCGATCGGGTACGGTTTCTATCCCTGGCAGCTCATCACGTACCAATTCATGCATGCGGATTTCTGGCATCTGTTCTTCAACATGGTGTTCGGCCTGTGGATGTTCGGGATGGAGATCGAGCATCTCTGGGGTTCGCGCAAGTTCTTGTATTTTTATCTGATGTGTGGCGTCGCAGCGGGATTGTTCCAGCTTGCCCTCGCTCCGATTCTTGAACCATCGCAAAGCATCGCGCCGACGGTAGGCGCCTCAGGTGCAGTCTATGGAATATTGCTCGCGTTCGGCATGTTGTTCCCAGACCGCTACATCTACCTCTACTTTTTTGTACCGATCAAAGCGAAGTACTTCATTGCCGGTCTCATCCTCATCGGGGTGTTGGCCATCGGGAATGCCGGCAACGTCGCGAACCTTGCACATTTAGGCGGGGCATTGGCCGGATATCTCTATATTCTCTATGACCAGCGCCGGCTTCCATTCGCCGAGACCTTCGAGCGATGGCGGTGGAAAATGGAACAGCGGGCTGAGGAGAAACAACGAGAACAGAAAATCGTGGAGGCGAAGTTCTTTGATATCCGCGAGGCGCAAAAGAAAGAGGAGCGAGACGTGACACAGCAGAAAATCGATGAAATCCTGGATAAGATCAGTCGGAGCGGATATCAGAACTTGACCGAGGAGGAGAAAAAAATTCTGTTTGAGGCAAGCAAGAAGCTGAATTGAACGATTGACGGATTCTTTGTATCTTTGATCAATTGATATGGAAATTCTGACTCCTGAAATACACATCAACGGCTGGCAACCACACCCGACCTACAAAGTCAATATTCGGCGGAAGACGCGGCAGGTCAACGTCGGTGGTGTGAAGATCGGCGGCGATGCACCGATTTCCGTGCAGACGATGACGAAGA
This sequence comes from Bacteroidota bacterium, assembly GCA_035574455.1. Classification (GTDB taxonomy): domain Bacteria; phylum Bacteroidota; class Ignavibacteria; order UBA10030; family UBA10030; genus DATLYT01. The sequence goes on from DATLYT010000137.1 coordinate 15,292, forward strand.
CGAAGACGGACGATCTTGCCGGTACGCTGGGACAAATCCGTGCTGCAGCGGAAGCCGGCTGCGACATCGTGCGAGTGACGGTGAACGACAAAGAGGCGGCTGAGGCGATGAAAGAGATTGTGCAGCAGTCTCCTCTACCGATTGTTGCCGATATTCACTTCAACCATATTTTCGCTCTCAAAGCGATTGAAGCCGGAGTAGCCAAAGTGCGCATCAATCCGGGCAACATTGGCGCAAAAGATCGCATCCGTCAGGTGCTCACGGCGGCGAAAGATCGGGGTATTCCGATTCGCATCGGCGTAAACTCCGGTTCGCTCGAAGAGGACATTCTCGAAAAGCACGGCTATCCCACCGCAGAAGCGCTCTATGAAAGCGCTATGCGCCACGTGGGAATCTGTGAAGAGTTTGATTTCCACGACATCGTTATTTCTGTAAAGTCCACCGACGTTAAGCTTATGATCGAAGCTTACCGTCTTGTTGCTCAGCGGACGGATATCCCGCTCCACCTCGGTGTGACGGAAGCGGGGACGACGCGCGTCGGCACCATTAAATCCGCTGTCGGTATTGGAACGCTGTTAGCCGAAGGCATTGGTGATACAATCCGTGTTTCACTCACAGACGATCCTGTGAAAGAAGTCGAGGTGGGCAAAGAAATCCTGCGCTCGCTCAGTCTCGCTTCTCGCAACATCGAACTGATCGCCTGTCCCACGTGCGGTCGTCTCGAGGTTGATCTTTTCAGCATCATGCACCAGCTGGAAGAGAAACTCGCAGGCGTCAAGAAGCCGGTCAAGATTGCCGTGTTGGGTTGTGTGGTGAACGGCCCCGGTGAGGCGAGCGAGGCCGACATCGGCATTGCGGCGGGCAAAGGTGTGGCGATTCTGTATCGCAAGGGCGAAGTGGTGAAGCGGGTCAAGGAGGAAGACATTGTCAGCACGGTGTTGGAGGAAGTGGAGCGATTCCAGCCGGATGTGTCCTAAAGAAGGCGCGGAGAGATATCCTCGCCTTTGTTGTATCTTGCCTTTCACTCCAACCTTCGTTACATTCACCCCACCATTTTTCGTTCGATGTGAATCTTCAAGACATACGCGACTATTGCCTGAAGAAGTCCGGTAAGATTACGGAGGATTTTCCCTTCGACGAAGAGGTCCTGGTGTTTCGCGTCTTCGGGAAAATTTTTTTGCTCACGAACATCAACCAGCATCCGCTGCGGCTTAATCTGAAATCCGACCCGGAGCAGGCCATCGAATGGCGTGAACTCTATGAAGTAGTTCAACCGGGTTATCACATGAATAAAAAGCATTGGAACACGATAACGCTGGATGGCTCAATCCCGCGCCGGGTTATTCTACAGATGATTGACCATTCGTTTGAGCAGGTGGTTCAAGGGTTGAAACGTTCCGACCGATTGAAAATCCAACGATCATTAAGAACCATCAGGTAAGTCCAACCACAACTCAGGAGGAGAGATGATGAGGAGACATCTTCTCTTTTTTGTTGTATTCCTTGTTCTGCCAGGAGCCCTCGCCGCCCAAGAGCATGACCATTCCGCTCACATGGCGATGGAGGCAAAAACCAAACCCGCTGCGGAGCTACAGGATGATATCAACTTGCCGGCGGGAGAAGAAACAGCCAAAGCCCGCCTCGAAAAATCTCCGCGTCATGGCGAGTTTATCGATGTGAAATACGAGGGTAGTCCATATCCGCTTCGCACATGGATTGTCTATCCGGAACGCAAGGATAAAGCGCCCGTCGTCATCGTCATTCACGAAATCTACGGACTTACGGATTGGATTCGCGCCGTAGCAGACCAACTGGCGAAGGAAGGCTTCATTGCCGTTGCCCCCGACCTCATTTCGGGCATAGGACCCGGTGGCGGCGGAACGGAGTCTGTCGCAAGTCGGGATTCTGTCGTGCGGCTCATTCGCGGACTCTCAGCCGAAGAGACCTACAAGCGATTGAATGCCGTGAGAAGCTGGGCAATTGCGTTGCCGGCATCGAATGGGAAAAGCGCGACGGTCGGTTACTGCTGGGGAGGTGCCCGGAGTTTTGGCTACGCGTGCGCACAGTCAGGATTGAATGCCGCTGTCGTTTTTTATGGTACTTCACCCGACTCGACCGAACTCCAAAAGCTCAACGCTCCCGTACTTGGTCTGTACGGAGGCGATGATGCGCGGGTCAACGCGACAATCGAGCCGGCCGCTGCAGTAGTGAAAAAGTTGAACAAGGTCTATGAGTACGAGATCTACGAGGGTGCCGGGCATGGTTTCCTACGAGCGCAGAGCGGGCGCGAGGGAGCAAATCTTCGCGCAACCCAACAAGCCTGGCCGCGAACGATTGCATTTTTGAGAAAGTACTTGGAAGGGAAATAAGGGTTCCTCGTGTTGCGCACAAGAATCCCCTTTGGCGAGGTTTGCACAAGAACCCTCATTGGAGAGGTCTACACAAGAATCCTCTTTGGCGAGGTCTGAACAAGAGCCCTCATTGGAGAGGTCTGCACAAGATTCCTCTTTGGCGAGGTCTCCGACCGAGCCATTGCCGGATCTCTCAGAACGCTGTATTTGCTCAGCTTATCTTTAACGAAAAATCTAGCCACAGATTTCACAGATGGATTTTAGAAAATTAAATCTGCGAAAATCAGTGTAATCTGTGGTTTTATTTTACGCACTGCAGCATGTATTTCTTATCACAATGAAATGCGTCTCACCGTTGGCATAGCGCAATTTGCTCCGGTCGTGCTTGACCTCAAAGGCTCTATCGAGAAGGCGGTGGAGATCATCTCGATGGCGGCCAAACGAAAGGTCAAGCTCCTCGCTTTTCCCGAGACGTGGATTCCCGTCTATCCGGTCTGGGCGGATATGGGAAGCTACAGTCAGTGGGACAATAAGCAGAGTAAGAAACTCTATGCTCGTCTCCATCAGAATTCATTGGAGCTCGGGTCGGTGGAGTTCGATATGATTGCCGCTGCCTGCCGCAAGGCGAAGATGTACGTCGTGATGGGCGCGAATGAGCGGGTGGGGAAATCACTCTATAATTCTCTCTTCTTTTTCAATTTCAAAGGTGAGTTGATCGGCCATCACCGCAAACTTGTCCCAACCTTCGGCGAGCGGCTGGTGTGGGGACAGGGTGATGCCGCAGGATTGCAGACCTACGACACCCCGTGGGGTAAAGTCGGCGGTTTGATTTGCTGGGAACACTGGATGCCGCCCGCGCGACAGGTTTTGCATGAACAAGGAGAAGTAATTCATATCGCTTCCTGGCCTCATGGAAAAGAGCGCCACCAGATTGCCAGCAGACACTACGCATTTGAAGGTCGTTGCTTTGTCCTTGCTGCCGCCATGTATCTTGAGAAGAAGATGTTTCCAAGGGATTATGAACTGCGGGACGAATTGAAACAACAGCCCGAGGTGTTACTGAACGGCGGCAGCGCCATCATCGCGCCGGATGGTACCTACGTCGTCGAGCCGGTGGAGGGGAAGCAGGCGCTCATTACCGCGGAGATCGATACGACACGAGCAATCGAAGAAAGCGTGACGCTCGACGTTGCAGGACATTATTCGCGGCCGGATGTGTTTGAGTTGAAGGTACACCGGAAACGGATGGGGTAAGGGACGACAGGAGCTCATACGTTCACAGAACTTCGCGCTAAAGTATCGCAAGCCGTCTACAGCTTGAGGGAGATAGAGCTGGACGGCTTTTTTTATTCCGTGGAACTGTTTCTTGTCGAGTTGGGTTTCAGGATGAAACCTGAACTCACTTGTGGAAAGGAAAGCCATGAAAAGTTTCATCGCGGTGTTTTGGATTGTGTCGTTCATCAACATCACCTTGACAGCACAAGAGTTGTGGCGTGTCGAAGGGGGAGTCACCTTTCGCCACTTTCAACAACAGGTTAAGGCGGAAGTTGGTCAGCCGCGTGGCGATCGGTTGGTCAATGAATTCGAGCTTGGCGCATTGCTCTCTGGAACGTATCGAGTGCACGAGTATCTCTCCGT
>DATLYT010000138.1:0-9212 GCA_035574455.1 Bacteroidota bacterium
TCCAAAAGCAAAAAGGATATCATTATCCCATCAAAAGCGCTCATGCTTGTGAGTAAATCTATAGAAGATGGCGAGACAACGCTGACAATAGATTCCTCTCACGTACAGTTTACACTCGGGAACACAACGCTTACCTCGAGATTGATAGAAGAGAATTACCCCAACTACGAATCTGTTATTCCGCTCGATAACGACAAAACACTGACCGTCAGCAGGGATATTCTGCTCGCCTCGGTGCGTCGGGTAGCGCTCTATTCGAATGCAACGACGCGCCAGATTCGCTTTTCGTTGAAGAAAAACGAGATGAAAGTTGCCGCGGAGGACATTGATTTTGGAGGCGAAGCAAAGGAAAAAATCCCTTGTGAGTATAGCGGCGACGAGTTAGAGATTGGCTTCAACTCAACGTACATCATCGACATGCTTTCTCACATCGATGCCGACGAAATCGTTTTCAAGCTCAGCAGCCCTGTTCGTGCGGCGATTATCGCACCAGCGAAGCAACGCGACCACGAAGATCTCTTGATGCTCGTTATGCCAATGAGACTGAATGCATAATCGAGCAGGAATGTAACCCTAAACGCTTTTGATAGCCCCGTCTCAGCTCTGTGGAATCGGGGCTATCGCTTTGTAAGCGCGACGAGTGGATATGCGATTGACATCCGTACGGCTGGTGAATTTTCGAAATCACAGTGAAACGCAGCTATTGCCCGCAGACCGATTGAACGTGTTGTTGGGCGAGAACGGCGAGGGCAAGACAAATGTGCTGGAAGCGATTTCGTACCTGTGTTTGACGAAGAGTTTTTTTACCGGAAGCGACCGCGTCGCGCTCCAGCTTGGGAAAGAACAATTCCTCGTTGAAGGCTCATTTCTCTCGGACAAGGGAATTGAACATTCGGTGCGTGTAGCGTACAGCGGCACCGAGAACCGCAAACGCGTCTGGCTTAACAAGGTGGAACCGGAAACCTTCAGCGAGGTGATGGGACAATTTCCGGTCGTGGTGCTCTCACCCGAAAGCTACGCGATCACGCACGGCGCTCCAGCGGAGCGGAGAAAGTTTCTTGACCTGGTCATCGCGCAGGCAAGCAAAATCTACCTTGAGCATCTCATCGAGTATCGTCGCTGTCTGAAGCAGAGGAATAGGATTTTATTCGACGCGAGAGTCACACGGCAAGATCCCTCGGACGCACTCGAGCCATGGAATATCAGCTTCGCCGAACATGGTGCGCAGATTATTGCCCGGCGGCTTGTGTTCCTACAAGAATTTCGGGAGTACGTAGAAGACGCATTTCAAAAACTCACAGGCGAGCAAGAGATACCGGCGATGCGGTATGAGGGGTCGTTCGCCGTTGAGACAGGAGCAGCAGCGGAAGACATCCAGAAGAGTTTTCTTTCCCAGTTAGAGGCGCGGCATGCTGAAGAGCGGCAACTGGCCACAACTGTTGTAGGACCGCACCGCGATGAGATTGAGTTTTCGATTAACGGTCTTAGTCTGCGGACATTTGCATCTCAAGGCCAACACAAAACGTTTATCGTTGCACTCAAGGTTGCCGAGTTTTTTTATCTGAGAGATCGTTGCCACGATACGCCGATTCTCCTCCTTGACGACATACTGAGCGAGTTTGATGAACACCGGACAAGGCGGGTGTTGAACCTCACCCAGCAGCTTGGGCAAACGTTTATTACGAGCACGAGCGAGCAATTCTTCTCGGCTCACGAGTGGAACAAGGGGAGCAAGAAGTTCTACGTGAGGAAAGGAACAGTCACCCACGAGGAAGCCCACAACTATGTCGGCTAAGAGTATCGGCCAGGCGATTAGCGAGCTTACGCATACGCTCGGTATTCAGAGCAAGCTGCAACAGTATGAAGCGGTGAACCTGTGGGCGACCGTTGTGGGTACACGCATCGCTGAGCAAACAGAGGCAATACGTATCGAAAAGGGCGTGCTTGTTGTACGCGTGAAAACCGCTGTTTGGCGTAATGAGCTCAACATGCAGAAACAAGAGATTATCGAAAAACTGAACCGTGCGGTGAAAACAAACGTGGTCAAGGATATACGGTTTCAATAACTCAAAAAGGATATGGCGACAAAAACAGGGGTCAAACCAAAAAGCAGTTCATCAGTAGAGGGCCTAACGAAAAGGGGCAAGTCCAACAACGGCGCGGCAAAGTCTACGCCCCAAAAGCCGGCCTACAAGGGAGATTACACAGCCGACGATATTACCGTCCTGAAAGGCCTTGAAGCGGTTCGTCGCCGACCCGCGATGTACATTGGCGATGTTGCGACCCGCGGTCTGCACCACCTCGTCTATGAGGTTGTTGACAACTCCATCGACGAAGCCCTCGCAGGCTATTGCAAGAACATCTCCGTGTCGATCAACCCGGATGGTTCTGTAACGGTTGAAGATGATGGGCGCGGCATTCCGACAGAAATTCATCCCGAGGAGAAACGCTCCGCGCTTGAAGTCGTGATGACCGTTCTTCACGCCGGCGGCAAGTTCGACAAAAATACTTACAAGGTCTCCGGAGGATTACACGGCGTTGGCGTCTCGGTTGTGAACGCGCTGAGCGAATGGTTGGAAGTTGAAGTTTATCGCGACGGCAAAATCTTTTATCAGAAGTACAAAAAGGGTGACCCAGTCACCCCGGTGAAAGTAATAGGCAAAGCGGAAAAAGGGAAAACCGGCACGAAAGTCACCTTCCTGCCAGACGGAACGATTTTCAAGAACCGAACTTTCAAGTTCGAAACCCTTGCCGAGCGTCTTCGGGAACTCGCGTTCCTCAACCCGAATGTCGTTCTCCGGATCGAAGACCGCCGCACAAAAAATGGCGACGAAGAGGTTTTCCATTTTGAAGGCGGCCTGATTGAATTCATTAAGTACATCGACGCGACGCGGCCCGCCATCATAAAGAAACCGTTCTACACCAAGGGGAGCGAAAAAGATGAGAATGGCCGGATGGTGGAAGTGGAAATTGCATTCCAGTACAACGACCAGTACAGTGAAAACGTCTTCACCTACGTCAACAACATCAATACGCACGAAGGCGGAACACACCTTGTTGGTTTCCGAACGGCGCTGACCCGCACACTCAACAACTTTGCTTACAAGAATGGACTAATCAAAGAAGGCAAAATTCAGCTTGTGGGTGACGATTTTCGCGAGGGGCTTACTGCTGTCGTGAGTGTGAAAGTGCCGGAGCCACAGTTCGAGGGTCAAACGAAAACGAAGTTAGGCAACAGCGAGGTAAAAAGCATTGTCGAATCCGTCTTTGGCCCCGCGCTTGCATCGTGGCTGGAGGAAAACCCGACGGACGGCCGTCGCATTATCGACAAATGCTTGAAGGCTGCGGAAGCGCGTGAGGCAGCGCGGAAAGCGCGGGACCTCACCCGCCGTAAGAATGCTCTCGATTCCGGAGGCCTCCCCGGCAAACTCGCCGATTGCTCGATTGATGACCCTGAGCATTGCGAGCTCTTCATCGTCGAGGGGGATTCTGCGGGTGGCAGCGCGAAGCAGGGGAGAGATAGGCAATTCCAGGCCATCCTGCCGATCAAGGGTAAAATTCTGAACGTAGAAAAAGCCCGTCTGCATAAAATTTTAGAGAATGAGGAGATCCGCGCCATCTTCACCGCCATTGGTGCTGGCGTAGGCGAGGATTTCGATGCCTCGAAGTTGCGGTACCATAAGATTATTCTCATGTGCGATGCCGATGTTGACGGCTCCCATATCCGCACGCTGCTGCTGACACTGTTCTTCCGTTACATGAAAGAGCTGATCGAGTTAGGCCACGTCTATATTGCGCAGCCCCCACTCTACAAACTGAAAAAGGGGAAACAGGAATTCTACGCGTACGACGATGAAGAGCGCGACGAAATTATCAAGCGTCTGAAGGCAGAGAAAAAAACAAAGAGGGACGAGAAAGAAGAGAAGCCTGAAGAAATTGCAGCGGTGAGCGAGGAAGGCGCTGTAATCAGTAGCGACGGCATTGTCATCTCTCGCTTCAAAGGCCTTGGCGAGATGAATCCTGAGCAACTCTGGGCGACGACGATGAACCCCGCCACGCGCACTATTCTGCAGGTCACCATCGAAAACGCTGCCGATGCCGACCGCACCTTCTCAATTCTCATGGGGGATGAAGTGGAACCACGAAGAGAGTTCATCGAGAAAAACGCGAAGTATGTCAGGAATTTGGATGTATGATAAAAAAAACCCAAGAAAGCGTCACCTGTGTAGACAAAGATTTGGTTAAGCAGTTCGAGGCGATACAGCAGGAAGAAATACAACGATAAAGACCAGAAGAAAACATACCCACTCAGCCTACGATTAAAGAACAGATGCCCCAACTTAACGAAAAAATCATCCCGGTCGATATTGAAGACGAAATGCGCGGGTCGTACATCGACTACTCGATGTCGGTCATTGTTGCCCGCGCGCTACCCGACGTGCGTGATGGACTGAAGCCCGTGCACCGCCGCGTGCTTTTCGGCATGCAGGAGCTTGGGCTTGCTTCCAATCGCCCGTACAAGAAAAGCGCCCGCATCGTCGGTGAAGTCCTCGGTAAGTACCACCCGCACGGCGACGCGGCCGTGTACGACACCATGGTCCGCATGGCACAAGATTTCTCCATGCGTTACCCTCTTGTGGACGGGCAGGGCAACTTCGGCTCGGTGGATGGCGACTCACCCGCGGCCATGCGGTACACCGAAGCGCGCCTCTCCCGCATTGCTGAGGAGATGCTGCGCGACATTGAAAAGAACACCGTTGACTTTACTTCCAACTTCGATGATACGCTAAAAGAGCCGACCGTCCTGCCGGCACTCTTTCCCAACCTGCTCTGCAACGGCACAAGCGGCATCGCCGTCGGCATGGCTACAAACATCCCTCCGCACAATCTAAATGAAGTCATCGACGGTTGTATCGCGTACATCAAAGACTCCTCGATCAGCAACGAGAAGTTGATGAAGCATATCATCGCACCGGATTTTCCCACCGGTGGCATCATCTATGGTTACGAGGGTGTGAAAGAAGCGTACACGAAGGGGCGCGGACGTATTGTCGTACGGGCAAAGGCAAACATCGAGACGGGCAAAGGAGACCGCCAGCGTATCGTCATCTCCGAGTTACCGTACATGGTTAACAAGGCGGGACTCATCGAGAAGATCGCCGAGCTGGTGAACGAGAAGAAGATTGAGGATATCTCGGACATCCGCGACGAATCCGACCGCGATGGGCTGCGTGTCGTTGTTGACCTCAAGCGCGATGCCAATGCCGAGGTTGTGCTCAACAACCTCTACAAGCAGACTCAGATGCAGACGACCTTCGGCGTGATCATGCTTGCCCTGGTAGACGGCAGGCCGCAGGTGCTGACACTGCGCGAGATGATTCAGAAGTTCGTTGAACATCGGAACAACGTCATTGTGCGGCGCTCGAAGTTCGAACTGGATGAAGCCGAGAAACGCGCCCACATCCTCGAAGGCTACATCATCGCGCTGGATAACATCGACGCAGTCATTAAGCTCATCAAGCAATCGAAAGACGTCGAGTCAGCGAAAACGGGCCTGATGAAGAAGTTCAAGCTCTCAGAGATTCAGGCCAAAGCGATTCTTGACATGCGCCTCCAGAAGCTCACAGGCTTAGAGCGCAAGAAAGTGGAAGAGGAATACCGAGAGACCATTAAGCTGATCGAGAGACTGAAAGCCATCCTCAAGAGCAAGCAGCTTCAGCTCAAGATCATCGAAGACGAATTACAGGAGATCAAGAAGAAATATGGCGATGAGCGTCGCACGGAGATTGTCTACAAGGCGGAGGAATTCAGCATCGAGGACATGATCGCCGAGGAAGATGTCGTCATCACCATCAGCCACAGAGGTTTTATCAAACGCTTCCCGGTCTCGGGCTACCGACGGCAATCCCGCGGGGGCAAAGGTGTGACGGCGGCAGCGACGAAGGAAGATGACTTCCTCGAACACATCTTCATCGCCAGCACGCATGATTACATCTTGATCTTCACCAGCCAGGGACGCTGCTACTGGCTGAAGGTATTCGAGATTCCCGAAGCTGGCCGCATGGCGCAGGGAAAGTCCATCAACACGTTGATTTCAAAATCCCCCGATGAGAGCATCACCGCATTTATCGCTGTGAAAGAGTTCGACGATAAACATTACGTCCTTATGGTAACAGAACAGGGGCTGGTGAAGAAAGTGCTGCTTTCGGAATTTAGTAACCCGCGGCGAAACGGAGTAACGGCGGCGAACCTCAGGAAGAACGACAGCCTCAAGGATGTGAAACTCACCGACGGAAAACAAGATGTTGTGATCGGTACCCAAAAAGGGTTAGCGATTCGCTTCCACGAGCAGGAGGTACGGCCGATGGGACGGACTGCGGCCGGAGTTCGTGGAATCCGATTAGGGAAGGGAGATAAAGTTGTGGGGATGGTAACACTGAAGCGAAGCGACACAACCATTCTTGTTGCCACCGAGAAGGGGTATGGGAAACGGAGTGAGGCGGAAGAGTACCGTGTGAGTCACCGAGGCGGTAAAGGGATCATCACCGTGAAGACGTCAGACAAAACAGGCAAAATGGTTGCTATTCGCGAGGTAACCGATACCGATGATATTGTCGTCGTAACGTCGAACGGCATGGTGATTCGCCAGAACGCGAAAGACATCCGCGTTGCAGGCAGAAACACTCAAGGCGTGCGGTTGATTCGCTTAGAAGAAGGCGACAATGTTGCCGACGTGGCAGCAGTTGTTGCGGAAGAGCAGGGAGAAAACGGGAAAGCGGAATCACTGTCGGCGGTAGCGCAAGACAACGGATCGAAAGGGAAATCGCAGAAGAAGAAATAGCGGATAATCGATGAGGTAAGCACCAAAGGCGCCAGCTGGCGCCTTTGGCATTTCTTGCAGATCTGCTAACGGCTCGAAGTCGTTATTTGCCGTTCAAGCTCGGATTTAATTCGCTCGATCTCTCCAGCCTCGGTGTGTCGTGCATAGAGAATGCGGTACAACCCCAAGAGTCCCCGCACGCCAGTTTCCAGCCACCCCACCTGTTTCTGAATTTCACGCAGGATTGCCCGCAACTCCTTTTGCGACTCTTGAGGAAGCGTTGTGAACACCCGCTCGGCCTTCTCATCGATGATGGTAGCAATCTCGGCAAATGTTTCGTTGAGCTTTGGCGTGATCGCGTTCAGCACATCTCGAACCTTATCCGTAGCCTCTGAATTTAATCCGATTTCTCTCCACCGCTCTTCTTCCATCATCTTGGCAATGCGAAACTGGTGACGCTCGTGTACCGCCTGAACCGCCAGCGCAATTCTCTGCAGGTCAACATGCTCTTTGCGTAGGTAGTCGTACGCACCGAACTTCATTGCCTCCACCGCAACCGCTTCAGAACCCGCAGCGGTCAAGATAATTACCGGCGTTTCGTTTTTCTGCTCGTGCATCCACTGGAGCACGTTGAGTCCGGTGATGTCGGGCATCAGATAGTCGAGAAGAATGGCATCGAAGCCGCGTCGCGCCTGTTGGAGCGCTTCAATGGCATCCCGGCCACACGTTACGTACGTCGTGTGGAAACCATACTCATCCTTCAATTGCTCAGCGAGAATGCGAGCGAAGGTTTCCTCATCGTCAACAATCAGTACGGATAGCGGTTCCTGATACATGCGTGGCCTTTATTCTTAACGTGCGTTAAAATATTGAGCATTTGCAATGGGTGCAAGCGCCTTTTTTGCGATTGCGGAATTTAATGAAAGGCGGAGCGGTAAGGTTTTTCAGATTTATTCCAGCCCGCTAACCCGCACATCTTCTCCTAAAACCGCCACTCGAGTCCATACTGCACGAGCCGTGGGCTGCCCGGCAACATCCCGCGGGACAAATCGACTACATATACCTTATTGAGAAGGTTCTTCACTGTTACAACCATGGTAAGATTCAGAGGCTGGATAGCATAGTTTCCCGAGAAATTCCAAACTGTGTATGCAGGAACCATGCCCTGGCGCCCATTAGGAGTGATCTCCATCGTGTTAAGATCATCGCTGAATTGGTTGCTCACATAAACGGCTTCGATGCTGAAGGAAAACAGATCTCGGCTCTCAACACCCAACGAAGCGGTAAGGAGATGTTCAGGTGCGTACGTCAGACGATTGCCGGTGATGCGGCGCTTGGGATCGAGGGCGCTGTAACGCTCGCCACGGAATGACGCAACAGGCAGGTAGGTATAGGAAACGTCAAGCGTGGGAGCAACAAGGCTGATGGATGGAAGAGTCGCAACGGCTCGCAGTTCAACACCGCGGTGGAAGGTCTCTCCGGCATTCGTTAGCGTTGTCGCACTTCCGCCCGCAAGAGAGGCCGGGATAATCTGATTTTCGAAATCCATCTGAAATGCTGTCGCGTGTAACTCGAGGCCCTCGAACGCTTTCGCGCGAACACCGATCTCGATATTCCAACTCTTTTCTGCATCAAGGTCCACACTGGAACCGTCGGTGTTCGAGATAACATCTTCCACGCGCGGCGGCGCGAAACCGCGGTGAATTCCCGTGTACAACGTGACCTCGGTTGTGGGATTAAATGTTACACCGATACCCGGAATCACTTCTGTTAACGACACGGAGCCGGATGCGTTGTTCAGACGGTTGGTTCGGGAGTAAAAGATATTTTCCAACCGAACACCGCCGGAGACAGTCCAGTGGCTACCAAAGAACATCCGGTCCTGAACGAACGCGGAGTATGCCTTTGTCCGACGTAGGTTGTCCTCCACAAGAACACCCTCGCGCGCCGCAGGTGAATTGCCTTGAATCTGCTTCCGGTCCTGAACTTCATAGTGTGCGCGGACGCCAAAGTCGGCTTCATGCAGAACGCCGAAGAGCCGGTGGTTCGCCCGGAACTTCGGCTCAACGCCCCACACCGTGTAGAGCCGGTTACGGCCGTCGTTGCGCGTGGGGTTGAGAATCGTGCGCACACCGGGAGCGTTGCCGGGGTTGGTGGAGTTTGTTCCGCCGTTGTTGCCCTGTCTCCACCAGTGCCGTTTGAATCTGTAGCCGTACAGGTTGACCGCAAAGGCAGCACCACCCTCGCCAATGTAACGGTCGTAGATGAGATGTGTGCCGTAACGCGTCACGTAGAACCAGTCATCCTTAAACTGATTCTGAAACGGATTCTCCTCGAACTCAATCTTCGTCAACCCCGCGTAGGTGACGTTCGATGTTTCCGTATACAGGTT
>DATLYT010000139.1:0-16032 GCA_035574455.1 Bacteroidota bacterium
CATGCCCAGCCAATCCTCTCAATCTTTTAGCTAACATCTTCTGGCTCTGACCCACAGAAGATTCCATCTCGCCTTGGATACAACAGGTCAATGAAATTATAAACAGCTAGCCCCTTTGGTCCATGTCGTAACCGTAACGAAGTGCCAATCTACTTCACTCCACAAGCAAAGTCAAGATGAGCATAATGCAGCAGGTACATGTCGCTCCGCGCTCAGGGTGTTCAGCGGGACGCCATCCGCACAATCAGCATGCTTTCTCGGAAAGGTGCAGCGGCACGTCCAGTACCCGGCAACTTGCTTGGGACAGAGAGGGATTTCGCGTATCTTCCGTTTGCAAATGACGTCGAACTCCCCCGAACATACCCGTGATGTTCTGGACAGGCTCTATCAAACAGAATCCAGACGCATCCTCGCCACATTGATCCGCCTGCTTGGTGATTTCGATCGTGCCGAGGACGCTCTGCACGAGGCATTCGCGGCAGCAGCGGAGCGGTGGCCCACCGAAGGAGTTCCTGCCAACCCGCGGGCATGGCTCGTTTCGGCCGGACGCTTCAAAGCTATCGACTCGATGCGCAGACAGGCTCGATTCGAAACGGGATTGGAATTCGTTTCCGACCACATTGCAACCGATGCAACAGATCCCGCCGAGAGGATGGACGATGTTGTGGAAGATGACACGCTCCGGCTGATCTTCACCTGCTGTCATCCCGCCCTCGCTCCCGATGCGCGCATTGCGCTCACGTTGCGAGAAGTCTGCGGCCTCACCACCGAAGAGATCGCGCGCGCGTTTCTCACCACTCCTCCGACACTTGCTCAGCGCATCGTTCGCGCTAAAGCGAAAATCCGCGATGCGCGCATTCCCTACGAAGTGCCGTCGCAGCATGACCTTCCGGAACGACTCGATGCCGTCCTGCACGTCATCTACCTCGTCTTCAATGAAGGTTATTCCGCATCGTCCGGTGATTTCGTCACACGCCCCGACCTGTCAGGCGAAGCCATTCGGTTGGGGCGACTTCTTCTTGAGCTTCTTCCGGAGCCTGAGGTGATGGGACTTCTTGCACTCATGCTTTTACAGGAATCACGACGCGCGGCGCGCACGTCTTCCGAAGGAGATTTGATTCTGCTCGAAGATCAGGATCGCTCATTGTGGAACCGAGAGCACATCAACGAAGGCATCGCTCTCGTCGAGCTGGCTTTGCGGACGGCGAGAAGCCGTTTGGTCCCTCCAGGTCCCTACACGCTGCAGGCTGCCATCGCCGCCGTTCACGCTGAAGCGCCGAGTTCCGCGGAAACGGATTGGATTGAAATTGTTGCGTTGTACGATCTGCTGTTGCGCCTGCAACCATCGCCGGTCATTGAACTCAACCGCGCCGTTGCCGTGGCGATGCGCGATGGTCCGCAGGCGGGACTCGACCTCATCGACGCCATCCTCGAGCGTGGCGAGCTCAAGGACTACCATCTTGCTCACTCAGCGCGAGCGGAGTTGTTGCGGCGGTTAGGCCGAATGGCAGAAGCGCGAGCATCGTTTGAGACCGCTCTTGCGCTCACAAAGCAGGAACCGGAAAGGAGATTCTTGCTAAAGCGGATGAGCGAACTAAGCTAACCCCGACGGGCACGGGAAGAGAAACATTTCAGCCGTCAAACCCCGAAGGGCTTTAATGCGCATAACCATGCACGAAGCGCATGGCAGAGAAACACATACTCATCAAACCCTGAAAGGGTTTAACAGGAACCGTGAGCACCCATACACAAATAATCTATCAAATCGTTTTCGGGACCAAGCATCGTCAGAAGACGCTCGCCGCAGACAAGCGCGATGAGCTTTTTCGTTACATTGCCGGCATTCTGAAGAACAAGAAATGTCATCTGTACAGGATCAACGGCGTTGACGACCATCTCCATATTGTTACGCATCTTCATCCTTCGGTTGCGCTTGCGGATCTCGTCAAGGACATCAAACTTGCCTCCTCTGAGTTTATCAAGAACGACAAACTCTTTCCCAACTTTGGCGGCTGGCAAGATGGTTACGGTGCTTTCACGTATTCCATCGAAGCGAAAGACAGACTGATCGAATATGTGAAGAACCAGCAAGAACACCATCGGGTGAAAACGTACAGAGAGGAGGTAATTGAACTCCTCAAAGAGCATGGGGTTGAATACGATGAACGTTATCTGTTGTGATTTGCTGGTGCTTGCCATTTAACCCTTTCAGGGTTGGAATTCTTTCTTTTGTTCTCCGCCCGTCCGTCTTTCGGCGGACCGGCGATTCATGTTCAATCCCTTCGGGATTGATAGGGTGTTTCTGACCAACTATTCAGAGGGTTCCAATGAAATATCTTTGCCTGATCTACCTCGACGAAAATCTCCTCCAAGCCATGCCCGCAGAGCAATACAATGCCGTCGTGCGGCAGTGTCTTGAGTACGAGAAGGACGTGGCTAAATCCGGAAAACTGCTTGCCGTTGAGGCGCTCGAGCCGGTTCAAACGGCAACCACCGTGCGCGTCAGAAGCGGCAAGACGACGGTCACCGACGGACCCTTTGCCGAAACGAAGGAACAATTGGCGGGATTCTTTCTCGTTGATGCGCAGGACCTGAATGAAGCCGTTCGCATTGCCGAAGGAATGCCGCAGGCGAGAATCGGAAGCATCGAGGTGCGGCCGATCAAGGATTTATCGAGGCATGTGCGACATGGATAGCCAATCGTGCCGTGAAAGGTTACCATCCATGCTATGAGCACTAACCAGGGCGATCCGCTTTTCTTTCCTTCCGTGACTTAGCAATACGCTCCCTCCAAATTCTCTCATGGCAGAATCTTTTCTCTTGCGTCCTTTCTGGCGAGGCACCGTCTATAAGGCAGATGCTAACAAAATCAATTGTACAGGAGTAAGCCATGGACTGTATATGCATTTGCAGCAATCAAGTCAGCAGGTCGGAACAGGCGCACACGGCTGATGCAAGTCCCCACAATGCGACCCCAACCGTCGATACTTTGGAGACGAGTTATCGTTGTTGCCGGGAATCAGTCTGTGCACCGGAACCGATGCCAAGAGTACCATTTGTCCGCCTTTTCGAGTAGGAACAACCAACAGGGAGACAAACCATGTCAAGCAAGCAATACTTTGAACAAGTTGCATCCCAATGGGATGAGATGCGTGCCGGGCTCTTCCCGGAAAATGTCCGACGCAAGGCAGTCGAGAAAGCACAGCTTGTAGCCGGCGAGATAGCGGCAGACCTGGGTGCAGGCACAGGTTTCATCACGGAAGAACTCCTCTCACGTGGCATCTCGGTCATTGGGGTCGACCAATCACCGCGCATGTTGGAAGTGCTCCAGCGAAAATTCGGTCCAACGGGACGGGTTGAAACCCATGAAAGCGGTGCGGATAATCTGCCGATTAAGGCGGAATCCGTCCATGCTGTACTGGCCAATATGTACCTACATCATGTGGAAGATCCTGGAGCTGCCATCAGGGAGATGGTACGCATTCTTAAACCCGGTGGTAGAGTGGTGATCACCGACCTTGATAAGCACGAGCTCGAATTTCTTCGGACTGAACACCACGACCGCTGGATGGGATTCGACCGGAATGACATTAATACTTGGTTGACGCAGGCTGGACTTGTCAGTGTCCACGTGGAATGCCTTAATGAGAGCTGCTGCGCATCTCCTTCATGCCAACCCTCATGCCATAACAGTAAGCCTGAAGAGGTGAGCATCTTTGTTGCCTACGGAGAAAAGCCGCGTTGAAACATTGCTCTGTAAGTTTATCGGAAGGAAGATCATTATGAAATCGCTTGCAGTTATACTGTTGGCTGTGTTGATGTGTCGCCTCGCAGTTGCTGCGGAAAGCCCGTCATGGCGGGGGGTGCGTACTGCAACCCCACCGACGATTGATGGAACACTGGAGGATGTATGGAATGCCGGCGCGCTGCCGTCTCACTTCAAGCAGATCACGCCGGCGGTCTCCAGTGAGGCGACAGTCCCCACGCAGGTGTATTTCCTCTACGATGATGATGCCGTGTACATTGCGGCGAGAATGATGCAGAGCCGGGCCACCCTGCACAGCGTTCAGGGTAACCGTGACAGCAAGACTATTTCACAGGGCGACCATATCCGTTTCATCATCGACCCGTCGAGATCCGGAACGTCGGGATACTTCTTTATCATCAGTGCTGCCAATGGTGTGAGCGACGGAACGATGAATTCACTGGGCGATTGGGACACCGCCTGGGATGCTCCGTTCACTTCGGCAACGACGGTAACTGATTCAGCCTGGTATGTGGAGCTCCGGATTCCTCTTTCATCACTCAGCTTCCAGAACAAGGACATGCAAGACTGGTATTTTTTTGCGGCACGACGGTACGCGCAAAATCAGGAAATTGCCGTCATCTCCTTGCACGACATCAACAACCCGTTCAGAATAACGGATTTTCCCATCATGTACGGACTCGAGGGACTGCGGAAGAACGAGGCAATAGCATTAGTACCGTATTCATACGCATCGGCGCAAACAGACTTTCTCGCAAACTCTTCGCAAGGTCAAGGGAAGCTCGGTGCCGACATTCGCTACAGTCCATCCCCCTCCACAACATTGCTGGCAACCATCCGGCCAGATTATGCCCAGCTCGAATCCGACAGGGATATTATCAACGTTGATGACGTGCCGGTGTCCTATCCTGAAAAACGTCCATTTTTTACCGCATCGAGCGATCTCTATCCGGGACTTGCCGTGAATACGCGGAACATCACCGACATCAAAGCGGGGATGAAACTGAGAACAGTACTGGAGCGAGTGAAGTACGACCTTACCGGTGTATTGGACGGCAGCAACGCGCTCTGGCTCCTCGGTAACTTCCGCACAACCAACAACGAATCCTACTACGTCGACCTCATCGGAGGAATGAAACAAGGCGACGGCAACCGTGATTACAACATTACCACAAACATTCGCACCTGGATGTTTGACAAACGTTTGACCGCTTATACCTGGTTTGGCACCATCAACGGCCGCCGAACAGACCGCAACGAATGGGAGTCGGTAAATTCTCTCCGCTGGGTTACACGAACGCTGAATATCGGTTATTGGAATCATCTGAAGACGCAATTCTACAATCCCAACATTGTCGGTCATAGCACGCTCTCGAACGAAGTCCAGCATCACGGCTGGCTGAGCTACTCGTTTATCGAGGAGCGAGGATTTCTGAGAGTCGTGATGCCGTCCGTCCGTGCTGAGTATTTCGACCTCTATACACATCCCGGTAACGGATACCTCACATGGAAACTGTCGGTCATGACAACTCTCCACATAAGTGAAGCAGTGGGGGAGTGGAACATCGTGGTACTCTATCGTCCAGGCACGACCAGCATGTTCCGGTTCAGAGCTCTATCGGATGGAACGCAGACTTTCGAAGATGCATACAGTGCATTTGTGCTTGTAGGGATGAAAAAGGCCAGCTTTGCTGTCAATGTAACAACCGACCAGTCCAAGCGACTCGGCGGACAACTTATGGTGGATACACGCCCCGTCCGCGCCTCTGGCGGGACCACCGGACAAATAGAAGGGTTCTATCGATTCAGCGAGAGATTTACTGTTCGCTACGCTCTGGAATACGTAAACCTTTCGGGATCACAATATCAGTCACAATTCAGACAGATAGTCCACCGTGCGTTACTTGAATACAGTATTGGCGAACGCATGACGCTGCGCGGTGTACTTCAACTGAACTCCAAACAAATGCCTGCCACTGCATTTCATTCGGCAAATCTCACAACGAACTTCACATTCTCGTGGGAATTTGAGCCCGGTAGTTTCCTGTATTGTGTGTATCATCAGAACAACGCCGCCGAGCGGGCGACGGGTGAAAGCGCAGCCAGAGGAACTGCCAGCACGCAAACCATCGCACTCAAAATCAGCAAGCAACTATCGTTCTAGTCCAAGGAGTAACAGCATGACCACCGAACAGGCCGCCAGACAAAATGATCCGATTGCACGTGTGTGGCACGGCACAGTACCAACAACAAAGGCGAATGCGTATGCAAATTACATTCGTAGCACGGGGCTTACGGACTACAGAGGGACTCCGGGAAATCGCGGAGCGTTTCTTCTCCAACGCCAAGAGGGAGATGTTACACATTTCCTGACCATATCAATCTGGGATTCGATAGAAGCCATCAAGCAGTTCGCCGGAGACGATTATGAGAAGGCAAGATACTATGGGAACGACAAGGAGTATCTTCTGGAGTTCGAGCCGCATGTGCTTCATTACACTGTCGTAGCAGTTGAAGAGTGAGAGGGGAAGAGTTGGAAATGAAACAACAAATAGCGACCTTTTCTACGCCTTCTGACAGTACAGGGACACAGTGTGGAATCTTTCCTATGGCGTATGAAACCGATCTTCTTTTTTCACAGCTTCATGATTCGTTGAAAGCATTCATTCTCCGACGCGTTTCTGATGAGGATCTTGCCAATGACCTTCTGCAGGATGTGTTCCTGCGGATTCATTCCAGCATCGGATCGCTAAAAGACTCTTCACGCGTCCAGAGCTGGGTATATCAGATTGCGCGTAACGTCATCATTGACCACTACCGGTCGAAGAAGCAAAAAGAAGAACTCAACGAGTCACATCACCCTACGGAAGAGATAGATGAAGAGGATGCCGTTCGACGTCTTACGCCGGCTCTGCGTTCCATGATCAATGCCCTTCCCGAGCCGTACAGGGAGGCATTGATCCTGACCGAAATCGAGGGCATCTCACAGAAAGAACTCTCCGTCCGATGGGGCATTTCCTTTTCAGGAGCCAAATCACGGGTGCAGCGTGGCCGCGCCATGCTCAGAGAAATGCTCGAACGCTGCTGTCATTTTGAGTTTGATCGATACGGAACCCTCCTCGATTACCACGAGATCGACTGCTGTTGCTGCCAGACGAAGAAGTCGTTCTGACTCATCGCTTGCCTGCTCCCACAAAAACTGTAAGGAGAATCCATGAAGGTTTTCATCACCGGCGCCACGGGGTATATTGGTTACAGTGTTGCACTGGCATTTCGGCGAGCTGGATACTACGTGTCCGGCTTGATCCGAAATCCGAAAAAGACTTGGATGCTGGAAAGTCACGAAATCCATCCTATCCTTGGTGATCTCCACAAACCGGAAACGTATGGAGAGGCAGTGAGAGGTTCATCGCTCATTGTTCATGCGGCGGCCGATTATACAGTAGATCGCGCAGCGGTAGACCGAAGCGTGTTGCAGATGGTCATGTCGGTAAGTGAACAACAATCGCGCCCAAAGACTTTTATCTACACCAGTGGCTGTTGGGTGTACGGAAATACAGGGACTACCGCTGCAAGCGAAGCGGCTCCGCTGAATCCGTCAATTGCAGCCCGATGGCGACCCGCCGTAGAACAAGAGGTGCTTCAGGCTTCTGGGCTCCGCACCGTCATCGTGCGCCCGGGCTGCGTGTACGGCAAACAAGGCGGATTGATGTCCATGTGGTTTGATGGGGTGATAAACAAGAACGACCTGCGCGTTGTCGGGGATGGGTCAAACCGCTGGTCGCTGGTGCATGTTGATGATCTTGCAGATGCCTATGTGCGGATTGCTGAGCGGAGAGCTACAGGATCGATTTTCAACATCGCCGACGGGTCTCAGCAGACAGTCGGAGAAATGGTTCAGACCATAGCTCAGGCGACAGGATATACCGGAACCATCACGTACGTGCCGGTTGAAGAAGCCGCAACCACACTCGGCTCCCTTGCGGAGAGCCTGGCACTCGATCAGCATCTCGACGCACGCAAAGCTGCGGAGGAACTCGGCTGGCATCCTCACCACAACGGCTTTGCGGAAGATGCAGAAGCATATCTAATGGCATGGAAAGGTACTCTCCGCACAAACTCACCTTCGCTTCTGTAGACCGGAATCGCGCGCCCTGCAGAGCCCAAGGCTCACCGCGTTAGTCCCGAACGAGACCCGACATTGCTTATTCAACATGAAGATGGGGGCCCGAGGTGAGGCCGATTAAGGACTTGTCGAGACACGTGCGGTAGGGAAGATTATCACGGTGTGAATGATAATCATTCACGTTGAGAACAATACACCAGACACACTTCCGATTCTCTTACACCATGTCGAATTAGCAACCTTCCACACGACTATTTGGTAGAACCGTTTCTTTGATGTATCTTGCAACCTCATCGAAAAGGGAGAACAAACCATGCGATTCATGATGTTCATGATTCCCGCCGTCTATCAGGGCGAGCAGGGAAAGAAAGTCGGAGCGGATTTTGCCCCGCCCGCCGATGCTGTCGAACGGATGATGAAGTACAACGAAGAATTGGCAAAAGCGGGAGCGCTCATTGCACTCGACGGACTGCATCCGCCTTCGATGGGGGCGCGGATTTCGTTCAAAGGCGGTAAGCCGACCGTCACCGACGGACCGTTCACGGAATCGAAAGAAGTCGTAGGCGGCTACTGGATGATCAATGTGAAATCGAGGGAAGAAGCCATCGAATGGGCAAAGCGCGTTCCGGCAGATGAAGGGGATGTTATCGAAGTGCGGCAGGTGTTCGAGGTGGAAGAATTTCCGCCCGATGTTCAGAAAGCCGCACAGAACCCGACGGTGGAAAGGGTTGTGGAAAAGCGCTGGAAGAATTCTTGAGAGGGGGAAAGCGTGTGGAGTGAAATTAAATCGCAACAATTTACAGACGAAAATGCTTTCGCAAGTATATGGCAACAAGATTCATGATGTCCCTGTTCACTTCTCCGATGCGGTGAATGAAGCGACGTCTGTCGAAGGACGAAATCTGATGAACTTTCAGGACTGACGTGTGAAGCAACCTGTTTTTGTCGTCCTTGGGAATAAGGATGTCGTCGGTTTCTTTCTTTTCGACGCGAGACGAAATGGGTATTATGGTAACAAGGGGAGAGTGGACAGTGATTTCGTCAGACTGAATGACGAGCGCGGGTCGGACTTTCTGATACTCGCTTCCTACGCTCGGGTCGAAGTTGACCAGATAAATGTGACCGTAGAGAATCTCCATTCAGCGCAAGGAGAGGTAATGGTTGATTTCCTCCTTGCTCAGAAAATCATCGTCCACAATGTCGGTTAGATTGGCCTGCTCGAATTCTGAAAAAGAAAGTTCATCAGTGTTTTTGTCAAGGACCATCACCAGAAGCTTGTCAGACTCCTTGAGGTTTAGAGGTTCGTCAAGCAGGATTTGCTTGCCATCAAAATGTGCACGGGCAGTTTGCATGTCGTTTCCTTAAAGCAAAGTTCTTGCAAGAAGTTATCAAAAAGAAAAACTACTAGCAAATATAGAAACCACAATGAAATACATCTGCCTTGGCTACATGCACGAAACGAAATGGGAAACGATGACCGAGCAGGAGCGCAATGCCTTCATGGACGAAGCATTCGCTTACGATGAGGAGCTCAAGAAAAAAGGACATTTCACAGGTGGCGAAGCGCTTCAGCCTCCAACGAATGCCACCACGCTTCGCTATCGGAATGGAAAAGTCACGATGACCGATGGACCATTCACTGAAACGAAAGAGCAAATCGGCGGAATCATGATTCTTGAAGCGCGAGACCTGAATCATGCCATTCAGCTCATGTCGAAGCACCCGTCGTTACGGATGGGAAGCAGCTGGGAGATTCGGCCCGCGGCGGATCTTTCGGCGATGATTGAGGAAAGCAAGCAAAGGCGTATGCGAATGAACCGCTAATCTACGCGAATGGACGCTAATGGCAGAGTTGCTTGAAAAAGATTTGGTGTATCGAATCGTCGGCTGTGCCATGACAGTGCATAACACGATTGGTCCGGGTCTCCGAGAGAAGACGTATGAAAATGCACTCTGTGTCGAGTTGCGGTACCAGGGAATACGGTACCGTCAGCAGTCACGCTATCCGGTTCAATATCGCAATGAAATCATTGACGAGTTTGTCCCCGACCTTGTTGTGGAAGAACGCGTCATTGTCGACACCAAAACCGCCGAAACCATCATCGATGACCATCGCGGAACGATGCTGAACTATCTCAGGATCACCGGCTTGAAAGTAGGCGTGATCATCAATTTTAAGAACCGGAAGCTCGAGTGGGAACGGATCGTTCTCGATGAAGCACGCTCATGAGCACGAATCGCTAATCTACGCGAATGAACGCTAATGGTAAAAACGTCCTCAATGGAGTTCTGGTTTAGCAAACCATCAGTTGTGTTATCTACGTCGAAGCAGATACTATTAAACCAAAATATCAATTCGCGCTCATTCGCGGTTAAAAAATCACCAACAGTCCCACGGAGCAAACTTATGCCCAAACTCAAACACCCCATCACACCTCACCTCTGGTATGACAAAGAGGCTAGAGAAGCAGCGGAGTTCTATGTCTCGATTTTCCCGAACTCTAAAATCACCAACATCACCACACTGCACAACACGCCGTCCGGCGATTGCGACGTCGTGTCGTTCAAACTGGCGGGTCAGCCGTTCATGGCAATCAGTGCGGGACCGCTGTTCAAATTCAATGAAGCAATCTCCTTCATCGTCTACTGCGACACGCAGAAAGAAATTGATTACTATTGGAAGAAACTTTCTGCCGTTCCCGAAGCGGAACAGTGCGGCTGGTGCAAGGACAAGTACGGGCTTTCCTGGCAGATCGTCCCGACCATCATGGACAAGATGATGGCGAAGGGAACACCGGAACAGATTGACCGCCTGACGCAAGCATTCCTTCCGATGAAAAAGCTCGAGATTGCGGCTTTGGAGAAGGCGTACAAAGGAAAGTGAACATCAGACAAGCAACCATAAACAACCAAAGGAGATTGTATGCAGAAACTCACCTTTTCAATCGTTATCAACGCGCCGAAGGAAAAAGTCTGGAAGACGATGCTTGAAGACAAGACCTATCGCGCGTGGACCGAAGCATTCAATCCCGGCTCACATTACGTCGGCGATTGGAGTAAAGGGAGCAAAATACTTTTTCTCGGGCCGGATCCGAACACCGGCAAGATGGGAGGCATGGTGAGCCGCATCAAAGAAAATCGTTTGTACGAGCACATCTCGATCGAGCACCTCGGCATAGTGCAAGACGGCAAAGAAGACACAACCAGTGATGCGGTGAATGCCTGGGCCGGCGCACACGAAAACTACACCTTTAAAGAAAAGAACGGCGCCACTGAACTGTTGGTCGACATAGACATCACTGAAGATTTCAAAGAGATGTTCGAAGACATGTGGCCGAAGGCGCTGCAGAGACTCAAGGAGCTCGCGGAGAAATAAAAGGTAAGGGGCATCCTGCCCGCTTCGACACTTGTGCAGACTCTGTCGTTCGACCGCAAAGCCGGGGAAGCCGATCAGGAATTCTTCTTATCAAAATCGAACCGCGCTTTGCTACTCACTCAATAATCTAAACCTATGAAAAAGAAACTCTCACTCGAACGGCACAATGCACTTCTCGAAGCCTTGAAAGTCCGCTTTGAAAAACATAGAAACCGCCACAAAGGGCTGGGATGGGCGAAAGTGCAGGCACGGCTCGTAGCCAATCCTGACAAACTCCGGTCACTGCATGAAATGGAACGCACCGGCGGCGAACCGGACGTCGTCGGCTACGACAAGAAAACCGGAGAATACATCTTTGTTGATTGCTCGGCGGAAAGTCCTGCGGGGCGACGAAGTCTCTGCTACGACGGTGAGGCGCGGCAATCGAGAAAAGAACATAAACCCAAAAGCAGCGCCGTCGAAATGGCGGACGCGATGGGAATCGAACTTCTCTCAGAAGAAGAATACCGGCAGTTGCAGGAGCTTGGAGAGTTCGACACCAAAACGTCGAGCTGGGTGAAGACTCCCGCCGATATCAGAAAACTCGGTGGTGCGCTGTTCTGCGACCGGCGTTACAACCACGTTTTCACCTATCACAACGGCGCGGAGTCGTACTATGCGGCTCGGGGATTCCGCGGCATGCTGAGAGTGTGACCTGCCTGCCGTCAGGCGGGTGAAGCCCGAATCGTGTATCTCGAACGAGAACCCATCGGTGAAAAAGTTCTGCTTGAGATTTACGGGAGGCTGCCATATATTTCGAAGCATCCTTCGGAAAACCCAGCCATGCAGGCAACCGCCACACACGTGACGATTCTTGGCGCCCGGGAGAATGATCCGCGGGTGAACCAGAATAAGCCAAGGTTGCTCGATCAGGTCCGCCAGGCACTCCACGCCCGCCACTACAGCAGGCGGACTGAAGAAGCCTATGTAGTTTGGATCAAACGATTCATTTTCTTCCACGGCAAACGTCACCCAGCCGAGATGGGCGAGCCGGAGATCAATCAGTTTTTGACCGACTTGGCGGTCAACCAGAAGGTGAGCGCCTCAACTCAAAACCAGGCGTTGAGCTCGCTGCTGTTTCTCTATCAGCACGTCCTGAATCAACCCATCGGCTGGATCAACCTGGCGGTTCGCGCCAAGAAGCCCGAACGTCTCCCAGTGGTGTTGACTCGGCAGGAGGTCAAGGCCATTCTCGGTTTCATGGAGGGAACCCCCAAGTTGGTGGCGGCGTTGCTGTATGGCGCTGGTTTGCGGTTGATGGAGTGCTTGCGCCTGAGAGTCAAAGATATTAATTTCACCACCAACCAGATTCTGATGCGGGATGGGAAAGGGCAAAAAGATCGAATCACCATGCTGCCAGTGAGCATGAAAGAGCCACTGGCGGCACACCTCAAGCAGGTCTGGCAGATCCACCAGCAGGACTTGCGCGAAGGCGCGGGGCGCGTTCAGTTGCCGGATGCGCTGGCCAGAAAGTATCCGAATGCTGATCGAGAGTGGGGCTGGCAATGGGTGTTCCCAGCTCCGACTCGCTACTTTGACATGCAAGCGAAGATTCAACGACGGCATCATCTGCATGAAACAGCTGTGCAGAAGGCGATGAAGCAAGCCGTGCACCGTGCCGGCATCGCCAAACCGGCGACGCCGCATACGTTGCGACATTCGAATTGCTTGGACACAAGGACGTCAGCACAACCATGATTTACACGCACGTGTTGAATCGGGGCGGTCGGGGCGTGCGGAGCCCAGCCGACCTCCTATGACAGGTCGCTCGGCGGAGAGATGAAGTGGAATCAGCGGTCGGCCTAAAATTTTTATACAGGGCGGCCTAATCTTTCGAGACTTTAGGTTAACTACTTCGGTTGAAGGTATTGAAAACGGTCGTGATACAACGACAAAAGTTCAATCAGCCGTTCTGGATTATGCGGAAGGAACGAGTCGCATAAAAGGTTTATACAGGGCGGCCTAATAGGAGTTAGCCCTCGACAGGAGTATCAGAGGACATGAAGCCAGTTAGCGATCAACTCTTCACACTCGAGAACGACGGCACGCCGGAAGCCAGTTGGGAACGGTGCTTAGCAAAGGACCTCGGTCTAGCGGAGTCCTGGCTTCGCGACCAGATCTTCAAGAATCCGGAATTGGTCATTGGGCCTTGCCGGGCGGCGGGCATTACCGACGATGACTGGTATGCCTGGCAGCGTGAATACAATGTCGCAGATGCCGGTCGGATAGACGTTCTGCTCTTATCGTCTCAGGGCCGTGTCGGCGTCGTCGAGACCAAACTGGCGTACAACCCCGAGAAGCGAAGGCAGGTACTCGCCCAGGCTCTCGACTACCTCGCGCACCTGCCCGAGCAGTTCGACGAGTCGATGCCGCGGATCCCGACCGATGAGAATGGGATGCCGGTCGCAGAGGCGGAGGAAGTCCGCGAGGCGGTGGCCGAGGGCGACGTCCTTGTCATCATCGCCAGTGACGAAACTGATCCCAAGGTGGTGAAGTTGAGCGGACGTATCTTCCCGGACAACCTTGTCAAGCAGTGGGATCTTGCGTTGGTTGACGTCGCACTGTACCGCGCGCTTTCAGATCATTCGAGCGGGTACCTCATCGTGCCACATCTCAGGAACTTTGTCCGCAGTGAGCCGAGGCAGGTTGTTCGCGTCGTCGTTCAAGGAGAGACGCCAAGCGCAAGGGTCGAGGTCGAGCGAATCGCCCCAGATGAAAGCACGTCGGCGCGGCAGAAGTGGGATGAGAAGAGGTTTTTCGAGAACCTCGAAAGCGGGCGCGCACCGAACGCGGTCCGTCGGTTGGCCTCGCAGCTTCGCGATCTTGTCGGGCGATTCCCGGATTCACTCAGCCTGGCCTATGGCACTGGCAAGGACGGCAGCGTGGTGTTGAAGCGACGCAATGGCGGGCTGATCGAGGTGTACGGATCAGGGAGAATCAGGTTCAGACCATCGCTGTTTGGCCGGGCACTCGGTGAAAAAGTTGGCACTGCGTACCGTCGCCGACTTGAGACGATCGCGCCCGAAGCTCTCCGAATGCACTACCCACAACTGCCGCCAGAGGCTGCCGGGCGCGTAGCACCCGTGCTCTTCGAGGCCATTTGTCAGGCAGTTGAAGCGGCCGAAGATGAAACGGCGGTTGGCGGGGGCCTTTGGTCGAACACCACGAGAAAGGTCAAGGGCTAACAACGCGCTGGAGCCGACAGCGCATCTGGAAGAGAACGTGAATGCGCTGCGGCTCAGCGCGAACGTTAGGTGTCATTTTAAGCCCACGACGCAAAAGGAGATTCTACCGATGAACATGCAGAACCTTCCGCCTGGTGGTGATGAAGCGTTGAGCTTCCCTCTCATCCAGGCGTTATTCGGACGGCGGGCGCGCCGGTTTTCACTCGGCGCCTCCATCCCCGATGGCCCCCTGGCCTTTACCTCTCGCCACGAACCATTTCCCCTGACCGAACTGGAACAGATGATGGTGCTGACAGCAGCAGGCGGCAATACGGGCTGGCATTTTATGATCACGCGCAACGCACGCTATGCACCCTATCTGGCGAATTACTCTGGCGCTGCAGGTGGACGAACCTTCCCTTCGGCGGCGGGATTCCATACCAGTGAAGTGTTCTTCACTGATGACAACGGCGTGTACTTCTTTCCGATGCGAGATGCGCCGGCGTTGGTGGAGCGGGAACCAGGTGAGGCGCTTAACCTAGATGCCATTCTCGAAGCCCACCGCAAGCGTATCCGCAAGCTTCAGGACAGGCGGCTGCATATCCCTGCAGCCGAGCCGTACATGGAGGGGCACAATACCTGGTGCGTCAATCGCCCAGGCAGCACCCTCATCATTCCGGTGGCGGACATCGCCCAACACGCCATCGCCGGACTCTGTTTCATCACCCAGAACGGCTACTGTATCTACGATGATATAAACCGCGAACGCATTCCGGGCCTCGAACGCTTCCGGCAGCTTGTGGACGCGGACAATCCCATGCCTCTCACGTTCTTTGAGCAGTACATGCTGACCGAGGCAACAGTTGAGCTGGGCACGTGCTGCTATGCGGGCATGCTCATGCTACAGGCCATGGGCCTGGGGGGCTGGATGTTCGACGGCATTGACCGCCACGTCATCCTCGGCGCCAGCGGTGATCCACAGGTGCCGGGCCTGGGTTTCCGCTACGACACCAATGAGCGCTGGTCCATTCCCAACCCAACGGGCCTCTCGGGAGTCTTTGAAGGCTACTGCCCACCTCACTATCAGGACATGCGGGCCGCGGTGGAGGCCTTTGTTCGACGCAAGTTCGGCGTGGGAGGGCCATACCATCCCGATACACCGGGCCCCTGGAAGGAGAGTTCGCGGGTCCGTTCGAGTGCTCAGGTACACGGCGAAGAGTTCAAGGAGTGCGTAGCGCTTCAGGCGCAATACATCTATGACCGGTTTGCCAAGTTCCCTGGCACGGTGCCGAGCATCTTTTCGCTGATGTACCTGCAATGCCATCATCTCGACTTGGAATTTTACGACCACTACTTCGAACCGGGCGCGTATTTGCAGACACATGCCGAGCATATGGCGCGTTGGCACAGCCGATGACGCCTAACAAGCGCTTGCAGCGGACGCTCGCTCCGCTCGCGCCGCTGAAGCGACAAGCGTTGGGCGGCAATGCCTAGAAAGACATCTCTGTAAACAGGAGCGAATTATGGAAAAGAATCTGACCGCTAGAGCTTCCATTACCAT
>DATLYT010000140.1:0-3806 GCA_035574455.1 Bacteroidota bacterium
GATGAAGGTCGATGGTTCCCAACAACGGCTCGTGAGCACAGGCAAAGGTATCACAACGTGCGGATATTTCTTCCCGGACAACAAGCGCATTCTCTTTGCCTCGACACACGCAACGCACCCCGAGTGCTATCCGCGCCCGGATAAATCCAAAGGCTATGTGTGGGGAGTCTGGAATGCGTACGACCTGTATTCCGCCAACGTTGATGGGTCTGACTTAAAGGTTCTGAGCGCAAGCAGCGGCTACGATGCAGAAGCAACGATTTCCCCAACGGGCGACCGTATTGTGTTTACATCATCGCGCGATGGCGACTTGGAACTCTACACCATGAAGTTAGATGGCACAGACCTCAAGCGCATCACGCACGAGATCGGCTACGATGGTGGGGCGAACTTCTCGTGGGATGGCAAGCAAATCGTCTGGCGCGCTTACCATCCCCAAGATTCTGCCGAAGTGGCGGAATACCAATCCCTCCTCGCCGAACAGCTCGTGCGTCCGTCGAAGATGGAAATCTTCATCGCCAATGCGGACGGATCCAATCGCCGACAGCTTACGCGCACGGGCACCGCAAACTTCGCCCCGATCTTCCATCCGGATAATAAGCGCATCATCTTTTCCTCCAACATGAAAAGTCCGGGCGGTAGAACTTTCCACCTGTTCATCATGAACACCGACGGCACAAATCTCCAACAGGTCACGTACGGAGAGGGCTTTAACTCCTTCCCGATGTTCACGCGCGACGGAAAGAAACTCGTGTTCGTTTCGGACCGAAACGCACGAGATCGGTACGAGTTTAACGTCTTCATTGCAGACTGGGTTGAACCGCATGCGCCTCCTCAATAAAAAGGCAATCATTACGGGAGCATCACGGGGCTTGGGACGTGCACTTGCACTCCGGTTTGCGAGTGAAGGTGCGTCGGTGGCCATCTGCTCTCGGAACCAGTCCGAGATCGATGCGGTGAAAGAAGAAATCCTCGCCACAGACCATGACACCCAGGTTCTTGCAAAAGAGTGTGATATCGCCAATCCTGACCAAGTATCGGAATTTGTGCGTACGGTTGTTGATCGGTTCGGAGGTATCGACATCCTGGTGAATAACGCGGGGATGTTGGGCCCTCGAGTTCCAGTTGCCGAGTATCCGCGACAAGAATGGGAATGGGTCGTCCAGACCAATCTCAACGGTACATTCTACATGACAAACATGGTCGTCCCGGTGATGATCAAGCAAAAATCCGGAGCAATCATGAATGTGACCTCGAGTGTGGGCAAGGCTGGCCGTGCAAAGTGGGGTGCGTACGCGGTGACGAAGTTTGCCATCGAAGGACTAACGCAGGTACTCGCGGAGGAGTTAAAGCCGCACAACATCACGGTCAACTCGGTTAATCCGGGATCACTCGCGACAGAAATGCGTCGGCAGGCATACCCTAACGAGAATCAAGCGATGCTGCGAAAACCGGACGAGGTCACCGAAGTATTCGTTTATCTCGCGTCCTACCATGGCACGGGTATCACCGGTCAATGGTTTGATGCGGCGAATTTTTATTCTCCAAAGGAAATCAAATGAAGAAACCCGTCATTGTTTTTCAAGCTTTCCTTGTTGCCGTTATCCTCGCTTCCTCCCTTTTTGCACAGACCAAATCCCCTCATATCACTGTTGATGAACTCCGAGCACATGTACAATACCTCTCATCGGACGAATTAGAGGGGCGCCGCGCGGGGACGGAAGGCGCGAAGAAAGCCGCCGAATACATCGCCAGTGAGTTTAAGGCTTACGGACTACGTCCAGCAGGAGACAACGGATCCTACCTGCAAAAGTTCGAGTTTGTGGGCGAGGTGAGACTTGGAAAAAACACTTTTGCTTCGACCGTCAAAGGCCAGACGAAACAATTTCAGCTCGATACCGACTACCGCCCGTTAGGATTCTCGGCAAGCGGCGAGGTAAGCGGAAGCGTTGTATTCGCGGGCTATGGTATTTCGGCACCATCGCTCAACTACGACGACTACGCTGGGATCGATGTCAGGGGCAAGATCGTGCTCGTGTTACGGTACAGCCCGAAGAGCGATTCGCTTCGGGGCGACTTTGGGCAATTCGCCGCACTACGGTACAAAGCACTCAAGGCAAAGGAACTTGGTGCGAAAGCAATTCTGATAGTGACAGGTCCCCTCGATGCAGAGAACGATGAATTGATGAGACTCTCGTACGACCCCTCGGCAGGAGGCGCAGGAATTGTCGCTGTGAACATCAGTCAACGCATGGCAAATGAGCTGCTACGGACATCAACACTCAAGGAGTTACAGGAGACCATCCATCGTTCAGGAAAACCGAAATCGATGTTGCTTGAAGCAACGACGGTTCAGATGAGTATCGCTGTGGAGGAGGTCAAACGGACTACCTATAACATCGTTGGTTTCCTTGAAGGAAAAGACCCTGTACTCAAAAACGAAGTCATTGTTATCGGCGCACACCATGACCATCTCGGTTACGGAGGAGAAGGTTCCGGCTCGCTGAGGCCCGATACAACGGCCATTCACAACGGGGCCGACGACAACGCATCGGGCACTGCAGGACTTCTTGAGCTTGCCCAGGCGTTTGCTGCGAAGAACAACGAACTGAAGCGTAGCGTGTTGTTCATCTCGTTTGGGGCTGAAGAGCTTGGCTTACTTGGGTCGGCCCACTATGTGAAAAACCCCACGATCCCCCTCGAGCGCGTAGTCGCGATGCTGAATATGGATATGATCGGGCGACTCAACAATCGCAAGTTGATTGTGTACGGCATCGGCACATCACCCGGATTTGAGGCTCTGGTGAAAAAATATAACGCACGGGCTGCCGGCGACTCGATTTTCGCATTACGCTTGGTGCGCGATGGATTCGGGCCTAGCGATCACTCTTCTTTTTATGCGAAGCAAATCCCCGTCTTCCATTTTTTCACAGACGTCCATTCCGACTACCACCGCCCTTCCGACGACTGGGACAAGGTCAACTACGACGGGATGGAAACGATCGTGCGGTACGTCGAGGCCATTGCGCTTGACCTGAATCGGTCTGATCTGCGGCCTCAGTACGTTGCCGTCGAGCCGCCACGACCCGCCGGGACAGGACGCAGCTCGGGCATTTACATGGGTACGATTCCGGATTTTGGAGAACAGGTTGAAGGGATGAAGCTTTCTGGCGTACGGGAAGGAAGTCCGGCCGCTAAAGCGGGACTCCAGGCGGGTGATATTATCATCAAGTTCGGTAAGATGGAAATTAAGAATCTCTCCGACTTCTCCTACGCGCTCGGCGAGTACAAGCCAGGAGATGAGGTCGAGGTTGTGGTCAAGCGGGGCACAGAAACAAAGACGCTGAAGGTGAAGTTAGAGCGAAGGAATTGATGGCTTTGTCGCCAAGAATCTTCTCTTATTCTGATGCAGAAAACAACAAAGCCCGACTGGTAGTCGGGCTTTGTTGTTCTTGAGTTCGTTGGCTACTTTGTTTTCACCACAATCGCTCCTCGTGCATGGTTGGTGCCGTATTTCGTCGTGGCATCGGCTGCCGACAGAAGCTCTATGGTTTCGATTTCGCCAACCAGGATGTCCCGCAGCGATAGTGACGTATAGACGTCATTCAAATACACCGTCAGAGGCATACGACTCAGCCAGCGCGGACGCAGACGCTCAATTGCCTCCTGCGCATTCCGGGCGTTCGTCGTTGCAATTTCTACGGCCGTAATGAGACGCTCATTTCTTCCCGGAGCTGTAGAGGTTGTGGACGATCCTGCACAGCCTATCACCAGAACAACGACAACTGAGAATAATGCTTTCATAC
>DATLYT010000141.1:0-7845 GCA_035574455.1 Bacteroidota bacterium
GCCCAACGATCTCTGCCAACTGCTCCTCTGTCGCAAACTTTACCCCCTGCACCGACCCAAACGCCTCCAACAGCTCTTTTGCCCTCTTCTTCCCGATTCCCTTCACAAGGTCAAGCTCTGTCTGCAGGATACGACGTGACCGAAGTGTACGGTGATAGGTAATGGCAAACCGGTGAGCTTCATCTCGAATCTGTTGAAGCAGCCGGAGTCCGGAGGAGGTTCTTGGCAACGTGAGCGGTTCACTTGAGCCGGGAACAAAGACCTCTTCCAGCCGCTTCGCCAAACCAATCATCGGGATATTCGATATCCCCAATTGTGAGAGAACTTCGACGGCACTCGAGAGCTGACCTTTACCGCCATCAACCATAATGAGGTCTGGGAGTGGAGCTCCTTCTTGTTGAAGACGCGTATATCGCCGTTGGACGACTTCACGCATGCTTGCAAAATCGTCAGGACCGCGGACGGTTCGGATTCTGAAGTGACGGTACTCGCTTTTCTTTGGTTTTGCGTCCTCAAACACCACCATCGAGGCAACGGCATCGCTTCCTTGAATGTTGGAGATGTCAAAACACTCGATGATCCGAGGAGGAGCGCTGAGCCTCAGGTCACGCTGGAGCGCCTTCACGGAATGCGGGATGAATTCCCCCCGCTTCATGCGCTGGATTTCAAGCTCATCCACAAGGAATTGCGCGTTATTCCGCGCCATCGCTATCAGTTTCGCCTTATCACCGCTTTTGGGAGATTCGAGCTTGACCGTATCGCCCCGACGAGATTCTAACCAGGAACGAAGGAGCGCTTCCGACGGCAGCTCAAGAGGAACAAGGATTTCCGCCGGGAGGTCATCTTCTTCGAGATAATAACGCTCGATGAGGTTCTCCACCAAGTCTTCTTCCGACTTTCCTTCCACATTACCCATGTAGAAATGCCGGCTCCCCACCAGCTTGCCCTCGCGCACACGGAAGATAACTCCAGCCGCATCATCGTTCTTCATCGCAACCGCCAGGATATCCCTATCGACCAATTTGACATCGACGACGCGCTGCTTTTCCGTGTACACCTTCAAGGCTCGAATCCGATCGCGTACCCGTGCGGCATCTTCAAAGCGCATCTCCTCTGCGTACCGTTGCATCTCTTGCTCTAAGGCCTCGACAACCACACCGGTTTTTCCTTTCAAAACACTCGCCACGTGGTCAATCATGGTGCGATAATGCTCTTGCGAAACGAGTCCCTCACACGGTCCCTCACACTTCTTAATATGGTAATCGAGACAAATTTTGAACTTACCTTTCTTGATCGACTCCTCCGTGAGGTCGTAGTTGCAGCTTCGGATCATGAAGATATCCCGCACGGTCTTCAGCGCAAACCGCATGGTCTTCACATCCGCGTAGGGACCAAAGTAGCGGGAGCCATCGCGGACGATTCTTCTGGTGACAAAAACACGAGGAAACGGCTCGTTGGTAATTACAATGTAGGGGTAGCTCTTATCGTCTTTGAGGACAACATTGTAACGGGGTTTGAACTTCTTGATGAGGTTGGCTTCGAGAATGAGCGCCTCGACTTCCGAGTTGGTGACAATCAGCTCGACATCAGCGATCTTCTCCACCATAACATCGAGCTTCGGGTCGGCGGCACGCGATTTCTGAAAGTACTGCCGCACGCGGGATCGGAGATTTTGCGCCTTACCAACGTAGATGACCTTCCCTTCAGCATTTTTGAATTGATACACGCCCGGTTCCGTCGGCAGCGAATCCAACTTTTCCGCAAGTGAAAGCTCGCTCGCGCGGAGGCGAATCCCTTTCTCTTGTACGTCTTCCCTCTCAGCCATGTTTTTTCTGGCTAATTTCGATTAAGACACCATTGGTCGATTTGGGATGAAGAAACGCAACGAGGTACCCATCTGCACCCTCCCGCGCTCGCTCATCAATCAACTGAAAGCCCATCTGCTTCAACCGTTTCAGTTCGGCATCGATATCATCCACCACAAAGGAGACATGGTGAACCCCCTCTCCCCGCTTCTCGATAAAGCGGGCGATCGGTGAATCCGGTTGCGTCGCCGCTAACAACTCAATCGATGTTTCTCCCACACGAAACATCACGGTCGAAACTTTCTGGTCTGGAACTTCCTCTTCGTGGTCGGGAGTATTGTTCAAGAGTTTTCGAAACAACTCTCGTGACTCACCGAGATCTTTAACGGCAATGCCGATATGCGCAATGGATTTGAACATGATGGTTTCTCGTGTTGGTGTTTGAACGCCCGAGCTTACTACTCAATATACGGGACGGAGAAGCGGAGGTCAATCGGCAACCTGAAGCTGAGGTGCAATCTTTTTACCACATCTCTATTTGAGAAGCATCCTTAGTCAGTCAGCGAATGGAGTATCAAACCTGAAACGAGTTTCGGGTAGAAGTACGTCGATTTCTGCGGCATCGTGTAGCCCGCTTTGGCAACAGCCCGGACTTGGGCGATAGGGGTAGGATTCACTAAGAAAGCAATCTGTGCTTTTCCCTCCCGCACGCGCTT
Source organism: Bacteroidota bacterium (assembly GCA_035574455.1). Lineage (GTDB taxonomy): Bacteria > Bacteroidota > Ignavibacteria > UBA10030 > UBA10030 > DATLYT01. The sequence goes on from DATLYT010000141.1 coordinate 2,522, forward strand.
CACAGCCTGTCGCGCATCCTTGGTGTAATCGATATTTGTTTTGAGCTCTTGTGCCTCAACAGAGATGCCGAGAAGCTGTTTCAGGATGAGTGAGTGGAGAAGCGAAACATCGAGTTCCTTTACTTCCCGTGGTATGTTATCGGTGATGAGATCCTGTCCAGTGTGGGCGGGTTTGAGCGTTGCCAAGTATAAGAACGGATCGTCCTGAAGAACCACGCCAAACGCAGGCGCCGAAGAAGATTTCATTCCTTCGGCTACGTCCTCATACTCGCGAAATTCCCGAAGAATGAAGTACTCGCCCAGGGCTGCGAGGAATGCCGAACGATCAAACCGGGGTAACGAGTGCACAAGCCGATGCGTCGGATAGATCACCAAGCTCTCATCGTCGATATTGGTGAAAAACATCATCACATAGTTATACAGCTCGTTGCCGGTATGGTGGGGATTCTCTGCCCGTCGTTTGTTCCGATAGGCCAGAGCAGTCTCATAACGGTGATGGCCATCGGCAATAAGTGCCTGCTTTTCCCGCATCAAAGCTTGAACGGCCTGAATGGTCTGCTCATCCTGAAGCCGCCAGACCTTGTTCTGAACATCCTCAAACAATACGTCAATAATCGGCGGTGTCTTCGCAACGCCGTTGAGATACTGGTCGATCTCACTACGAGGGTCAGAATAGAGAGAAAACACTTGGTCAAAGTTGGCATTGGTGGCGTTGAGGAGCTTCAGTCGATCTTCACGCGGCTTGGCGAGCGTTTTCTCGTGCGGCAGGACGACGCGTTTGTCAAATTCCTCCAGACGACACAACGCGATAAAGCCCCGGCGGGTTAGTCGACGTCCCGTGAGATCTTCAAAGGTCTGGTAAAGGACGTAAAGTGCAGGTTTCTCGTCCCGGACAAAGATCTGCTCCTGCAGCCAGCGCTGGAAATGCTCTGCAGCAGATGTGTAGCGGTCTTCTTCTTTTCCCAAAATCAGCCGGATAACATTGTAGGGGCTTGCATCGTAGAGCGTCGCCTGTTGCTCCGGGGAAATCACATCGTAGGGAGGGGCAACAACATCTGCCAAGGTCACTTTCGATTGGTTGTAAAGGATTCCGCGAAAGGGTTTGATTTCAAGCATATTCGATACACGGAGAGAGTATGTCAGTTTGCAGCGTCGTATCCTAACCGTTTCAACCACTGTTCTTTCTGGCGCCACCGTTCTCCGACTTTGACAAACAATTCAAGGAAGACCGGACGACCGAGGAAGAGTTCGATCTCTTGACGGGCGCTAAGACCGATTTTTTTGAGTGCCTCACCATTCTTGCCGATGATAATCCCTTTCTGAGAATCACGCTCAACGATAATATCGGCCGCGATATAGGTTTTGCCTTCCTCGCGTTCTTTAAACTCCCGAACTAACACTGCCGTCGAATACGGTATTTCGTCTCGAAAGTGCTCAAATATTTTTTCACGAACGAACTCTGCTACAAAAAACCGCTCCGGATGCTCGCTCACAATATCGGTCGGATAGAACGGCTCGTGCTCGGGCAAATCTCGGATAATGGTCTTGACCAGATCATCGACATTCTCATTCTTCAACGCAGAAATCGGAATAATCTCGCGAAAAACTCCCTGTTTCGCCAGAGTATCGATCAGAGGCAACAGCTCACGCCGGTCAATCGTATCAACTTTGTTAATGACAAGATAGAGTGGTTTGGAAGCCCACTTTTTCACGACATGGTGAGTGACTTCAGGCGGCAGCTCAGTCCCTCGACTGACCTCTGTCAGAACAAGAATGATATCGGCGTCGCGCAATGCCATGCTGGCATATTGCATCATCCGTTCCTGCAGGAGGTACTTCGGTGTGATCAGACCGGGCGTATCGAGAAAGATGATTTGAGCGTCATCCCGGCTCAGAATGCCCAAGACCCGCTGCCGTGTTGTCTGTGGTTTGCGTGTAACGATCGAGACCTTCTGCTGCAGCAGAGTGTTCATCAGTGTCGACTTGCCGACATTCGGCTCGCCGACAATCGCAACATAGCCCGCTTTAAAACGCTTTTCGGATTCACTCATACGTCAGTACACAACAAAGCGTCCTTATGCAGACCGTGCTGCCAGGACGCTGAAGAACAAGCCTCAGATCGCATCTTCGCCGGATTCTTCCGTCCGAACTCGGACGACATCTTCTACCGGAGAGACAAAGATCTTCCCGTCTCCCACTTCACCCGTCTTTGCCGCCTTGATGATCGTGGAGACGATGTTTTCGACCATCGAATCCTTCGCGATAATTTCCAACTTCACCTTCGGTAGAAAATCGATCTTGTACTCCGCACCACGGTATGTTTCCGTATGTCCTTTCTGTCGTCCGTAGCCTTTCACCTCGGTGAGTGTCATCCCACGAACTCCGATTTCCGAAAGTGCCTCCCGCACGTCATCGAGCTTGAACGGACGAATAATGGCTTCAATTTTTTTCACTCATGTCTCTCCGTTCTGTTGACTCTGCGTTACACCGCGCACCGCGCGCAACTCGTGGTCTTAGGCTCCGTGGCAGTTCTTGTATTTCTTCCCGCTCCCGCACGGGCAGGGGTCGTTCCGCCCGATTTTTTCTCCCACGCGAATCGGCTGTGTCTTTTGCGGACGTGGCCCCGCCTGCTGTGGTTGTCCCGCTGCGGCGGGAATTGGCTCACGATTCGCCTGGAAACCCGCTCCTAACGCCGATTCGTGCGTCATCACCAGCTCTTCCCGACGCAACGGCCGTCGCGCTCTCTGCACCGGTAGTTGCTCCGGTCGCTCCGGGAAGTACGTGAAGACAATCTTCACCACCTCGTCGGCAATCTGCTGCATCAGCTCCATAAACATCTTGAACGCCTCAGTCTTGTACTCCACCAACGGGTCCTTTTGGCCGTAGCCGCGCAGATGAATGCCTTCCTTGAGGTCGTCCATTTCTCGCAGGTGGTCGCGCCATTTCGAATCGATCACCTGCAACATTGCCATCTTTTCCAACTGACCCATCAGCTCTGGACCGATCTGCTCCTCTTTGCGGCGGTAGAACTCTTCCGCCGCCTTCACGATGGCATCGGCCACGCCATCCTGTCCCAATTGCTGGAACTGCTCCGGTGTCATCTGGAGGTCAATCAAAAATCGCGATCGTACCTCGGTGCGCAGACCCTCGAGGTCGCCTTCCGGGTAGAATCGCTCAGCAATCCCTTCTGCAATTTCACGAACCATGTCGAGAATATCATCGCGCAGACGCTCACCCAACAACGCATGACGACGGCGCGAGTAGATGACTTCCCGCTGCTGGTTCATGACGTTGTCGTACTCCAACAGCCGCTTGCGAATGCCGAAGTTGTTCTCTTCCACCTTCTTCTGCGCCCGCTCAACCGACCGGGTGATCATCGGATGCTGAATGACCTCACCCTCCTGTAATCCCATCCGCTCCATCACACGAGCGATCCGTTCGCTGCCGAAGAGACGCATCAAATCATCCTCAAGTGAGAGGAAGAACCGTGACGATCCCGGGTCCCCCTGCCGACCTGCTCGCCCGCGCAGCTGCCGGTCGATGCGGCGCGCTTCATGCCGCTCCGTGCCGATGATGTGGAGACCGCCCGCTTGCGCCACTCCCGGCCCGAGCTTGATATCCGTGCCACGACCCGCCATGTTCGTGGCAATCGTGACCGCACCGGGCAGGCCCGCGTGCGCAATGATTTCTGCTTCGCGCTGGTGCTGCTTGGCATTCAGGACGTTGTGCGGTATTCCCTTCCGCTTCAGCATCCGGCTGATGGTTTCCGAGACCTCAACGCTGGTCGTTCCAACCAATACCGGGCGGTTAATCTTCCGCATCTCTTCAATCTCGTTGAGGACGGCGTTGTACTTCTCCCGCTTCGTCTTGTAGACTTGATCGTCATAGTCAACGCGAATCATGGGCTTATTGGTGGGAATGACGACGACGTCGAGTTTGTAGATTTCGAAGAACTCCGCCGCTTCGGTTTCCGCCGTGCCGGTCATGCCCGCGAGCTTCTTGTAGAGGCGGAAGTAATTCTGCAGTGTTACTGTGGCAAGCGTCTGTGTATCGCGCTCCACCTTGACACCTTCCTTTGCCTCAATCGCCTGATGTAAGCCTTCCGAATAGCGTCGACCCGGCAGCAAGCGTCCCGTGAACTCGTCCACAATCATCACTTTGCCGTCTTCCGTGACGACATACTCATCATCCTTCTCATAGAGACAGTAGGCTTTGAGAAGTTGGAGAATGGTGTGGATGCGATCACTCCGCTCGGCAAAGAGCTTGTTGACCTGGTCTTTCTTCTGCTGCTTTTGTTCCGGAGTCAGCGTTGTATCGTTCTCGATGTGGCTGTACTCGGTTCCGATATCCGGAATAACAAAGAGTTCTTTATCATGGCCAGGATAGGATTGAGCGAGATATTCTCGTCCTTTTTCCGTTAAATCGATGACATGCGATTTCTCATCGATGCTGAAATAGAGCGGATCGTCGATTTCATGCATCCGGTTGGCTTGGTCCCGCAGGTATTCCTTTTCGGTGGCTTGGACGAGCGACTTGTTGGACGGATCGGCAAGAAGCTTCAACAGTTTGGGGCTTTTCGGAAGGCCTCGCTGGGCACGCAGGAGGAGCACGCCGGCTTCCTCGGTTTTGCCCTGCTGGAGAAGTTGCTCGGCTTCGGCAAGAATTTTCGCCACGAGGTTCTTCTGCGCGTTCACAAGACGCTCGACGTGCGGCTTCATCTCGTTGAACTTATGATCCTCCACCGCCACCGGACCGCTGATGATGAGGGGGGTTCGCGCTTCATCGATGAGTACAGAATCTACCTCATCGACAATCGCATAGTTGTGGCCCCGTTGCACCATCTCGTCGGGGCTGGTAACCATATTGTCGCGGAGGTAATCAAAGCCGAACTCGTTATTCGTACCGTACGTGATGTCCGCAGCATACTGAATCCGTCGATGCATCGGGTCCATTTGCTGCAGGATACAGCCCACCGTGAGTCCGAGAAACTCGTAGACCTTGCCCATCCATTGACTATCGCGCAGGGCAAGATAGTCGTTGACGGTCACAATGTGAACACCGCGGCCGGGGAGCGCATTCAGGTATGCCGGTAGAGTCGCAACGAGCGTTTTCCCTTCACCCGTCGCCATCTCGGCGATCTTTCCCTGATGTAGCACAATACCGCCCATCAGCTGCACGTCGAAGGGGACCATGTCCCACACCACCTTATTGCCAGCCACTTCCCACGACTTGCCAACCAGTCGGCGGCAGGCATCTTTCACAACGGCAAACGCCTCGGGAAGAAGTTCGTTGAGGGTGGATTCGATGGTGGCATCAAGTTCTTT
>DATLYT010000142.1:0-5563 GCA_035574455.1 Bacteroidota bacterium
AGTAACGCATACGGTTTGCCCGTTTCCCCAACGAACGAGCCGTCAAAAATTCCACCTAACAACAGTCGATCATAATATCCCACGGTTTGCGTGAAGGGAAAGCCACTCCCTACTTCCCAGCGCAGCGCTGCTTCCAACCCCTCCAACGGGCGAGCAACCGCGAGCATGTTCAGCGTGTGCCGGCGATCGTACCGAGGGTAGTAGGTGAAATTGTTCGTCGTCACCGTGGTCCATCCGAGCGTATACGCTGCATAGAAATCGAAAATGGAAACACCGTATCGGATCAACGTCTCGAGCCCATACGCTCGTCCTGTTCCGTTCACGTAGTCCGGATCCCGCGCATCAATTTTGTCGCGATTGTACGTCACGAGCGAACCGTAGTTCTTGTAATACGCCTGCACACTGGCCGAGAGCTCACGCATCACGTTCCCCTCAATTCCCAACACGTAATGGTCGGATTGTTCCGAGCGTAGTTCGTCTGGCACCTGAATCCACGCATCAAAGATCGAGATGATGTCATCTTCGTTGTTCACGGTGATCATATTCTGGTTGAAGAGGCCATAGGAGGCTTTAGCCTTCCAATCCGGGTGGATGAGGTAGCTAATGTTTAACCTCGGTTGGAGAAGTCCAATGGAGGATCGTCGCTGGAAGAGCGAGCCGATGTCGGTATGGAGGCCGCCGTCAATCTGGATTTTTTCGAACTTCGCCTGATACCGCACCCACGCCCAGGTTTCGACGAATGAGCTGCTGAGATGGCGGGCTGTGCCGTAGGTATTGATCAGATCGTACTCCAGCGTTGGAAAACTGAACTCAAAGCCGAAAAAGAAGAGGTCGTGCGAGTCTGTGTAGAGTGTGGCATTGGCGCGAACGCCGACTTCTCGTACCTTCGTCCGGGCGGGTGTCACGGTTTTGGATTCTTTCGGATCACGCTCGGCAACAAAGGCATTCTCAAACCCCACCGCGTTGATATAGAGCCGATCCTGAATCAACCCCGACGCGGTGAAGCCGATGGCATGATTACGCCAGTGATAGTCTGCCTCATCTTCCTTACCGGAAAAAAGGTCGTCGCCGCTGAAGAAGCCCTGAAAACCGTAGAGTGCGTTGTTTTCCCCTTCGCGAGAAACCTTCACGAGTGCATCATAGAACGACAGCGGAACGTTTTTGTTCAGGAATCGGTTGAAGGTGCCGCTAAACAACGACTTCCTTCCACTCACCAACCATCGCGTGTCTTCAAACACGGGACCTTCCAGCTGGAGCTTGGAAGAAACAAAGTTGATGTTGGCCTTGCCAGAAAAGCTGCTTGCGTTACCGTCCCGCGTCGTCATATTGACCACCGACGAGAGACGCCCGCCAAACCCGGGAGGAAATGCACCGGTGTAGACCTCCGTTGTCTTAATCACGTCAGCATCAAAAATGCTGAAAATACCAAAGGCGTGAAACGGATTGTAGATTTTCATCCCATCCAAGAGGATCAGGTTCTGGTCGCCTGCCCCGCCACGAACATAGAAATGCGAGTTCACATCGCTTGTCGAAACGACACCGGGGAGAACCTGAATAGCCCGGAAAATATCCTCCTGCACCGTCACAGGGACCGCTTTGACATCCCGCTGTTCCATCACGTGAACGCTCGTATTAATCTCGGTCAGCTCGCGCTTCGCTCGGTCGGTAACGACGACTTCGGAAAACTCTACCGGTTTTGGGCGCAAACGAAAATTGATGGTGAGTGGATCGCCGGGCAAAACGGTTATGGCTCGCACCTCGCGCTCATAGCCAATCGAGCTTGCGGCAATCTCATACGTTCCGGGCGGCACATTGGGCAGCAAGTAGAAACCGTTGATGTTCGAAGCGGCGCCTCGGTTGGTCTTGAGAATCACGACGTTGGCAAAGGGAAGCTTTTCTCCCGTCACACTATCCGCTACGCTGCCGCGAATATCGACCCCTTGAGAGACAAGCTTGAGCGGACAAAGGAGAACGAAAGAAAAGACAAGAAGCAGTCGGTATGTCATACCATGCTCACAGACTATACAATGGAGAAGGCTATTTCCAACGCAAGGTACCGAGAAAGCGAGAGAGAAGCAACCAATCCTAACGAACGCTGTGCGTTGCAACTCCAGCAAATCCTTCGTACGTTCGTGGTGTTTATGAACCCAACGTTGACCCTTCTGCTCTCCCTTCTCTTTCTCAACCCTTCCCCGCCGAAGAATACATGGGTGAGTTCGAGCGACTTCCTCCATCATTTCGACCGTTTGATTGACGGACAGCGGGCATTTGAACATGCTCGCTACTTCACACAATTCTGGCGGGTTGGGGGCGGACCTGGGTTCGATTCTTGCATAGCGTACGTCGTGCGTCGGCTCGAGGAATCGGGTTTCTCTGCAAATCAAGATTCACGAGAACCAATCGGTTCAATCACCATACAAGAAGACCCACCCGGAGCGCCTGTCTGGGTTCCGGTAGACGCCACTCTGTCGATGACTGAACCCGAGCAGCGTATTCTCCACACATTTGCTCAAACTCCAGTCATGCTCTGCCGCAATTCGTTTCCGAACGACGTTACCGCCGAACTGGTGTATGTTCAAGGCGGCGGAAGGGATAACGACTATGAGCAGATCGATGTCTCCCGAAAGATTGTGCTCTGCGATGTTCCGGCAGAAGTTGCCTTCCACACTGCACGGCGGCGAGGAGCGTTGGGCGTGATTTCCTCATACGTTCCGCCGCATAACGCGCCCAACCGTTTCCCTTCGATCATTGCAGAAGGTTCCATTCCCTACGATCCTCAGGCGCGTTCCTTTGGAATTAACATTTCCCCGCAAACCGCTGCTGAACTGAAAGAATATCTTCGACGCTCTCCCGTCCACCTCCGCGTTCAGACCAACACCGCTTTTTCGGAAAGCCCCATCAAGACGCTCGTCGCAGAGATTCCCGGCACAACGAAGCCGGAAGAACGTGTCATCCTCATCGCTCATCTCGACCACTATAAGCCGGGTGCAAACGACAATGCAAGCGGGTCGGCCACGCTACTCGAGATTGCCATCGGAATGGCTGCAGCAATTCACAAGCGCCTGCTCCCCCCGCCACAGCGAACGATCACATTTCTGTGGGTCGACGAATACCGCGGGACGGAATTCTGGATGAAACGACATGAAGCTGAGTTGAGGAAAACGGCGGCAGTGTTCGTTTTGGATATGGTCGGCGGAAACCCAGCAACGACGGGCGGAATGTTTCGCGTTGAAAAGATGCCTGATCCCGGGGTGATTTGGACGCGGCCCCCCGACCAACACTCCGGTTGGGGCGTGGGTCGATGGCAACCGGAGCAATTGAAGGGACACTTTCTCAATGACTTCTATCTCTCAGTCGTTCAAGAGCGGTCAACGACGACCGGCTGGAAGACAACCTCGAATGTCTGGGAAGGCGGAAGCGACCACGACCCCTTTCTTCGCCAGGGAATCCCTGCTATCCTTAGCTGGCACTTCCCGGATGTCGCCTACCACGCGAGCATGGATAGTTTGAGTAATATCAGTCCAACAGAAATGCAGAACGCAGGAACGAGCATTGCGGCGGCATCGTACTCCCTTGCGATGGGAAGCGAGGATGTTGCATTCAGGATTCTCCGCGACGTATCGACGGCTGCCGACAGACGTTTCGAGAGTATCAACAACCAGGTCATGGCTGAGTTGGCTGACGCACAAGGGCGAGGAGCGCCTTTCATTGCGCCGGCACAGAAGCAGGAGCGGGCAATTGTGGAGGCGTGGGCACGATGGTACGAAGAGGCCTTCCAATCGATTTTGACTGTTCCGGTTTTCTCCCCTTCTCCTTATCTTAAGGCAGAGGTCGAAGCACAAATCAACGCGCTCCAAGAACGAGTCCGGACGATCATCACCGCACATGGCTTGTAATGCCTGAAAAAGGAACTATGACAACTCTGCACATCACTGGTGTTTTCCCGCCGATGGTCACGCCGTTTAAAGAAAACGGCGATGTCGATTATGATGCGTTCGTACGTAACATCGAACGTTGGAACGAGGACACGCTGGGCGGCTACGTTGTGCTTGGCTCGAACAGCGAAACGGCATTCCTATCGTACGAAGAGAAACTTAAGCTGATCGAGCTTACCGTCCAGGCAGCACGTCAAGACCGTCTTGTCGTCGCGGGAACAGGGGTTGAGTCACTGCGGGAGACCATCCGGTTAACTAATGAGGCAGCAAGACTTGGTGTGCAGGCAGCGCTTGTTTTAACACCGCATTACTATGGCGATGCCATGACGGATGAAGCCCTTATCCGCTTTTTCTCAGACGTGGCGGAAAAGAGCGACATCCCGATTCTCATCTACAACGTGCCGAAGTTCACTCACGTAAACGTCTCCGTCAACGTTGTTAGAGTCTTAAGTCAACATCCCAACATCATCGGGATGAAAGACAGCAAGGGAGATGTTGCACAGCTCGAAATGTTCAAGAAGAATGTCGCAGAGCGATTCAACCTGATCGTCGGAACAGCCTCAGCGTGGCTTTCGGCGTTGCAATTAGGGATCCGAGCAGGTATCCACGCTCTCGCAAACTGCGCGCCCAACCAGTGCAGCGAGGTTCAGCGGCTGTTTGACACGGGAGAACTCGATAAAGCTCAGGAACTCCAACAGCGAATCGTTCCTGTGAACACCGCGGTAACGGCGACGTACGGCGTGGCGGGTCTCAAGTATGCCACAACCTTGATGGGATACGAAGGCGGGTTCGTCCGTCGTCCGCTTCTCCCGTTGGACGATTCAGCAAAGAACAATCTTCGCACGATTCTCTCAACCGCCGGGTTCCTGTCCAACGACTGATCCATTTCTTATCTGCGCTGGATGATTCTTACCAATTCATCAAGCCCGTCCGTCAACGCCGCCGGACCAGGCTGAAGGATGATGGAGGATTTGATTTCGTAGAGCTGATTCGTTTGTATAGCCGCAATCCTCTCCCACCCCGGCCGTTGTCTCACCTGCTCCTTCTTGAACGGCCTCCCGCACCACGAACCGATGATGATGTCGGGGTTTCTTCTGACGACCTCTTCCGACTGAACGATTCGATCCTTGGCACGGTGATGCACACGTAATTCGGCAAAGATATCCTCACCACCTGCAATCTCTATCAACTCGCTCACCCAGCGAATCCCGGAAATCAACGGGTCGCCCCATTCTTCAAAATAGACTCGTGGCCGTGGTTTGCCATTGGTGCGAGAGGCAACGTCGTTGAGCCGTTGCTCAAACCGCGCAACTAACGCCTCCGCATCCGATTGCTTTCCCACAATGCCGCCGACAATCTGGATCATCTGGAGGATTTCCCGGATACTTCGCTGATTGAACGCCACAACCTGAATCCCCCTGACAATCAGCTCTTTCACAATCTCCGCCTGCAGGTCAGAAAAGGCAAAGACAACATCCGGCCTGAGCGCAACGATCTTGTCAAAATTCGCGTCGAGAAAGGTTGAGACCTTCGGCTTTTCGTCTCGTGCTTCCATTGGCCGAACGGTGAAGCCCGAAATACCGACAATTCTCTCCTGACAGCCAAGAAGGTAGAGCGTCTCGGTTGTT
>DATLYT010000143.1:0-16106 GCA_035574455.1 Bacteroidota bacterium
ACCTTGGCACGACTCTCGGTGAAGCTCTGCTCGCCGTCCACCGCTCTTATTATTCATCCGTCTATCCGTTACTCCAATCATCCATCGGCAACGCTGTGCATGGACTTTCTCACATTACCGGCGGCGGTATCGTGGGCAACACGATGCGCGTCGTTCCGAAAAAGCTCGGCCTGCAGATCGATTGGCAGGCGTGGGAGCGGCCGCCGATCTTTCGGCTGATCCAACAGGCTGGAGACGTGCCGGAAGAAGAGATGCGAAGGACGTTCAACTTGGGCATTGGATTGGTTCTGATCGTTGCCGCGCGTGAGGCGGATCGAGTGATGGCGGCACTCAAGAAGAAACGCGAACAACCATTGGTAATGGGAGAAGTAGTGGCGATGTAGATGAGAGAGACACAGGCAATGACTTCGTAGAACACAGAACAGGATAACGCGGACCGCATATGGACTACGAATTTGAACAGTTCGGCTCGGTATCGTCTGAAGAACTTCGGACGCGGATGCTCCAAGCTCACGAATTAGGGAAACGAATCAACATGCTCAGCGAACTAACGTTAAGGATCGGCGCGGCGCAATCTCCGGAAGATATCATCCAGGTTCTGAGCCAGGAAGCGCGGCGGGTCATGCCTGGCGAGTGTGCCTTTCTCGGCCTGCTCACCGACGACCAGAAATCGTATGAAATCCACAGTCTCTGTGCGCCTGAAGAATCTTTGATGATGACGGAGACGCAGTTCTCCGTGAAAGAGGGAATTGCTGGCTGGGTACTGCAGCGCAGCATGGCTCTGACGGTCGATATGAACTCCATCCCCGTTGCTTCCACGGCAGTGGAGAAAGCGCTTCAAGCCAAGGGCGTACGCTCCATCCTTGTTGCTCCGATGAAGACACATGACCGGATGCTCGGTGTCTTGGGCTTCGGGGCGCGGGAACCGAACCGATACTCTGACAACGACCTCTGGATGGCGCAATTGCTCGGAACGCAGGTTGCTCTGGCGCTCGGCAATACAAAAGTGCTCAAGAAGGCAGAGAAGCGCATTCACCAGATCGAGCTTGTCAACCGCGTCTCGCGGAATTTGACATTCACTCTCGAGTTGAATGAGATGCTCGAATCGGCGGCACAGGCGATACGAAAGCAATTCAACTACTTCGAGGTGATGATTTTTCTGATGGACCACGAGGCGCAGGAATTGGAGCTTGCAGCGGATGCCGGCGAGTATCATGACTTTCTGCCGAAGGGCTATCGACAACACGTCAGCCAGGGCATCATCGGATGGGTGGCCAGCAACGGGCGCTATCTGCTTGCGAACGACGTGCGGAAGGAGCCGCGCTATCTTGCCTACAGTTATCAGGACACAAATGCAGAGCTTGCAGCACCGATCATGATTGATGGCGTCGTTGTGGGCGTTCTTAACATCGAGGATAGCAAAATCAATGCATTTGACGAAGCGGATGTGCTCGTGGCGCAAATTCTGTGCGACCAGATCGGCGGCGCCATTAAGAACGCCCGCCTGTTCGAAGAGATTAAGCGGGCCAATGAACGGCTGCTCGAGCACGATCAACTGAAGACGGAATTTGTCAGCATTGTTTCGCACGACTTCCGAACACCGCTCTCCACGATCATGCTCGCCGCAAAATCGCTCCTGCGCGAAGAAGATCCTACTTCCTCGAAACGGTATCGTGAGTATCTCAACATCATCGTCGATCAGGCGGGCAAGCTGAGCAAGTTAGCAGAAGACACACTCTCGATCGCCAAGATCGAGTCCGGCCAGCTGACGTACCAATTCAAGATCGTCAACGTGGAGGCGGTGATCAAAGATGCCATTTCAACGGCGAAACTCAGCTCCAAGCATTCGATGGAATATTCGGTCGATATCAACGCTTCGTTTGTCCGCGGCGATCAGACAAAGTTACGCCAGGTACTGACGAATTTGATTTCGAATGCGGTCAAATATTCGCCCAGTGGCGGCAAAATCGTTGCGCGGGTGGAGTTGAATCCGGATGCCCCGGACGAGGTGATCTTCTCCGTCACAGATCAAGGCATCGGAATCCCTGCTGACCAGATTGGTAAGCTGTTTCAGAAATTCTCGCGGGTTGATACCGGGAAAGCGAAAGAAATTCGCGGTACCGGTTTGGGCTTGTGGATCTGTGCGGAGATCATCAAAGCGCATGGAGGGCGTATCTGGGTAGAAAGTGAATTAGGAAAGGGAAGCACGTTTAAGTTCACCGTGAAGCGCGGGGAAGAAACGCGCCTGTGAAAGACAAGTGTGCAGGTAAAATGATCACCTCATAGGAAAGGAGATGGCCATGGTCTTCATTCTCAGTTTGCTCGTTGCAATTCTTGCTTTTTTTGCATGGCGTACCGCACGCCAGCGGATGCAAGTCAACCTGATGTACCGGACGACTGCCAACATCGCGGCGGTTGTGATGGCGTTTTTCTTGTTCGTTGCGCTCGGCCAGTGTTTTACCGTTGTTCCGGCAGGCAATGTGGGGGTGGTAGATTTCTTCGGCACGGTCTCGGATAATACGCTCAAGGCCGGCATCAACTTTGTCAACCCGCTTGCCCGTGTTGTGAAATTTTCCGTGAAGACGCAGGAAATCAAAGAAGTCATGGACGTTCCGTCGAAGGAAGGCCTCACCGTGCAGTTGGAGGTCAGTGCGCTCTTTCATCTCAACCCGGAAACGGCTGCAAATGTGTACAAGACCATCGGCGAGAACTACGTGCAAATTATCCTCGAGCCGAATTTCCGCTCTGTCGTACGTGGAATCACGGCAGGATACGAAGCGCGGGCGCTCTACACCTCCGAGCGGGAATTGCTCGCGCAGACGATCGTGAAGGAGTTGGAGAAGCTCGTCGAGCCGCGCGGTATCACGATCGAAGCAACGCCACTTCGCCGCGTAGGTTTGCCCGCAGGACTTTCAGCTTCCATCGAGGAGAAACTCCGTGCCGAGCAGGAAAGTCAGCGAATGCAATTTATCCTGATGAAAGAACGGCAGGAGGCCGACCGGAAACGCATCGAGGCGCAGGGTATCGCGGATTTTCAGAACATTGTTGCGCGTGGCATCAGTGAACAGCTCTTAACCTGGAAAGGCATTGAGGCAACCGAAAAGCTCGCGAACTCGCCAAACACTAAAGTGATCGTGATCGGTGCTGGCAAATCCGGCCTGCCGCTGATTCTGGATACGAAGTAGTTCGCCGCTGGAGCCCACTTGAGCGCGATGATGAAGTCCAGCTCGTCTGAGGGCTTTACTTTTTGTGCAGATGGGCTCCATCGTACTTTGGACGGGTTAAGGTGGAGCCTACGTGCATAGTGGTATGGCCAACGACAGTCAGGGCAGAACTGAGCGATACCGTATTCTCGCAATTCTCTCCTTCGCCGAGCTTCTCGGCATGGCGCTCTGGTTTTCTGCCACTGCGGTTATTCCTGCACTTGCCGATGAATGGCAGCTCACCGACGCCGGCAAATCCTGGCTCACGATGTCCGTTCAGATCGGATTTGTCGTCGGGGCCTTCCTCAGCGCGCTGTTCAACATCTCCGACCTCTTCAACGCGCGAAAACTTTTTGCCCTCTGCGCATTTGCTGGAGCTGTTTTCAATGCTGCCATCGGGCTCTTCGCACAGAGCATCGAGCCTGCGCTTGTGCTCCGGTTTCTGACTGGCGTGTGTCTTGCAGGAGTTTATCCGCCCGGCATGAAGATCATGGCATCGTGGTTCAAAGAAGGCCGCGGGATGGCCATCGGTGTGTTAGTAGGAGCGCTTACCATCGGCTCAGCTTCTCCGCATCTGCTGAAAGTCATCGGCGGTCCCGATTGGCGCGCGCTGATGCTGCTTGCCTCGGCGTCGTCCGTGCTGGCGGGAATTCTCTGTCTCACCTTCGTGCACGATGGCCCCTACCAAGCACCAGCTGCTCGTTTCGATTGGCGGTATATCGGCAGGGCGTTGAACGACCGGGGCGTGCGACTGGCAAACTTGGGTTACCTCGGCCACATGTGGGAGCTGTACGCAATGTGGGCGTGGATTCCGCTCTTCCTGCTCGCAAGCTTTGAGGTGTCTGGAATCGCATCGCCGGATACATGGGCGGCCGTTGGTGCATTTGTTATTATCGGAGTCGGCGGAGTTGGTTGCTGGCTTGCTGGAGTTCTGGCTGATCAGTACGGTAGAACCACCATTACGATCATCTCGATGCTCATCAGCGGCGCATGTTGTCTTGCAGTCGGATTCCTGTTTGGTCAAACACCGGCTGTTCTTCTTCTCGTTGGTCTTGTCTGGGGTTTTGCTATTGTAGCGGACTCGGCGCAGTTCTCGACCAGCATCACCGAGCTTTCCGACCCCGCTTACATCGGTACGGCGCTCACGCTGCAGACGAGCATGGGCTTTCTGCTCACGATGGCATCGATTCGATTGATTCCGACCCTGGTTGATTGGGTGAGCTGGCGGTGGGCGTTCGCGTTTCTGGCAATCGGTCCATTTCTCGGTGCATTGGCGATGTGGCGGTTGAAGCAATTGCCCGTGGCGGAGAAGATTGGGGGAGAGAGAAAAGGGCAAAAAAGAGGAGACGGCAAATAGATCATCGTTCACAGCTGAAGGAAAGACCTGTATACCATGTCTCAACGTTTTGAACCCAAGCTTCTCACTGTTCTTCGAGAAGGATATTCGAAGGAGCTTTTCCTTTCTGACCTCACTGCTGGGGTTATTGTCGGCATTGTCGCATTACCTCTTGCCATCGCCTTTGCGATTGCTTCAGGAGTAAAGCCGGAGCAGGGTCTTTACACGGCGGTGATTGCCGGAATCGTTGTCGCGGCACTTGGGGGAAGTCGTGTCCAGATTGCCGGGCCAACGGGCGCATTCATCGTTGTCATTTACAGCGTTGTTCAGAAACACGGATACGACGGTCTGGCAGTGGCGACGCTTATCGCAGGCGTTCTTCTCGTCCTCATGGGAGTAGCAAGACTGGGCACGCTGTTGAAGTTTGTTCCGTACCCTCTCACGGTCGGTTTCACCAGCGGCATTGCACTCATCATCCTGTCGTCCCAGGTGAACGACTTCCTTGGACTCGGTATCACCGCACTTCCTGCAGACTTTATCGAAAAATGGATTGTCTATTCTCGGAATCTGAGCTTACTGGATCCAAACGCTCTTGCGGTCGGCTTTGTATCGGTATTCATCATCATCCTCTGGCCTCGTATCTCCCATCGCGTTCCGGGGTCGCTTATTGCTATCATCGGCGTAACTGCAGTTGTGCAACTGTTCGGGATCCCGGTCGAAACCGTTGGCTCTCGCTTTGGCTCTGTGCCCACCTCGATCCCGACTCCACGATTCCCGGAGGTTTCTTGGCAGACCATCAATGAGGTATTCTCACCGGCGGTGACGATTGCACTCCTTGGAGGAATCGAATCACTTCTGTCAGCTGTTGTCGCTGATGGCATGATTCGCTCGCGTCATCGCTCCAACATGGAACTGGTTGCACAGGGCGTGGCCAACATCTTCTCTCCGCTCTTCGGTGGAATTCCAGCAACTGGAGCAATTGCGCGCACGGCAACGAATATCAAGAACGGCGGGAAAACCCCGATCTCGGGTATCGTGCATAGCCTGACGCTGTTACTCATCATTCTATTCTTTGGGCAGTGGGCAACCCTCATCCCGATGCCAACACTAGCCGCAATTCTGATTGTCGTTGCCTATAATATGAGCGAGTGGCATTCGTTCCTCAAGATCCTCCGGAGCCCCAAAAGCGATATTGCCATCATGCTCGTCACGTTTACCCTCACCGTACTCATCGACCTCACCGTGGCAATCGAAGTGGGCATTGTGCTCGCGGCTCTCTTGTTTATGAAACGCATGGCGGAGGTCAGTCAGGTGAATCCGCTATCGCGAGATCTACAGGAAGAACGTGAAGAGGAAGAATCCCCGGCACGCCTCTCTGTTCCTGATGGCGTAGAAGTATTTGAGGTGTATGGCTCACTCTTTTTTGGAGCCGTCGAGCAGTTTATGGAATCCATTCGGATTATTGAAGACAAGCCAAAAGTGTTCATCCTCGAAACACGTAACCTGCTGGCGATCGATGCAACCGGGTTGCGCGCCTTGGAGGAGTTAGCGACAGAATTCTCCCATCAGGGGACGCGATTCTTTATCTCCGGCGTTCACAAACAGCCCCTGTTCGCAATGGAGCAATCGGGGTTCCTGAAACGGCTCGGTGAAGAAAATATCTTTGACAATCTCACCGCGGCATTGGAGCGAGCACGGTCAATTCTTGACCAGCCGAATACAAATTGACCGAGAACCCTTGGTTGCGGCTCATCGAGTATTTCCCCATTACGCGAAAGCCACCGGAAAAAGCCCTTGAATCACGTGCTTCCATTCGGTAAATTTACCCGCCTAAAGAGATACAGCGGTTGATGGGCATACTTTCTGGCCGTCACGCGGGCCCATCGCGATGTTGTCTTTAATAGCTAATAGCTCGCAGCTCAACTTCAAATTTTTTCCCCATCGGCAAAGAAGGAGGAGGTAATGGGGGAAAACAAGCAGGTCCTCTCCATCTCTTCGCTCCACAAAACGAGTGAACGAATGCTTCTCCGATTTCTCCAAGACCATCCACTTCCCGTCTTTATTTACGATCGAGACACGTTGGCGATTCTTTTTGTGAACAAAGCCGTTGGGAAGCAGTACGGGCACTCGCGCAAGAAGTTGTTGCTCATGAAAATGACCGACCTCCTGCCGAAGGCTGAGGTGTCTCGTTTTCGAAGAGAATCGCGGCAAACGAGTCGTCGCACGCAGGTTTCCCGTCGGTGGCGCCACCGTGTAAAAAATGGGGAAATCATCGACGTCGAGGTAACGACCCATCCGATCACGTTCCAGAATCGCGCAGCAATGATCGCCGTGGTGAACGATGCCGTTGAGAGAGCCCGGCTGCATGAGGAGCTTGTGCGTCGCGAATCGCAACTACGTGCTACGCTCTACGGGATAGGAGACGGAGTGATTGCGACCGACCGGAAGGGCGTCATCACGATGATGAATCCCGTTGCGGAGAAACTCACGGGATGGAACGAGCGGGAAGCCGTGGGTTTGAAACTCGAACAGGTCTTCCGGATTAAGAGCGAACTGACGGGGAAGAAGGTTGTTAACCCCGTCAAGCGTGTGTTGCGTGAGGGGATTGTCGTCGGACTTGCAAACCATACGCTGCTCCTCACGCGCGGGGGTGCAGAGCGTCCTATTGCGGACGCGGGCGCTCCCATTTATGATGCCGCAGGAAAAGTTGCCGGAGTCGTGTTGGTATTTCGTGATCAAACGGCGGAGCGCGAAGCCCAGCGCGTGCTTCAAGACGCGCGTGATTTTGCCGAGAGCGTGATCGAGACGATCCGCGAGCCGTTGCTCGTGTTGGACGAGCAACTCGAAGTCGTTGCCGCGAACCGCTCCTTCTACACAGTCTTTCAGGTTCAGCCCCGTGAAACCATCGGGCGGAAGCTGTACCATCTGGGCAACGGGCAGTGGAACATCCCGGAACTTCGCAGGCTCCTGGAAGACATTCTTCCCTCGAACAGCCACTTCGACAATTTTGAAGTGACGCAGGAGTTCGAGCGCATCGGAACCCGCACGATGCTCCTCAACGCCCGCCGGCTCTTTCGCGAGCCAAACCGTTCGAGGCTAATCCTTCTTGCGATTGAGGACGTTACCGAGCGTACCATAGCCTTGAACGCGTTGCGGGAGAGCGAGGAGCGCTTTCGATCGATCACGAGCGTGATCTCGGATTACGCTTACACGTTTCGTGTCAATCCTGACAAGTCACTTGTCGGGGAGTGGCTTTCGGACTCATTTACGAAAACCTTCGGCTTTACCCTGGCGGAAGTTGATGCGCGCGGCGGATGGCAGAGCATGGTCTATCCGGAGGACCTACCGGCGATGAAACAACACGCACTCAAGGTTGCCAGCGGATCGCCCGACGTGTGTGAGACGCGGTTTGTCACCCGCACCGGTGAGGTTCGGTGGTTACGGGACTATGCAACGCCGGTATGGGACAAACGGGAAGAGCGCGTGGTTCGCATTTACGGCGCAGCGCAGGATATCACCGAGCAAAAGAAAGTGGAGCAAGCTCTCCGAGAAAGTGAAGAACGATATCGCAATCTCATCGAGCGAGCTAACGACGGCATTGCAATTATTCAGGAGGGGCGTGTGTCATTTGTGAATCCGTCATTGCTCCGAAAGTGGGGAGGGACGATGGAGCAGGTCTTGAATACGCCCTTTACGAAGTATATCGCGCCCGAAGAGATCCCAAAGGTAGCAGAGCGGTACCGCAAGCGCATGGCTGGCGAACCGGTTGAATCGACGTATGAAACCATCCTTCTCCGGTTGGACGGTACGCGCATTCCAGTGGAAATCAATGCGGGTACGATCATGCACGGGGGGAAACCGGCTGACCTCGTGTTCATTCGTGATATTACGGAGCGGAAGCGGGCTGAGGATTTGCTGAAGCAGTCCGAGCGACAATACCGGCGGTTATTTGAGAACGCAAGCGACGCCATTATCATTTTTGAGCCAGAGGAAGAAAACATTCTCGACGTTAACCACCGGGCGTGTGAGCTTTATGGCTTTACCCGTGAGGAATTTATCGGGCGGAGTCTGAAGTCGCTCTCACACGATGTTCCGCGCGGCAGAGAACGGATCCGCGAGGTTCTCTCCCGAGGCTCCTTGGCCAATTTTGAGACGGTGCATTACCGAAAAGACGGTCGAGAGATTTCCCTTCTCGTGAACGCGTCGGTGATCGACTACGACGGGAAGACGGCGATCATGAGTATTCATCGCGACGTCACCGAGTGGAAGAAAGCCCTGCGAGCGTTGAGTGAAAGCGAGGAGCGCTACCGAGCCCTGTTCGAGCAGGCCCCGGTTGCGATTTATCTGGCAGACCCGGTCACGCATGTCGTGATTTTTGCCAACACTATGTTTCTGAACCTGCTCGGATACCGACGGGAGGAGATCACAACGTTAACCATCTATGATTTTGTTGCCCATACCCGTGAGTCCATCGATGAGAATTACCGCAGAACCATGGAAGAGGGTTACCGTTCCCTCGGACACCGGAAATGGCGCCGGCGGGACGGCTCGCTGGTTGACGTGGAGGTGCAAGTGATGCGGGTCCAATACGGGGGGAAAGCGTTGTTCTGCGGCATCGGTACCGACATCACCAAGCGCCTTCAGGTCGAGAAAACGTTGCGTGAGAGCGAGCAACGCTATCGCTCCATCGTCGAAAACATTACACAGGCCTATTACGAAACGGATGCTCGAGGCCTGTTTACCTATTGTAATCCCGGTCTGATTTTTGCCAGCGGCTACACGGAGCAAGAGCTTAACGGGATGGTGTCGTACCGACTCGTTGCCCCTGAGCATCGCCGAAAGGTGATGGCAACGTACCGGCAGCGGTTGGACGAGAAGCGAACGGATTGGTCGATGGAATTCATGGTTCAGACCAAGCAGGGGAAAAAATTCTGGGTCGAGCAAACCACGCACTTCGAGTACGACGCGCAGGGAAAGCTGCTCAAAACTACAAATATTCTGCGCGACATCGACGAACGAAAGAAGGCAGAAGAAGAGTTAGAACGAAGCCGTGCACTGCTCAGTTCCATCTTTGAAGCATCGCGCGATGGCATCATCCTTGAAGATGAACATGGGGACATACTCTATGCTAACTCCTCCTTTGCCAGGATTTACGGCTATGAGAGCCCTGAGGAGTTGATCGGCAAACAGGTCTCGCTCGTCCAATCCCCACAGGATAACGAACGCATGAAGGAGTACAGCAGGAAGCGTCTGCGGGGTGAACCGGCGCCGGTCTTATACGAGTTCCAGGGTGTGCGGAAAGACGGAAGCCTGGTCGATCTGGAAGTGTCGGTTTCGGTGACGGAGAGCGGGTCTCGAAAACAGATCCTCTCCGTTGTACGCGATATCACCGAGCGGAAAATGGCCGAGCGTGAGCGGGAACTGCTAAAGCAGCAGTTGATTCAATCGCAAAAGCTGGAAGGCATCGGCACATTGGCCAGCGGGATTGCGCATGACTTCAACAATATCCTTGGCATCATCATGGGACATGCATCGCTCATCGAGAAGAACTGGAATAACCCTGCCAAACTGTCCTCCAGCACGGAGACGATCCTGCAGGCAACCGAGCGCGGTGCGGCTCTCGTACGGCAGATGCTCACCTTTGCCCGTAAGGCGGAATCCGTTCCGCAACCGCTGGATGTGAACGTCCTTCTCAAAGAGATGGGAAAAATGTTGCGGGAAACCTTCCCCAAGACGATTGAGATCAACCTCAGGATGGAAAAAGATCTTCCATCCATCATTGCCGACCCCACGCAGATCCATCAGGTGATATTGAACCTCTCGGTGAACGCGCGGGATGCTATGCCGAACGGGGGAACTCTGACGATCTCTTCGGCTCGCATGGCAGGTGAGGTGCTTGCCCACCGCTTTCCCACGGCGGATGCGCAGGAGTATGTAGAACTGGCGGTGGCCGATACTGGTCTCGGTATTGAACCGCAGGTTGGTGAGCGGATGTTTGAGCCGTTCTTCACCACCAAACCGCCGGGGCGTGGCACGGGGTTGGGCCTTTCCGTCGTACACGGTATTGTCACGTCGCACCAGGGGTTTATTGATTACGAAACGGTAACGGGAAAGGGTACCACGTTCAAGGTTTATTTTCCTATTCCCCACGAGCCGGTAGAGCTGCAAACAGCGCTCCCGGGTGAAGCCACGGTGCGAGGTGGAACAGAGACGCTACTACTCATCGAGGACGAACAGTTTCTGCGGGAGATGGTTCAGAACGTCCTCACAGCCGAGGGGTACCGCGTGTTGGTGGCACGTGACGGGGAGGAAGGAGTACGAACCTATTTCGAGCACCGAGAGGAGATCAGTCTCGTACTCAGCGATTTGGGCCTTCCTCGACTCAGCGGCGCTCAGGTTGCCCGGCGCATTCGAGACCTGAATCCGCGGGCCCATATCGTCATCGTGAGTGGTTACTACGAGCCGAACGTTCGGGCAGAGTTGCAGGAGCTCGGTGTCGATTATCTCATGGCGAAGCCGTACAGGAGCACGGAGATCCTCAAAGTTGTTCGGGACGTGTTGGATAAACCCGTTTGAGTTACTGACTGATCTTACGCAAACCACTAATGCACGCGAATCGCCGCTCATCATGTTGTTCACCTTAGCGTCCTTTGCGTTCTTGGCGGTTAAAAGAAATAACCGCAAAGGGCGCAGAGAATCGCAAAGAACTTAGCGCTCTTGGCGTGCTTAGCGGTTAGGCGACAGGTCGATCAACCCGAAGGGTTTCGTAGGTAAAGAGCCATCGACTTCGAGTCGATGGCGACGAGGCTTTGCGTTCTTGGTGATTATAAAGAAATAACCACAAAGGGCGCAAAGAATAGTCACGTAGGGACGAAATGTTGGTAGCACATCAAGAGCGTTAGGATTAAAGCCCCGGTCAGGCCTGCCCGCCTCAGGCGGGGGCGACATATCCCTCCGTGTGTAAGGTCAGTTACTGAAGCTGAGGATGAGGCGCTGTGGGGTTCCGGCCTTGACGTGCTCGCCCAAACGCCCACACGCAGATTCCTACCGCCAATCCCGGATACATCGGCTCGATGCCGAACCAGTAGTTGTTCACCTCGCCCGTACGCGTCAGCACACCGTAGATAAGGCTCCCCGTGGATGTAAGCCAGCCGAGAAGCATTGCCGCGAACGCGTAGGGGGCGGAGATCCTGAGCGACTCAAAGTATCCCGCCAGCACCGGTATGAGCAAACCGGGAATAATGCACGTGCCGATCGTGTACCAGATGCTGACGACCGACGGTACCGCCAGCGCCAGAAGAATCGCAAACGCCGAGCTGATAAGCAACCCAATCTTCGTCCACCGATTCACAATTCCGCTCTCTGTCATTCTGAGTCCCACAGTGGTATCGTGGGTCAAAGCATTTTGCTCTGGATGAAAAGGTTCTTCGCCTCGTCCCTCGGTGAAGGACTCGCTCGGGGTGACCTTCTTCGTGTGGATAGCAATCCTCCCCACGATATCCTTCCCGATCGTCGTTGCGGAAATGAACATCAAGCTACTCAGCGTGGACATGATGGTCGCCAACATGCCGATGTAAAAAAGGCCTTTGGCAACGCTCGGCAACGTCACCTCGGCGAGAAGGGGATAGGCAAAGAGCGGTTGTTCGATGCCGGGGAGCGCGGCACGGGCGTAGAGTCCCGCGATGCTCGTCATCGCGTCAAAGCAGAACCAAAAGAGGATCGAGATGAAGATGCCGCGTTGAGCTGTTGCTCCGTCTTTCGCTGCGTAACAGCGTTGATGGAACGCTGGGTCGACGAGCGTCCAGAGGGCAATGAAGAACCAGACGGCGATGAACTGCCACGAGTTGCCGCCGTGCCAGGTCAGATGTAACGGAGGCACGTTTGAAGAAATGAAATCGTAGCCGCCGAACTTGGAGAATGCAAACGGCAGAATCATCGCGAAGCCGATGAACATCATGATAAACTCAAACGCATTCGCCCAGACGTCGGAACGAAATCCACCGCTGTAGAGATAGACGACCGTGAGAAAGGTCGTGAGGAGGATGCTGGTGATAAGGTCGAGGCCGAAGATGAGCTGGACGAGAATGCCGAGCATCAGCACGTACGCTGCCGGCGTGACGAGGATAAAGGTCAGGAACCCACCGAGCAGCGCCGTCTTGCGGTCGTAGACAGCTTCGAGTTTGTCAGGGATCGTGAAGAGATTCGTTGCCCGAATCCGTTTGGCGAGGAGGAGAGCGAAGACGAGAGCGAAGATATAGTACGGAACACCGAAGACGACCCAGTTGGAGATGCCGAAGGTGTAGGAGAATTCACCGACGCCGAGAATTCCGCCATACCATGTCGAGACGAGCGTTGCGACGAACATCGGGAGGGTCAACGTCCGGCCGGCGAGCAGAAAATCTTCGGTCTGTGCTTGCTGTTTCCGGGACGCGCGAAAACCGACGAAGACAACAGCGGCAAAATAGAGAAGAATCAGAAGCGAATCGACAGGCGAGAGGGAAACGGAGGGAGGATTCATCGACGCGACGGGAAATGTTTGTACAGCAGGAGATTTCCTTTTTTCACTTTGATACTCACAGGATTGGCAATGACGACATTACTCGTTCCCTCGCGGACGCCAAGCTCGAGTGTGTCGTTTTCCAATGCATACGCAAGTCCCTTTGTCGTAATCCCTTCACAGCGCGAGAGCGGGAGCAACGAGACCACAGTGTGTAGCGGGGCCTCGAAGCTGTATTCTCGCCCGACGTACACCATCTCGCCGACATCATCGACCATGGTGATAACGGCATCGGGATAAAATTTCGGGAGAACACCAAGGTTGCCGATGGTATGGTCGAGCCGCTTTCCCGCCGCCCCGACCACAATGATATGTTCGTACTTTTGCCTGATCGTCCAGGCGATGGCTTTTTCGAGGTCGGTGGAGTTCTCATCGGCGTCCTCATGCATGGGAATGTGTCGGAGCTTTGCCAATGTCCCGGCGTGAATGGAATCCATATCGCCGACGATTGCATCCGGCTTGAGTCCGAGTTTTGCGGCGGTATTCGCTCCACCATCCGCACAGACGAAAAGCTGACATTGTTTGAGGAGCTCAAGCAGATGACTCTTCTTCGGCGGTTCGCCGTTGGCGAGGATGAGGGCGCGTTTGGGCATGAAATGATTGGAAGGCGAGGAGATGAATCCTCGCCTTCTGTTCGAAATTCTTGCATGTACGTTACAACTCTACTTTCACAGAAGCAAAGACATTCCGCTCCGCCGCAGGGAAAAACTCGTCTCCCACACCGTACGACGCGTAGAGCGCATCGAACAGATTGTTCACCTGCACACGAAGCTCGATGCCGTGCAAGCCCCAGAGCTCCTTTAGGCGCACGCCGGCGATCGCGTTCACGACGGTGTACGCGTCGTTCCTCCGGTCGGGGTTTTCGAAATTGTCGGTGTAGAATTGCCCGACATGTTGCAGAGCGAGCGATGCAAACCACGGCTCATGCTGATACGTCAGCCGCGCGTTGCCTAAGATCTCCGGGAAGCCGCCGAGCGTTTTTCCGTCTAATACGGCCGGGACATATTCCGACCGCCCTGTTTGAGGATTCCGACGCCGGACGTACGTCGTGTGCTTGACGATGGTGTTTCGGCTGAAGGTCGCGTTGGCCTGAAGCGTCAGCCCTTCCGCCAGGAGCGACGAACCGGAAAGCTCCAATCCGACGTGCCGCGTCTGGTCTGCGTTGCCGGTAATCGGCTGGCCGAAGAGGTCGAGCTGGCCTCTCTTCACGATTTCATTCCGAAAGCTCATCCAGTAGATATTGGCGGAGAGCCGATGGCGCTCGGTGGAGTACGCCGTGCCGAGTTCTACATTGATCAATTGCTCCGGTTTCACCAGCGGCTCATCGAAGTTGTATTGCCCGTTGGGTTGTTGCTTGAACTGCGGCACTTCGCCCGTCCAGGAGAACGTCGCGTTGTAGAGGTTGTTGAGGCGCGGTTCACGCGACGTGTACGCAATGTTGGCGTACGCATTCAGTTCATCAGTCAGGTTGACGTTCACTCCAATTCGCGGGTTCACGAAGTGGTAGTCGATGTCGAAATTCGTGCCTATGAATTTCTCGTCGTACAATTTGTACTTGTTGAAGACGTACTGCAGGTTGGTCATCAGGTTCATTGTCGGGCTGAGCTGGTAGCGGTTGTGGAGGTACAGCGAGACGATGTCTTTCCCGCCTCGATATTCATAGAATCGATACTCGGCTGTGCGGGGGTCGTTCCACTCGGGCGGCAAATTCTGCGCCCAGCGGATGTTGCCCCAGTGCACCGAGCGATGCGTGCGCAGTTCGAGACCCGCGGTTGCCATCCCGCGATCGTAGTTCCACGTAAGGCGTGGCATCCATCCCCATTGGGTGTTGTCCACAAACGCCCGGACGATCGTGTTAACGGGATTGCCTGTGGGTGAAAATCCATACTTTCTTGTCAGCCTGAGCATACTCGTGTCTGCCCACGAGGCGTCGAAATCGAAGAATCCCTCGCCTTCAACCAGAAACAGTGTATTGTTCAGCGTGAGCCGGTCGTTAAGTCGCCACTCATGCAGCAACTCGTAATGCGGCTGGCTGAAGTTCTCAATCTCCTCCGGTCGCTGGATAGGATTGAACTTCCGCTTGGTTCTGTCTTTGATGTCGGACTTCGGGATGCCATAGTACGCGAGATGGTCTTTGAACGGACCGCCGTAGAAGTTGACCTGCGTCGTCATGGTACCGTCATACCGCACCGCGCTGAAGTAGTAGGCGTTGAAGTCGCTCCACGATTGGTCGCGATAGCCCGAGCTTTTCAGCCGACTGAGACGGCCAAGAAAGGCGTACCGGTTTGCAATGATTCCAGAGTGTGCCGCAACGGAATAGCGCTGCGTGTTGTAACTACCGCTTCCTGCCTCCAACGAAATTTTCGGAAGAGGAGAGAACGATGTGGTCACCAGGTTCACCGATCCGCCGATTGCCGGTGGACCGTAGAACGCGCTGCCGGCCCCTCGTTGCACCTGAACATCTTCCGCACTCGCGAGCAGGTCGGGAAAATCCAGCCAGTACACGTTGTGGTCTTCGGGGTCGTTCTGCGGAATGCCGTTAATCATCACCGAAATCCGTCGCTGGTCGAAACCCCGAATATTGATGTAATTGTAGCCGAGACCATTGCCGCTCTCCGAGTAGTGCGTCGTGGAGGGAAGCTCGGAGAGGAGCACCGGAATATCCTGAAAGGTGTAGCGATACTGGATTTCTTCGCGTCGCAAGGAGGAGAAGGTCGCCGGCGTTTCCCGTTCCTTGCCGCGCATGGCCGTGACGACAACCGTTTGGCCGGGCAGAATCGTCGGTTCGAGAGCGACATCAATGCTCGCCGCTGAACCAGCCGAGAGAACAATCCGCTGTCGGTGTGCAGTGTAGCCGACATAACTTATGACAACGGTGTGTTCTCCCAGCGGGATATCGTCCAGTCGAAACGAGCCGTCTTTTCCCGTGCTCGTTCCGAGAGTTGTCCCTTGCACCATAACGTTGGCAGCTTCGAGGGGACGCTTTGTCTCTTTGTCAACTACAGTGCCG
>DATLYT010000144.1:0-8407 GCA_035574455.1 Bacteroidota bacterium
GTGCTCAGCAAGAGCGCAAGAATTCCTATGAGAGCGATCCCTCCCACAATAAGAACCGGTAACGCGGATGCCAGCGTGCTTGAGGTGGAAGGAAGAATGGTAGCAATAAACTCCTGTTTGATTTTTTTGAAGTCTTCCCCAAGGTCGTTGGCGTATCGAAGGATGTCGATCGAGAACGATGCGCGGGTCGCTCGGTCGAACCGCTGGATAGACCCGACGAGTAACGTGCGTTGGGGATCACGGCTTTGATTGCTGAGCTTTCCCGCAAAGACGTAGTCAACATCCAGTTGAGCGGCAAGGTCAAGAATGCTGGTTTTTTGTAACTGCGCCAGGAGTTGCGCCCTTCGCTCTTCCCCAATCCGCTCTTGAACATCCTCCGGCGTTAGGGTGAGCAGCGACCGTTCTTCCTGAAGCAAGGCAAGCAGGTCGTTAAGAATTTTCTTCTGGATGTCGGGGCTGACGTCCTCAAATGCAATCCCGATGAATGCGACCTTCACAACCGTCGTCTGAGCGAACGAAAGAGCCGTCGGCGTGAGGAGCAACGCCGTGCTGATGAGATAAACAATGAATGGTCGTACGACACGTTGCATGCCAATCCCTCCTTTATAGCTCATACCGGTATTTTAACATCCGATTCCGAATATCCTTCACGATCGATGCATACAACTGTGTAAACCGCTGCGGGGGTGATACCGGTTCCCATGCCCCTCCGTTTTCGTTCTGTGCCTGGAGCTCGAACTCCAGTGTGGCATTCACCATCAAATAGACATTCGTCACCACCGTGCTACGTCCACGGGGCGTAATGTGCAAGATGGCTCGGTCTCGTAGTACCACCTGACGCACAACCGTATCGTGAACCACTGTTTGCGTCGTGGTACGCCAGTAGGTCTGGAGTGCTGCCCGTTCGCGGTTTAAGTCGGAATACTCAATCGTATAGTTGTTCAACTGCAGCACAGCCGTAGTCTCCTTGATAATCTTGCTCCGCTCGGTATTGTGGGCGAGGTCAAAGACAAGCTCTCCCTGACTTACGGAACCAGTCGAGGAACCACATCCGAGACCAAGGTACAGCATCCCCGCGATCAGAACTTGTCGTATCATCGACCTTCCTTCGTACTGCACAAGTGGTTATGCTATAGAATAAAAAAAAGGTGGCTACAACGCAAGCCACCTTTTTTCGTTTTCTGTTCTGCGTTCTTGCTTAGCGAACGTTTGGATTTGCCCGTCGCTCTTGAATCGTGATCGGGAAGAACGAGCCCGGGGTTGTCCGTGCCTCGGCATTCGGGAGCCAGCGAGCATCCTGAATACCGAACCGGTACATATCCGACAGGCGGCGACCCTGCAGGTAGAGGTTCGCGCGCCGTTCGTGCTTCAACGCCGTGGCTGCATCGAACGTCAGCGGGTACGCGGTTTGGCCCGTCAGCGTGCGGAGCGTGTTGAGTTGCGCCAGGCACTGCGCCGCATTTCCGGCTGCCAGATAGCTCTCGGCAATAATCAGGTGCATCTCGCGCGCAGAGACCACGGTCAGCGGCGAGTAACGATCCTGATACTTTGTTCGATCGCGGAAGTCATTGGCGATAGCCGTCATGCGCGCGTCGGCCGTCCCAGTAACAGGATCGTTCGGGATAGCCTCAAGTGCGAGTTCCGAGCGACCGACCACTTCCCACGCGAACTCGTTAAACGTCAATGCGGTAAAGTAATCGAGCCTCCACATGTAATCGCCCGTCATCTTTGCCAGCGCGGCCTGTGCATCTGCGACGGCTCCGGCGGAGGCAATGTACGGGTTTGTGGGCACGGTTCCCTTGGGGTTCACTTTCGTCCAGATATCTTTCGAGTGTTTGACTCGTGCACGCAGGCCGAGGATCCGGCGCTCCCATTCTTGATGACTGGCCGTCGTGCCGCTTTGCGCGATGGCCAACCCCGCATCCAGCGCAGCAATAGCCTGGTCGTACAACGAGCTCATATTGGCCTCGCCAATGGGGGGATTCGTGGTAGTCTTGTCAGAAAAGACAAAGTCATCAAACATATCGGCAATGGCCGTTCGTACTAACGCTTGGTAGGCGTACGCACGAGCCAGGTCGAGACGATTGACAAGCGTGCCTCCTCCGTCGAACGCCTTGAGTAGCGAGACAGCCTTATCGGCCATCCAGCGACCCTCGGTAATGTAGGGCCAGGAAGCATCGACGAATTCATTATAGACATCGCCGACGATTCCGTTATCGAGCTGCCCCCAAGCGTCGCGAGAACCGATCCAGCGCACTTCATCCGTGACCGTCTCGTACGGTGCCAGCACAAACCCAATACCTTGGCTGACGGTGAATAGCGCGCCGTTGGCAAGGCCCGCTGCTGCAACAGGGTTCGACAGGTCTTCCTCGAGAACGTTGTTGGGATTCCGGACATCAAGGATGCCCTCGCATCCCATCGCAAAGAAGAGAGCAAGTGCAACGATGAGGAGTGTACTGCGGATTCGTAATGTGTTCATGGTTGTTGTCCTCCTCATATACCAAACCGTAGTGTGAAAACATATTGTCGTGGTATCGGAATGCCGAACGCTTCAATGCCCAGACCAAAGTTCTGGTCAAGTCCACCGGAGCCGCCATAGCTGTAGACATTCGTCTCAGGGTCGATACCGGTGTAGTCCGTCCAGAGCGCGATGTTGCGACCAGCGAACGAAACCGAGGCATTCCCGACACCGAGCCAGCTCACATACTCGCTCGGGATGTCGTACGTCAGGCTGAGTTCACGCCAGCGGACGAGATAGATATTCTCGATTTCATTCAAACCATCGTAGGGTGAGAGGCTGGCAATTTCTCGTGCCCACTTCCCAGCAGCCGCCACACGCTGCTCCGGTGTGCTGGCCGGATTCATCATAATGGCTTCAAGTTCCGATGACCTGCGGATATTGCGACCGATGGTCCCGTGCGAACGTCGGAATGCATCCGTCAGGTTATGTACGTAGTACTCGCCGAACTTGTACTCGAAGAGCGAGTTCAGGCGGAAGTTTTTCAGGAACGCCACGTTGAAGCCGAACGAACCCTGCCAATCCGGCATCGGCTTTCCGAGGTAGTGCTCCAGATAGGTCTGACCACCTTTGAGTGGCTTCATGTCGGCACCGAGAACCATCAGCCTCGACGCAGCCCAAGCACCCGGGTCGCGCGGAACGGAGAAGTAGTTCAACAGGTCGTTGGCATACGTATGCGTCCCTGTCTTCTGGTCGGAATCAGGAATACCGTCCTGGTTGATGTCGATCGGGAATGGGTGATTGTAGAGAATTGGGCCGAAGAACGAGCCCGGAGCGTATCCTTCGCGGATGAAGTTCCGATAGCGTGGATACGAGCCGCCAACTTTCAACGGAGGCGCGCCACCCATGCTGGTGATCTTCTCCTGGAGATACGCACCGTTGGCAAACATGCTCACGGAGATGTCGTCCATCCGGAGAACGTTCAGATTGATGCCAACATCCAGGCCGTGTGCTTTCAGTTCTCCAATGTTATCCAACTGGGTTCGATAGAAGCCGCCGGACGGTGCAAAGGCACGCGGCACGAGGGCGTCTTTCACTACACGATCCCAATAGGTGACCTCAAGACCGATGCGGTCTTCCAGCAATCCAATCTCGGCTCCCAATTCCCATTCGGTTGCCACTTCGGGTTTCAGCTTCTGGTTGCCGAGGTTGCCCGGAGCAAGGCCTGAACCGTCAGATGAACGAGCGGCGAGAAAGGTGGTCAACTTGTCAAATGCTCCGGGTTGCTGACCGGACTGTCCGATTGCTGCGCGCACGCGAAGTGTCGAGACGTACGGAATGGATTGGTCGAGTGCCCGTAACGGTAACACGGACATACTGGCTTTGGGGTACTTCGCCGTGCTGAACTCTGAACCGAACGCGCTGTTCGCGTCCAGGCGGATCCCCAGCGTCAAGAACAGATAGTCTTTCCAGCTCAACTGTTCTTGCGCTAAGACGCCGGCCTGCACCACGTCGCTGAAGCCGGAGTAAGAGGTTTGTGTTTGACCAGCATCGAGAATCTCAATACCGGGACCCGGGAACGTCACGCCCGAACCGCCGGAGGTGTTCAGAATACTTCGGAAGCCCTGGATGCCGACGATTAATTGTGAGCCAAGGTCGGAGGTGAAATTCGTGTTCCAAATTGCTTTAGAATCAACCGTCCACTCCTGGCGTTGGCGAGTACCGAGGTTTAATTCACCGTTAATATTCGCTGTCACAAAACGGTCGACGTTCCAACCGAACGGGCTGAAGTTCGTACTGCGTTGTGAAATGTAATCCAGACCAGCGGTTGCTTCAAGCGTCAACTCTGTCGTCAGATTGTAGCTTGCTGTCAGGCTCACATTACCGTGGTCTGCTCGGTCCTTCGTCTGCTGTTGGAAGCCCTCACGAGCGGTCTGGAATGCCGCATTGCCAAACCTGTTGTCGGCAGTAGCAGTACCGACACCGGCTTTCTGGACGCGCTCGGGTTTGCCAAACTGGATCGATGTAATGGGCGAGTAGATGTTGTTGTTATTCTCGAACGTCTCCATCGCCGAGTTGGTATATTGCGTGCTCAACCGAATCCGCAGTTTGTCCGAGGGTACGATGTTGACGTTTGCCGAGAATTGGCCGCGTTGCACACGATCACGTGAATCACCGACGGGTTTATCCCAGAACGCTTCTCGGCGGATATCAAACGGCCCATCGGTATCTTGATAGCGCAGGCTTGCAAAGTACGTGATGCCCGCCTGCCCACCGCTCACAGAGGCCGAGTACGTTTGGGAAAGCCCCGTCCCCAGGATCTCTTTCATAAAAGGCTCTTCAATGATCTCAAAGGGTCGGATTGTTCTGCCATAGATAATGCTGAGCCGCGCCGCCTCTGCATCAGTCCGCGCAAAACCGGTGTTGGGTTTATAGGCGTTGGGGGGATAGGTGAGAGCGGCTTCTTGAATCTCGAAGTTGAACTTCGGCTTCGTCTGTGCACCCTGCTTGGTAAAGATCTGGATGACACCAGCATTGGCTTGCGTGCCATACAGCGTCGCTGCGGCGGCGCCCTTTAGGATTTCCACGCGCTCGATGGCAGCCGGGTTCAAGTCATCCAGACGGCTGGGCTCGCCACCGCCTCCGATCGATAGTCCGGCAAGGCCCGGTGTATTTCCTACGCGGACGCCATCGATATAGACAATCGGCTCGTTGGCTTGGGAGAGCGACGCATTTCCGCGAATGCGGATTTGCGCTCCTTCACCCGCCAACCCGCCGTTGGCCAAGCTTTGAACGCCGGGGACCCGCCCTGAGAGAATCTCTGCAAGCGTACTCACCGGCGCCTCCTGAACGGCCTGTGAGTTGATCGTCGCCACCGTGTTGCCGAGCTTCATCTTCTCCACCGCCGCGCCTGCGCCCGTGACAACAACCTCATCGAGCTGGAGAACCGTAGGAGAAAGCGAGAAGTTGACCTCGGTAACTCGACCGACGGCTACCGTTACTTCCTTCGTATCCGATCGGTAGCCGACGAATCGAGCGGTAACACGTTGGACGCCCGCAGGTACTGCGGTAATGGTGTAGTTGCCGTTTGCATCCGCTGCCGCGCCTAACATCAGTCCGGCGACCTGCACGACAACGTTCGCACCCGGGAGAGGATCGCCTGTTGTTGTCGTCACCTTTCCCGCTACGGTGCCACTCTGGGCAACGAGCGTCACGGGAATCAGTACCGCCAACACCAAGCAGAAGAGAAACGTTGTAACCCTACTCATATCTCCTCCTTTTGTTGACTTGTTGACTGGTGACCGCAGAAGATGTGCCTTCTCCACATCCTCACACCATAGTTATGATGTTATCCCATCGGGTAGCACCCGTGGGCTTGGATTACGAGATGACGTATGTTGGATACAAATATCGTTGAAGGATGGCGCCTTTCTTGGTAGTCAAAACCCGGTACATTAACGCACGTTCACTTTTTTATAGGCGGAACGTTAAAGAATTCCCGACAGAAAGTCAAGAGAGTATAATCAGGAAAAATCTTCTTAGTGAAAAATTTTCGATACAAAATTTGACTCTCTTGATCTTACAACTCCGCCCGGATGTCTACACCTCCGTATGGGTTGATCGGAAGGCCCGGTTCAAGGAATGCTGGAGAGGGTTGCCCCCGCCCGCCTCCGTCGTTCGGGCTGGCGCCATCGATTCTCACTGTTGAGGGGTTGATAAACGCCGACGCAGCATAGCGCCGGTTGGTGAGATTGTTGACGCCAAATATTGTGCTCAGATGGAATGCACCGATGCGAAGCGCATAGCCTAACGATGCGTGGAGGAGAGCGTAGGATGGAACCATGACCGTGTTCGCGTCGTCGGCGTAATAGGAGCCGATATGCTCAAGACCCAATTCCGAGGAAAACCCACTTCCTCCCCCGTAACGAATGCGTATGTTGAACACGAGCGGCGCAATACCGGGAACACTCTTCCCAGCAAAATTCCCAAGCTCGTTGCTGTAGCTCTTGTACTCGGCCTGCAGAAGCGTAAGAGCTGACTTTATCGTGAACCCGCCGCGAAAATCAAGTCGCCCACCAACTTCCACTCCATACCGCTGCGACCGGCCCGCCGAGAAAAACCACGCGCCCCCGTTGAAGGGAACAATTTCATCACGGATAGTGATACTGTACGCCGCAAGCGAATACGAAAACATCTGGGTGAAGGAGGTCGGAGCAAACGGTTCAACGCCTTTCAAACCAACCTCTGTCGTCGTCGACGCCATCGGCTTCAGGAAGGGATTGAGCGAGACGTTGGTGAGGTGTGGTGGGGGATCAACTTCATTGAACGCTGGGGCTTCGACGCCACCGCTGACGTTAACGTATAACGAATGATTCGGCGAGAACCTGTACAGCAGAGCGGCTTTCGGTGTAAAATGGCCGAGCACCAGCTCGTCCCGCGTTTCTCTTGCACGCGCTCCTGATGCAAAATCCTGGCTGAGATAGACCTGTCTGTTAAACCGACCGCCGAGAACGAGCCGAAGCGACTCCATCAATTTTGCTTCTGCTTGGATAAATGCGCCGTACGTTGTCGCGGCTTCCCGTTTATTCGTCCGCAACGAATCTCCCCGCTCTCCGTTGACGAGAGTATAGAACAGAATCGTTCCGTCCTGCGACGATCCATCAACGCCTGCGGTCACGTGGTTGAGAAGCGAGCTACCATCGCCGTGCCAATTGTAGACAAGTCCTCCGCCGACGTGAAGTCGATTAAAATCCCGATACGTCCCGCGCTCCGACCGGACAAGAATCTTTGGCGTGAGGTAGCCGAGAACCTCGATGCTGTGCTCCTCCGCAATTTCCTTGTTGAGTTGCACGCCAAAGCGTGCCGTTCGGTTGTGGCGCCGCTCGCGTCGCGCCGCGTAGACAGGATTTGCACGAGACGGGTCGGCATTGAACTGCTCAACGGTAAGCGGTCCCGGAATATCCAATCGGTGGTTCGCGGCTATTGCGGAGAGTTTAAGACGAGTCGTTTCATCAAGCTCTGCCGTCAGAGTGGTCTGAATGTTTGTGGTCTGGCTTGCTGAGTGTTGCCGGTATCCCTCCATGGCAGAGTTCGTTGCCGAGAGAAATACCCGCCCTTTACCCAGTGGTGTGCCGAGGTTGACATTGTGCTTTCGAAAACCGTAGCTGCCAAAGAGATGCGTTGTGCCCGCGAAAGGCTCGGTAAACCAGGGCATCGTTTCGATGTTGATGATGCCCCCGGAGGCATTTCCAAAGAGCGTCGAGGCGTTGCTGCGGACGACTTCGATGCGCTGGGTTGTCTGAAGATCAACAAGGTCGAGCGCCGTTCGGCCGTCCGGTTCGGTCTCCGGAAAGCCATCAATCAGAACCTTGATCCCCCTCACCGTTGCCGCGTTGGAGCGGTCGCCGTTTCCGCGAGCTCCGAAGCCCCGCACGGTCAGCCGGACATCCTGTCCGCCTGTTCGACTCTGCGCCAGAACACCCGGCATCGCCCAGAGAGCGTCATTCAATCCGATGCGTCGGCTGGCAAAAAAATCACGCGTACCAACAACACTCACCGCCATCGGCAGTTGCAGCATCTCCCCGCCGCCACGCGTCGCGGTAATGACCACCTCATCCAGCGTGACAGTCATGATGCTATCTTCGGGCACCGGCTCTTGTGCATTGAGCCCTGACGGCACAAGACTAAGAAATACAAAAAGAACAAAAGCAGGCGGCGAATCGAACCTGCCCGCCGTATGAGGCTTACTCGGGAAGGCGAGTCGCCGCCTGCCTGTGTTGAGTTGAACTGGAGACTTCATCACTCCTTGGCGGGCTTGAGAATGACCGCCGGTAAGTCCAACGCTTTGACTTTGGCGTTAAACTCCGGCAAGTCCTTCGCCATGATCTCTTTATGCTTGGCAAGTTGAGCGTCAAGTCTTGCCGAGAGATCTTCGAAGACATCGTACGA
>DATLYT010000145.1:0-3891 GCA_035574455.1 Bacteroidota bacterium
ATTCGCTCTGCCACCTCCCGGTACATCATCGCCCGTGTGATGAAGCCGCGACGCTCGATTTCTCGGTAAAACTGCTCATAGTATTCGGCAATGGAATGAAACTTCTGATGCTCAACGTGCTGCAGTAACTCTCGAATGCGCCGCTCGGTAAGATTCGCCATCATCACCTCTTCCAGCTCCCCGATCAACTTCATCCCCACGGGAAAGAAGGCTTCCACACTTCGATACGCATCCTTCCCCACACGCCGGCTCAGTCGGCGATGAACCTCAAACAGAATCGCTACGGCGTCCAGCGCCGTGAGTTGCTGTTTGTCGCCCTTGAGTTTGTTGACATACAGATCCTCGATGAAGGTGTCGATCGAGTAAATGCTCGGTGGAATGAAGCTGGTACCGATTCGCTCCGCAAGTGCCTTGCGGAGGAGATGCGCAGGCCGTTTGCCCGGGAAGACGATAAGGTCTGCTGAGAAAATCCGAGAGGAAGCGGTGTCGGAACCCACGAGCCGGTTGACGATTTCGTCAATCAACCGCTCATCCGGCATCAGAATTTTTATGACGCTCATCGAACCTCCCTGACGATCTTCCGGTCAAGATACAGGAGAATACCCTGTACGGGTTTTTCGGGATAGAGCTCACGAACGATCTGCCTGTAGTGCCGCACCTGCTCGTGATGTTCCTCCTGCTCTTCGCCCGTTTTGTAATCCAGCACCGTGACGGCTTCTTGATCGACAACAATCCGGTCGACCCGGTGCAATTGTCCGCTTGCGTCAACAATCTCTTGCTCGTTCAGTATGCTTCGGCCCGCCGTCTCAGTAAACCATGGCTTCACCTGCGGCAACTGAAGGAAATCCACCAAGAGCCTTACCGTCGCGGCGACATCGATTGGCTCGCGCATCCTCCGCTGCCAGCGTTCAAGCCCCGCGACAAGTGTTTTCTCGAGCTCCGAGTCGCAATAGTGGATTTCGGAAAGAACGTTATGAATCAGCTCCCCGCGGCGTGTCTCTCGCAATCTCAACGCCTCACCAGCCGTCTGCGCAAAACCACGAGTGGGAAGATGGAGTATCGTCGCAGGTAGTTCTCCAGCTACTTCCTCAACCAGCTTGCGCGTGGGTGTTCCTACCTCATAGCCGTCGTGAGGGAAAAACACGGACGGCCGATCGCCCCGTTTTCGTTTCACGCTGACGACATACATCTCTTCTTTCGCTCTCGTCAGCGAAACGTAGAGCTTGTTCAGATCATCCACTTCGGCAAGCGCACAGGCGTGTTCGTAATACTCCGCAACTGTCTCGCTTTTTTTCGATCCGTCGTCCGTCACATGCAGCAACTGCACAGCTTCGTCCTCTCCAACGACGAACAGATTCTCCGGCTTTACCGAGCGGTCGTAAAACAGTGTGATGAGAATCGGAAACCCTAGACCCTTCGCCTTGTGCACCGTCATGATGCGCACGGCATCCTCGCCTTCTGCGGTGGCAATGTTCCATGCGTCGGCTTCTTCCCGATCCTCGACGCCGGCGTATGCAAGAAAATCCTTGAGACTATTTTGGCCGTTCGCTTCAAAATTCTTCGCAACTTCAAGAAACTTCATCAACGTCCCTTCTTCGTCCGGATGATGCTCAAACAGGTTGAATGCTTTGTAGACCTCTGCCACAAGGTCGTACAGCGGAAGGTAACCGACCAGATTGAACAGATGCTCAAAGTGACGATTCCACAGCTCGCCATAGGTTGCACGAAACTCTCGATAGAGGGGCACCCGGTGTGGCGTTGCACAAGCTCGCAGGATGAGCGCTTGGACATCTCGACTATTCAACGTGGGAACCGACGTTGCGAAAACGGTTCCCATCAAAAATGTGGCAAAGGCTAAATCGTCTACCGGCGAATCGAGAAACTGCAGGAGCGAAAGTAACTCACCGGTGAGTTTGCGCGTGCGAATGTCGAGGCTGGAATGCGAAATGAACCGAATACCTGCCGCGTTGAGCCAGCGACTGACCTCGACCACATGGTCATTCCGTGGCGACAGGATCGCGATATCTCCATAAGCATATCCTCGCGCACGGCAATCGTTGATGATCCGAAGCACAATGTCTCGCTCCGGTGGACTCTCGCGCCGCTCGCCAATTTCTTCGTCTGTCTCCGGAGCCGGGAGGATGTGTACCTTCACGTAGCCCTTTCCCCGTTTCCCCTCATGCACCTCCTGCTCGAAGGACGTTAAACCGCTCAGATTGCTGGTTTTTTCCGGCACAACTTCGGGCACGCGGGAATGGAACACCTGCTTGGTGAACTGCACGATGGCTTCCGCGCTGCGGTAGTTGGTCGTTAGCGAATGCATGCGCGTCCGGACCGACGGAAACTCCTCCCGCTCCAACATCCGGGCCATGATGCGCCAGTCGGCACCCCGG
The DNA here is from genome assembly GCA_035574455.1 of Bacteroidota bacterium. Classification (GTDB taxonomy): domain Bacteria; phylum Bacteroidota; class Ignavibacteria; order UBA10030; family UBA10030; genus DATLYT01. The sequence goes on from DATLYT010000145.1 coordinate 2,394, forward strand.
AACGTGTAGATGGATTGCTTGGTGTCGCCAACGAGGAAGAGACTGCCGTGCTCGCCGAGGGAGTTTTCGATTAACGGCCGTAGCACAGCCCACTGGAGCGGGGAGGTGTCCTGAAACTCGTCGATGAGATAGTGGTGCACGCGCTCGCCGAGCGAGTAGTAGATCTCCGGGATCACCTCGGCGCTCAACATCCGTGCAAGAGCACGATTGGCATCGTGCAAAACGACCGTCCCCCGCCTCTGCACCACCTCATCAAGATGGTGCTGGAGCATCCGATATGCCTCGATGTACGGAAGATACCGCGTGCGCGCAAGAAGAGTTGTGTAGGTATCCACCAGCCGCGCGAGTTCCTCCCGCATGGTGTTGATGCGTGTGATGGCCTCGGCGTTTACTTTGCCCGAGGGCTTCTTAAAAACGTCCTGAGTGACTATTCTGCTGAAGACTGTCTCAACATCGCCGGCCTCTGCCCGCTCGACGAGGCTCTCAAAATTTTTCCGTAGTTCCAATCCCGCAGACCGTGCAGTCTTGGCAATCTCGATGACTTGCTGAAGAATCCGTTGCCTCAAACTCTGAAGCTCTTCTCGACGCTCCCGGATGATCGGCTCGCCACGCTGAGCGCTGAGTTGAACGTGGAGTTCTCTTAACTTTTTTGCGATATACTCGAAGGGATTCCAGAGGAACTTGCCGCGCCGTTGCTCGGAAACGAGGTCAACCAGCTCTCGGAACAGCTCCTGTTTGGCAGCGTCGGTGGCAAGCTCACGCGCCAAGAACTCCAACGCTTCATCGAAGACAGCCCGTGCGTTAAACTCCACCTCAAAATCCGGCGGCAAGCCTAAATCCGTTGCCGACGCCCTCAGCACGCGCGTGATGAAACTATCGATGGTCTGGATTTGGAAGTCGGAGTAATTATCGAGGATCTCGTCGATCTGCCCGGCGGCATAGGCACTGAGTGAGTCGTTGTCGAAGGGGAGAAATGTTCCTAACTCCTCCAGCGCATAGGGATCCCGGAGAGCGGCTCGTTTGAGCGTTTCGAGGATACGCTCTTTCATCTCCCGTGCCGCGTTGCGCGTGAAGGTGATAGCAAGAATCTGGCGAAGGTTGTTGTACGGCATCCCGTCGGTCATAACGAGGCGGAGATAGCGGCGCGTCAACTCCGTCGTCTTACCCGAACCGGCAGAGGCGATGACGAGAGTAAAGTCAGGAAGCTGAATCGGTTGCGGAGAGTTTGTTTTCAACATGACTGAGGAAATGAAAAGCCCGTCAGGGTGAGCGATGGGCAGGCCCGCCAGAACAGAGCGGTCGGGCGGGTCTGTAGGCTAAGCTATACAGAGAAACGGAGAGAAGCAAACGACTTCTAACTTTGCTACTCTTATGGAGCGACAGTCTGGTAGATCAGTGGCTTGTATCGGGGAGGTGGAATCCGCTTACCTGTTTTCTTCGCTACAGCGAGCCAGGCTTTCTTTGCCTTGAGGACTTCACGCAATGCCTCGTCGGGCGT
>DATLYT010000146.1:0-18649 GCA_035574455.1 Bacteroidota bacterium
ATGAACGAATAGTTCTTGCTCGCCGCCGCGAACAATCCGGGTGATTTGATCGAATACCGATCCGGCGGATCGTAGTACGCATCCCGACCCTGCGAATCGAACCCAATTGCTATTGCGGGTAGCGCTTCGGATTCATCGATGATACGGATTTTGATATTCACGCCGGGGAGGGGATTCATCCGCGTTCGTTCCTGGCCGAGGATATTCGTTCCGCCGTATGAAATGCCAAACATAAACCGGTCCCATACACCGACAGAGATGTACGAAAGCACTCCACCACTCTGATACATCGTAAGGCCGCCGAGGAAACCCGCCCGCTTCAGCATGCCTGCCGTCGGTTTGTCGATGAGCATCGTCGGCTCCATCGTCGCTCCTTCACCGGCATAACCTTGTTGTGCGTGGACTTGTTCAACGGCAACAAGGAGCAGGCCTGAGAGAATAATTGCCGCAAGAGTTTTCACGATTCGTTCCTTTCCACTCGCGAGAAAATGAACCTATAGGTAGTACTTGCTCTCGATGAGTTCATTTTTTCCGTTATGATAAACAGCGTAAGGAAATCCTTTTGCTAAGCTTGCCGCGCCGTAGTTTCCTTTCTTGTCGACAGCAATGAAACACGCCTGGAAGGTCGGCCCTTCGGGATTTTTGATCTGTCCCTTATCGCGCATCGAGAGGATGCGTTTGACGGCGGCCTCACACGCAGCTTGCGGACTCAACCCTTCGCGCATTTTTTCTACAATGAAGAAGCTGCCGCAGATTTGGAGAATCAACTCCCCCCGCCCTGTTCCCGTCGCGGCTCCTACTTCGTTATCGACGTACAACCCTGCGCCGATCACCGGTGTATCACCCACACGGCCGCGAACTTTGTAGGCAACACCGCTTGTCGTACACGCGCCGGCAAGGTCACCGTGCGTATCCTGCGCGAGCATGCCAATGGTGTCATGACTCTCCGCCAGAATACCGAGGCGGTCTTCATCCACTTCCATATTTTCTCGCCATCGAAGCCACCGCTCACGCGCGTAGGGCGTCAAGAGATCTTCTTTCTGAAATCCATGCTCCAGCGCGAACGCCAGCGCACCTTCGCCTGCGAGAATGATATGCTCGGTCTTTTCCATCACCAGCCGCGCGACGGAGATGGGATGTTTGATATGCTCGAGGAACACCACTGCGCCGGCGTGACCATTTGGGCCCATGATGCAAGCATCGAGCGTGACTCTGCCCGAGGCGTCCGGCAAACCCCCGTAGCCCACGTTGATTACCTTGGGGTCGGCTTCAGACACTTTCACGCCTTCTTCGACGGCGTCAAGCGCCTTGCCACCGCGGGCAAGCACCTTCCACGCCGCTTCGTTGGCGGCGAGGCCGTGTTTCCAGGTCGAAATGACAATAGGAGTCATTTAATTCCGTTTTCTCCTCGTAATCTCAATCAGCAAATCAAGCCTCTCTCCTCGCCGTCCCGCTCGAATCCAGGCACTGTTACCTTCATGAACTGTTATCGTCTCAACTTCATCAAGATCAACATAGTTATCCAGCCAATAGGGATTACCCGAGATGTCCTCACCCGTCGGGTGAATCCTTCTCTCATCAATAATGATCAGAACGTTCCGGACAAGATCCGGCAATCGACCGCCTCTACTTGGGCGCAACCGAGCAGCCTGTCTCTGCATCGAGAGGTCGATTTTAGGAACCAACACCTGCAACGCTTCTGTGAGTCGCGTCGCCTTTGTCTCCAGTAGCATGGCGCGAGTGAGGAATGTGCTCTCCGGATACAGATGGCGTAACCGGTCTAACCGCGCTGTATCCGTCACCGTCACTTCTGGAAGCGTGACAGGCTCCTCTTCAAGAGCCACTTTCAACTCGACCCTTCCTCCTGTGGTCACATTGACAATGCGATACTTCGTTTTATAGCCCACGTGGCGGAATTCTACCGCATACGTGCCGGGCGGAATCTCTTGAATCTCAAAATAGCCATTACTATCTGCCGCAGCACCGTAGCGCGTGTCCTTGACCACGACATTCGCTCCCCGCAACGGCTTCATCGTTGCTTGGTCAACCACTTGACCGAGAATGGAGCCGCTCGTCTGAGCCTCGACCTCACCAATTCCGAGGAACACAAGCACAAGAAATCTCCTGCCAGTGTTCATCGCCCACCTCCTTCAGTATTCTTACGAACTCTTCTTCCAGACCGTCTCGTCTTTTTTGTCTTCGAGCACGATGCCTATCTTCTTCAAGCCATCCCGAATCATATCCGACAGCGCAAAGAGCTTCTGCTTGCGGGCCTCGGCGCGAACCTGAATGAGCAGGTTGATCAGCTCGGCTTCGAGATGGGCATCGGTTGTTAGGGTTTGCTGTGCCTTCTCAGGGATAACACCGAGAATCTTCCCCCCCAATTCTTCGAACTGCTGCAACACCGCTCGCAAGGATTCTGCAGTGAATTTCGTTTCAAGACTTAAGGAAGCATTGACCTCTTTCGAGAGCTCAAACAACACGGCAATCGCTTGCGGTGAGTTGAAATCGTCATCCATCGCATCGAGGAAACGCTTCTTGTACGATGCGAGATCGACCGCTATAGCCGTTGTACGTGCCTCCTGCTCAGCTTTCGCGATCTCAAGTCTGAGATTGTGGACAGTGTTTGTGAGTTTCTCCAGTCCAGCTTTCGCTCCCTGCAACGCCTCATCGCTGAAATCTAACGTACTGCGGTAATGACTCTGCAGGATGAAGAAGCGAATTACGAGCGGGTCGTACTTCTTGAACGCATCCTTCAACGTCACGAAATTCCCGAGTGATTTGGACATCTTCTGTCCGCCGACCGTGACGAGGTTGTTGTGCAGCCAGTATTTGACGAACGGTTTCCCTGTAGCGCAGACGCTCTGGGCAATCTCACACTCATGGTGTGGGAACTGATTATCCAACCCCCCGCCATGAATATCGAACGACTCGCCCAAGTATTTCATCGACATGGCGGAGCATTCGATGTGCCAGCCCGGGAAGCCCTCGCCCCAGGGACTCGGCCAGCGGAGGATGTGTTCGGGCTCGGCTCGTTTCCAGAGCGCAAAGTCCTGCGGGCTGCGTTTTTCGGAGCGGACTTCGACGCGGGTACCTTCGACCATCTCATCGAGCGAACGGTGGGAAAGCTTGCCGTAGTCCGGAAACTTCCGCACGTCGAAATAGACCGAACCGTTGGCTTCGTAGGCATAGCCTTTTTCGATGAGCCGCTTGATCAGCTCGATCTGCTCGATGATGTGCCCGGTTGCTCGCGGAGAAATATTCGGCCTCACAACGCCGAGTGCGTCCATGTCCTCGAAGTAGCTGCGCGTGTATTCCTCGGCAACCTCCATCGGATGCTTCTGCTCGATGCGGCTCTGTTTGAGCATGCGGTCCTCGCCCTCGTTCGTCTCGCCGAGCAGGTGGCCGACGTCGGTGATGTTCTGGACGTAGAGAACGTTGTAGCCGAGGTAGCGCAGATAGCGGACGATAACATCGAACGAGACGTAGCTCTTCCCATGTCCGATGTGCGAGTGGCTGTAGACCGTCGGCCCACAGACGTACATGCCAACGTGGCCCTCGCGAAGGGGCCTAAATTCTTCTTTCTGTCGGGTAAGGGTGTTATAGACTACGAGTGCCATTGTTTCATCTTTGACTTTTTCACTTTGAATTTCTTGCCAGTCCCATCAACTCCCTCGCTCCTTCCAACCCCGCTTCCGTCACCTCCGCGCCGCTCATCAGTTTGGCAACTTCTTCCACACGCTCTTCATCGCTCAACCGGCGCATGCGGGTGTACGTTCTCTTCTTCTCCTCGACTTTCTCAACAACGAAATGATGGTCGGCGAGTCCGGCAATCTGCGGCAGGTGTGTGATCGCAATAACCTGGTGAAATTGCGAGAGCGCCTTCAAGCTCTTCCCTACCGCTTGCGCGATGCGGCCGCTGACGCCCACGTCAATCTCATCGAAGATTAACAGCGGCAGCCGTTCGGATTTTGCAAGAATCGTCTTGAGCGCGAGCATGATACGCGAGATTTCACCGCCGGATGCGACCTTTGCGAGCGGCTTCGGGTCTTCGCCCACGTTGGTCGAGAGAAAGAACTCAACAGCATCGATCCCTTTTGGCGTCGCCTCATAATATTCCCGACCGAGCTTTACAAAGGCTTTCTGTCTTGCCTCTTCACCGTTTTCTTTCCCGATTGGGGTATTCGTAATCACGACGTCGAACTTTGCATTCGCAATCCCCAACTTTGCTAACTCTGCCGCAACGGATTTGTTGATGCGCGGGACAAGCTCACGCCGTTTCGTGGAAAGCCGTTGCGCAACGTCCGAGCACTCCTTGCGAGCTTGCTCGATTCGTTCATGGAGCTTCGCAATCTCTTTCTCGAAATTTTCCGCCAGCGCAAACTCCGCTCCGATTCTCTCCCTGTGTTGAAGGATTGAATCAACGGAGCCGCCATATTTCTTTTTCAGAAGACTCAGCTGCCCAAGTCGCTCACGAATCTGTTCCAGCCGCTCGGGATTGAACTCGATTTTTGAATTGTAGCTCTGGATGAACTTGGTGACCTCCGAAATCGCCGCTACGACCGACGCGCACTCTTTCTTCGCCTCCTCAAACGATTTGTCGATGGCTGCCAGATCCTCAAGCTGGTTCCGCACGAGCACGAGTTGGTCATACAGCGCCTGCTCGCCTTCATACAAGGTCTGATACAAGCGTGAGGTTGTCTCAAAGAGCTTCTCAGCGTTTTCGAGAATCTTGAGTTCGGATTCTAAGGCATCCTCCTCGCCCGGCTGTGGAGAAATGGCATCGATCTCTTTGATCTGAAACTCGTACAGATCGCGTCGCTCCTTCAGCTGTCGCTCCTTGTGCGAAAGCTCTTCAAGCTCGGCAAAGAGTCCCTTCAGCGTATCGTATGCCTCACGAAATTCCTTCACCAACCCATCCAGCCCACCGAAGTCGTCTAAAAAATCTACGTGCGTCTCCGTGCGGAGGAGCGATTGATGCTCGTGCTGGCCGTGGAGGTCGACGAGCAGGTCGCCGACTTCCTTCAGCACGCTCACGGGGACCGGTGAATCGTTGATGAAACAACGGCTCTGTCCTTTCGTGGAAATTTCGCGTCGCAAAATCAGCTCATCATCCACATCGATTTCACGCTCTGCCAGTAAAGCCCGTAGCGCCTTCTGCTCCGTCATGCCGATAATCCCTTCCACGATCGCCTTTTCCTCGCCTTTGCGAATCACCTCCGTCGTCGCCCGCTCGCCCAACATCAGGCTCATGGCATCAATCAAAATCGACTTGCCGGCGCCGGTTTCACCCGTGATAATGTTGAGACCGCTGCCGAATTCGACACGCAATTCGTCGATGAGAGCGTAGTTCTTGACGTAGAAGGATTTCAGCATGGTGGCAGTATTTTGGGACTCAATGTACCGAAAAAAACGGTAAACTCCAGCCGGAAAAAGCTGATGGACGGCGTTGGAATATTTCGGTGCGAGCGTCCCGGTAAGGCTGTGGGGAAAGGCTCAATTTCGGAGGTGCGCCGGCGTGCCTTCGACGTCGAAGAAATTAATTTCGGGAATATCGGGAAGGACGCCGTAGTAGAACGCGTAGCTCATAAACTCCTGCAAACTGTCGATCTGTTCCTGGCCAAGCTGGTAGGAAAACGAAGAAAGGTACCGCTCTGCTTCATCGACCGAGAGCTGGAATGCTCGGGCGTGGCGTTCAGCGACAGTCCGCAAGCTTGACGTTCCTGCGGTCTGTGCCTGCATCAGCCGCTGAAGGTCATCCACATACATCTCATTCTGCCTGCCGACCCAAAAGCCGTGGACGTACGGAAGCTCGGTGAGGTCATTCCACTCTTCCACGAGGTCAAGATGGAAGATTGCTCCTCGCTCCCGCTTCGAGGGTGCAAAGTTCACCACCAATGCCGCATCGGCCTTGGCAAGCATGGCGTCAAGATCCGGTATCATCGGAATGATCTGAAACGAAGCCTGTTTGTCGACGTTCGGATACTTTTCGGTGAGGATGATTTTGGCGAGGATGATTTCCGAGGTCACGCGCACATCGACTGCCAGCGTTGCGATATTGCGGATGTCGGATTTGACGTAGAGCTCTACCGATCCGGTAGGACGTGAGGAGGAGACGGCAATGCCCGGCACAATGCAATATTCTGCGCCGTAACGCGCATAATCGATAGGAGACAAAAAAGCGCATCCTTGTCCTTCCATCGGGATGCGCTTGCCGAGCGGCGTTGCCGTGGACTTGCTCATGTTCAAAGCAATGCTTGCAGGAATATCGACCAGATGTCGAAATGGCGATTCACTGCCTTCCAATCCTTCAAGCAGCGGCTTGAGATACAATGCCTCCGGGAATGCGAGAAACGGTTTACCCTGTGCAACGTCGGACGACATTGACTTAGGCGCTGGTCTTCTGCTGCACAGCCTTTGCGGCAAGCTTACGAAGATAGAAGAGCTTCGCGCGACGAACCTTGCCGCCTTTGACCAGCTCGATTTTCGCGATACGCGGTGAGTGTGTAGGAAAGATTCGTTCGACGCCGACGCCGTCGGACACTTTCCTCACGGTGAACGTCGAACTCATGCCCGACCCGCGCTTGCTGATCACGACACCCTGAAACTGCTGGATGCGTTCTTTATCGCCTTCCACTACGCGTACGTGGACGTTGACCGTGTCGCCGGGCTTAAAGGCGGGGATGTCCGTTCGTAACTGGGTGGCATCAACTAATTTGATCTTTTGCATGATATGATCTCCCAAAATAACTACTCTTGAGTCTTACGGTAATACGTCTTTTTTCTTCGCCCGGGTTCGCGCAACACGTTGTTCCATCCGCCACTGAGCAACTTCCCGATGGTCGCCGGACAGAAGAACGTCAGGTACCTTCATTCCGCGATATTCTGCCGGACGGGTATAGAGCGGCGCTCCGAGTAAACCATCCTGGAATGAATCTTCAAGAGCCGACTCGCCATCACCCAACACCCCGGGCACTAATCGCACGACAGCATCAACGATAACCGCCGCTGCAAGCTCGCCGCCGGTGAGCACATACTCGCCGATGGAAATTTCCCGCGTTACCAATGCCTGACGGACACGATCATCCACGCCTTTATAATGACCGGCAATCAGGAGGAGGTTTTGCTTCAGCGAAAGTTCGTTGGCAATTTTCTGATTAAACAACTCACCATCAGCAGTCAGCAAAATCACCTCATCATAGGAGCGCTGAGCTTTCAACGCATCCACACACTCAAAAATCGGTTCCGGCTTCAAGACCATACCGGCACCACCGCCATACGGTGTATCGTCGATCGTCTTATGCTTATCGTGGGTATAGTCCCGCAAGTTGTGGACGACGATCTCGACGATCCCCTTTTCCTGCGCCCGATGCAGGATGCTCTCCTGCAACGGACTTTCCAACAACTTAGGAAGGCCGGTTACAATATCGATGCGCATGGTTCTTCCCACCGCCTTCATTTACTCGAGCAGACCTTCCATCGGGCGAATCACAATCATTCTGCGGGAAACATCGACAGACTGAATGACATCATTGATTGCCGGCAGAAGAATTTCTTTCCCATCCGCGCGCACAACCCAGACGTCGTTGGCGGGCATCTGCCACACCTCATCCACTCGTCCCACCCTCACCCCGGCTTCCGTCGAGACTTCCATTCCGACAATATCGTGAATGAAGTACGAACCCTGCGCGAGGGCTACAGCATACTTCTCCTCGATGAAGACAAACTGCTCTTTCAATCCGTCAGCAGCGCTTCGGTTGTCGATATTCCCGAACTTGACGACTGCCTGGCCCCGATGAAATCGGACACGTTCAATGTTGAATCGTTGCGTCGTTGCTTCGTCACAACCTATCCAGACATGCGTAAGCTGCTGAAGGCGTTCAGGGTCATCCGTCAGCAGATTGACGCGTACTTCACCTCGGATACCGTTGCTACGGGCAATTTGTCCGATTGCTATCATCCCGGCTTTGAGAGATTGACGTTACCGGCGGGCGTATCAGTCGGCAATCTCGAGCACCGCCCGTTTTCCCGCTTTCGCTGCGACCGCTCTCAGCAAGACCCGGAACGCGCCGGCCGTTCTACCGCTGCGACCGATAATCTTGCCAACATCCTTCTCTGCCACTTTCAAGGTTAAAACTACCTTCCCATCTTCTTTCTCTTCTTGCTCAACCACGACCTGGTCGGGTTGATCAACAAGATATTTCGCAACGAACTCGACAAATTCCTTCATGATTCCCTCCTTGTCCGCTTGCGCGGAACCTGCCTACGGATGGAAGGACGCCACAGTCTGGGAATTCCTTCTGCTCCGGGCACTCGATGAACGCTTCATATGTAGGACCAACTCATCGATGGCACCCGTGTGTCATCAACGTGTTGGAATTGTCGAACACTCGCTTCTTGCTGAACAACAGACTCGAACGTCGCCGTTCCCGCCGAAGGTTACTGCGCGGCCGGTGCAGCCGGTGCCGGTTCCTGAGCCGGAGCAGCCGTAGCCGCCTTCTTCTTTTTCGCGGAACGACGCGCCTTCCGGTCTGCATCCCGTCGAGCGCGCTCGGCTTGCTGCATCTGCCAGCGCTCGAGGACTTTCTGCACCGTGGCCTCATCCTTTCCCTGCTTCTTCAACGTCCAGCGCAACCAGAGGCCTGCCCTGCGGAAGAGCGAGCGCACGGTATCCGTCGGCTGCGCGCCTTTCGACAGCCAATGGAAAACGCGCTCCTCTTTCAGGTTGATGACGTCCGCGCTGAGGTTGGGGTTGTAATTACCCAACGCCTCGAGGTATGCACCGTTGCGCGGCGTGCGGATATCCGTCACTACGATCTTGTAGACCGGATATTTTTTCTTACCGATTCGGCGTAAACGAATTCTAACCAACGTACAGTCTCCTTAAGTTTTGAGATAAGAACTCCGATTTCAGATCGACGCGAATTCAATCACAGGTGTTTCTACAATACGGGATGGTTTCTTGTGACTCCAAATCGCGGTCTGGATCTTTTCTACTATTGGCGGAGCGTAGAGTCTGTCTCCACATTGGGGACATTCTTTCGCTGGCACACCCTCAATGATGTGAAACTTTCCTTCAAACATGATGGTGTAGGTAACGAGTTTCTCCTGGTATTCACCGCCACAACGATCACATTTCATATTTCATCTCCTCACTTTCCAATCAATCCATTCATCCTTATCAGGTTCATATACCGTAATAATCTTGACCAATTCCCGTGATGGATAGCTGGACTGAATATGCAGAGGGCGTCCTTGGATTGTCCAACCAAGGATTAAGCGGCTAGGACCGTATTTGTCTTTAGGATAATCCTCGATGACTTCTCCAGACTTAACAGCTTCTACAACTTCCGCAGTCGATATTTTTCTGAGTACACTTTGATCAAGAGCATGTCCAGAATATTCATAGGCACCCTTCAGGACCTTTTCTCGAATCCCTTCGATCAGGCCTTTCATTTACGATCCTTAGTTCATCGGGAAGCGCCCGCCGAAAGCGGATCGTGCCCGACGTCTGTTACCTTGCGAGAACTTCTTCATCATGCGCTGCATTTCGTCGAACTGCTTCAGCAAGCGATTGACCTCCTGTACTGTCGTCCCGCTCCCTCTCGCAATCCGCTTGCGCCTGCTACCGTTGATGATAGAAGGACGAATTCGCTCTTCCGGCGTCATCGACTGGATCATGGCCTCTACTCGCACTAACGCACCGTCATCGACTTGGGCATTTGCGGGCAAACGATTCGCACCGGGAAGCATGGCCAGTACCTGGCTCAGCGGGCCCATCTTTTTCACTTCACGAAGCTGCTCGAGAAAATCTTCAAACGTGAACTGCGACGTTCTGAGTTTCTCTTCAAGCTTGACCGCCTTTTCCTGATCAAATCGTTCCTGCGCCTTCTCGACGAGCGTGACGATGTCTCCCATCCCGAGAATGCGCGAAGCGATGCGGTCGGGATGAAAAGGCTCTAGGGCATCAAGCTTCTCACCGACGCTCGCAAACTTGATCGGCTTCTGAACAACGGCACGGATCGAAAGCGCCGCACCGCCGCGTGTATCGCCATCGAGCTTCGTCAGAACAATACCGTCGTAATCCAGCCGGTCGTGAAACGCCTTTGCAGAGTTAACTGCATCTTGCCCTGTCATCGCATCGACAACGAAGAGAATCTCGTGCGGCTGAACTTTCTCTTTCACAGCCGCCACCTCCGCCATCATCTCTTCGTCCACATGAAGTCTGCCGGCCGTATCGATGATGACCGTGTCGCGAGCATTCTTTCGAGCATGGTCAACGGCATCAGCAGCAATCTTCACGGCGCTGCTTGATCGGTCGGCATAGACCGGCACCTCAATCTGTTTGCCGAGTGTGATGAGCTGGTCGATCGCCGCAGGTCTGTGAATATCGGCAGCGACGAGCAGCGGGTGACGACCTTTGCTCTTGAGGAGTCTCGCTAATTTGCCGGAGAACGTCGTCTTGCCTGAGCCTTGAAGTCCCGCAATCAGAATAATCGAGGGCGGGTTCTGGGAAAACGTGAGCTCGGCCTTGGTTTCGCCGAGCAGCTTGACCATCTCGTCGTAGATGATCTTGACAATCAACTGCCCCGGGGTGATGCTGTTCAGAACCTCGGTGCCAACGGCACGCTTCTGGACATCATCGATGAACTGCTTGGCAACCTTGTAATTGACGTCGGCGTCGAGCAGCGCGCGGCGAACCTCCCGCAGCGATTCGACGATATTCGCCTCCGTCAGCTTGCCCTCACCACGCAGCTTCTTAAAGACGAGCTCGAGTTTTTGACTCAGACTTTCAAACATTCGCGGTCTCACCCGCAGAACAAAACTTCCGAAATCCCTACCTGTTCGGCCGTTCTTCAGGGACTTCGGAAGCTTTCCTGCTTTCTGACGGGGAACATAAAATACGCAAAAGTACCTTGCTAATCAAGGAAAAATACGGGAATGCGGGAATTGTGCCGCGGATTAGCCCGCCTTCTTCAGTGCTTCGGCGCCGCTCACGATTTCCAGCAACTCTTTCGTGATGGAGGCTTGACGGGCTTTGTTGTAGGAGAGCGTGAGGTCTCGAATGAGCTCACTCGCGTTCGTGGTGGCGTTATCCATTGCCGTCATGCGCGCACCTTGCTCGGCGGCGTTCGATTCGAGGAGAATACGCCACATCTGAAAGTTGAGATGCCGCGGGACGAGGGCGTTAATGATCTCCGCGCTCGACGGCTCATAGATGTATTCAACCTGCGCGAGCGATTTGAGGTCGTGTGTCGGCTTTGTTTCTTCAGGAGGAATGGGAAGCAACTGCTCCACGATGATGCGCTGCTGGATCACGGACTTGAATTCGTTGTAGATCACCACAACGAGGTCAAACTCACCTTTGAGATAACCGTCGGTGAGTTCCGCAACAATACCGCGGGCGTGGTTGAATCCGAGATTCTGGAAAATTCCGACGTGCTTTGAATACAGCTCATAGTCACGCTTGTTAAAGTAATCGAACCCTTTCTTCCCGATCGTCACGAGTCGCAGACCGTGATCGGCTTCGTAATACGATTGGTACTTTTCCTTAATATGGCTCACGGTCGCCTTAATAATGTTGCTATTGAAGGCTCCACAAAGACCACGGTCGGCCGTGACGACAACAATGGCCACGCGTTGAACGTCTCGAGGGGTTAAGAGAGGATTGAGACCCGGCTCGACTTGCGTCACAAGGTGGCGCAACAGTTCGCCAAGTTTCCGAGCGTAGGGTCGCGTCGAAATGATCGCATCCTGCGCACGACGGAGTTTCGCCGCCGCCACCATCTTCATGGCTTTGGTGATCTTCTGCGTGTTCTTGACGCCGGAGATACGGCGCCGTATTTCACGGAGCGTTGCCACAGATTCTTAGCTCGTCTTCGATGATACTTTGAACTTCATCAAGAAATCTTTTGCAATCGAGTGAAGCTTTTGCTGAAGTGCGTCCGTTAAATCTTTCTTCTCGGCGATCTCCACAAGGATGTCCTGATGTTTCATCTCCACCATCTCGAGAAATTCTTTCTCAAACCGTTGTACATCTTCCAGGGGAATTTCATCCAAATAGCCGTTCGTGCCGATGAAGATGCTCACCACCTGTTTTTCAACTGGCATCGGTACATACTGATCCTGCTTGAGGAGTTCGACTAGACGAGAGCCACGCCGTAACTGCTGCTGTGTGGCTTTGTCGAGATCGGAACCGAACTTTGCAAATGCCTCGAGTTCGCGATATTGCGCGAGGTCGAGCCGCAACCGACCGGCAACTTTCTTCATCGCCTTAATTTGCGCGTTACCGCCGACACGGGATACCGAAATCCCAACGTTGATGGCAGGTCGAACGCCGGAGTTGAACAAGCTTGGCTCCAGATAAATCTGGCCGTCCGTGATGGAGATGACGTTCGTGGGAATGTAAGCGGAGACGTCCCCTGCCTGCGTTTCGATCACGGGAAGTGCGGTAAGGCTTCCACCGCCGAGCTCTTCGCTCAGCTTTGAGGCACGTTCCAACAAGCGAGAGTGGAGGTAGAACACATCGCCCGGATAGGCTTCACGACCCGGAGGACGGCGGAGCAGAAGCGACATCTGGCGGTACGCCTGAGCATGCTTTGAGAGGTCGTCATAGATCACCAACGCATGGCGGCCACTGTCGCGGAAGAACTCGCCTAACGTCGCACCGGCGTACGGGGCGATGAATTGCATGGGGGCAGAATCGCTCGCCGTCGCCTGAATGACGGTCGTGTACTCCATCGCGCCGTGCTCTTCCAACTTCGTCACCACCTGGGCGACGGTGGAGCCTTTCTGTCCGACGGCAACGTAAATGCAGAAGACCGGCTTTACACCATCCCGCCGGGCTTTTTCTGTGTGAGTGTACTTTTGATTGATGATCGTATCGATTGCGATGGCCGTCTTCCCGGTTTGCCGGTCGCCGATGATCAATTCACGCTGCCCTCGACCGATAGGAATCATGCCATCGATAGCTTTCAAGCCGGTCTGCAATGGCTCTTTCACGGGCTGACGCTGAATGACGCCAAGCGCTTTTCGTTCGAGTGGCAGGAATTTTTCCGCCTTGATCGGCCCTTTCCCATCCAATGGTTCTCCCAAAGGATTGATGACGCGGCCTAACATCTGCTCGCCCACGGGCATCGAGGCCAGGCGCTTCGTCCGCTTCACAATGTCGCCCTCTTTGATATGGGAGCTCTCGCCAAAAATAACTGCGCCGATGTTGTCTTCTTCGAGGTTCAGCACCATCCCGAACGTCTTGCCCGGGAACTCGATCAACTCGCTGGCCATGACTTTGGACAAGCCATAGACGCGGGCGATGCCATCTCCCACCTGGAGGACGGTGCCAACGTCGTAGATGTCGACTTCCTTCTCGAATCCGGAAAGCTGTTTCCGCAATATGGCGGAAACTTCGTCTGGTCTCACTTCAGCCATAAATGTGTTCCTTACCTGTTTGAGACCTCCAGGGTTCATAAGCCTGGAAGGTCTAACTCTTGTTAATTGTGTATTGTGCCTTCGTGAAAACGTTCGCGCATCAATTCCAACTGGTGCCGGACACTTCCGTCGTACACGGTGTCACCCACCCGCGCGAGGAAACCACCCTTCAACTGCTTGTCAAGACTCAACGCCACTCGAACTTTCTTCTTCGTGATTCCCTCGAATCGTTGACGGATTTCGTTCAACTGGTCCTTAGTCAGGTCAATTGCCGCTTTCACCTCGACGCTGACGATGCCAAGGCGTTCATCCCTCAAGGCAAAAAACTGGTTTATGATCTGAGGAAGGATGTCTTCGCGCCCTTTGTCGATCAACAAGTTAACAAAACTCGACGTGAGCGGACCTATGGTAGTGCCAAACAACGACGAGAAGATTTCTTTCTTCTTCTCCTTCTTGACCACAGGACTCTTCAGAAACAGGTGAAATTCCTTCGATTCCTTCGTCACGCGTTGGAGAAGCTCAAAGTCTTCCACGACGCGGTCGAGCTGCTTTTGCTCTTCCGCAAGGTCCATTAACGCGCGCGCGTACCGCCGTGTAACTCGTGTGGAAATCATTCGTCGAGGTTAGTTTTTCGGCAATTGATTCAAGAAATTGTCGATAAGCTTTTTGTGCTTCTGTTGGTCGATGGTTTCGTCTAAGATTTTCTCCGCCGCCTTGATGGCCAGATCGGCAACTTCAGCCCGGAGCTGTTGCTTGGCCGCATCGATGTCACGCTGGATTTCTTCCTTCGCCATCTGAAGCTCGCGCTGTGCCTGTTGTTTTGCCTTGCTGACGATCTCCTCTTTTAATTTCTCAGCGAGCGCTCGTCCTTCGCGTATCGCCTTCTGGTATTCTTCCTCCGCGCGGGCCATGTTGCGCTCGTTTTGCTTCAAGAGTTCGGCGGCTTCGGCGCGCGCTTTTTCTGCCTGCTCGAGTGCGCTGCGGATTTTGTCCTCGCGCTCATGAAGAGCCTGCAGCATTGGCTTCCAGGCGTATTTACTCAGGACCGCGACCAATAACACAAAGGTGATGATCGTCCAGATGATCAGACCTGGATTGATGTCGAACATACGTTCCTCGCTTCTGTGGTTGTGAAACGTCCTCGTGGGACGCCAACGCAACGATTACTTCGTCGCCAGGATGATACAGATGGCGAGTGCAAAGAAGGTCGCGCCTTCGATCAGTGCCGCGGAGATAATCATCGAGGTACGAACCTGACCTGCTACTTCCGGTTGACGACCGCTGGCCTCCATCGTTGCGGCGGCGAGCTTGCCGATACCGAACGCCGCGCCGAGAATCACCAACCCAGCGCCGACACCCGCTGCGAGATACGCTAATGCATTTGCTTCCATGTTGAATTCCTCCTGTAATTGAGATGTTAATGTTTCGTGACTTTTTTCCTTGCGTTGCGACCTTCCCGATCTTGAAGACCGGGAAGGTGTTCGTGTTGTTCGTTAATGTGCGTGCTCTTCGTGCTCCTCACCGTGTCCTGCTGTCATACCCAACCCCATAAAGACCGACGTCAGCATGGCAAAAATGTACGCCTGCAAAAACGCGACAAACAACTCGAGCATACTGATACCCAGCGCAAACAGCACCGGCACGGGAGCAAGGACGTACGAGCGGAAGATAAAAATGAGACCCATGAGTGAGACGAGCACAATGTGGCCACCCGTCATGTTGGCAAAGAGACGGATGCAGAGTGCAAAGGGCTTTGTGAACAGGCCGAGAATTTCAATCGGAATCATGATCGGCCAGAGCATCCAGTGCACGCCGCCGGTGAGATGGGCGAGGTAGTGTTTCAGCCCCTGGGCGCGAATCGCCGCGAGCTGAATCATGACAAATGCAATCAAAGCCAGTGCACCGGTCACAGAAATGTTGGAAGTCGAGGTCGCTCCGTACGGCACCAGCCCAGCTAAGTTCATAATCAGGATGAAGAAGAAGGTCGTCAGCACGTAAGGCATGTAGCGCAACCCTGCCTTCCCCATGTTGGGCAACACCACTTCGTCGCGCATGAAGACGATGAAGACTTCAAACAAATTTCCGAGACCCCGGGGGACGATGTTCTTTCTATTCTGACGGGCAGCGGCGATGGCTAACACAACGAGAGTGAGCGCGGACAACAGCAGAAAGAAGACGTGCTTCGTGATGGTGAAATCGAACCGAATACCGGCTATCTCCACCGTCGGCAGGTGGAGAGGGAATTCAAAATGACCGAATGGAACTTCAATCTCCCGCGTATCATGCAAATGATGGAGAAGCTCGCTGAACTCAAACTTCTCACCATGCGCGGCAGCTTGCACAGTATCCGCAGCGTGGTGTTCGGTAACTTGGGCCGCAAGAGTATCCGCAATCGTATGCAAAGGAGCGTTGCCGTCGAGTCTCAAGGAATCCTACTGTTGGTGTTTGACAGAAACTTTTCGTTGCAGAAGATAAATTTCCAGCACGAGATTGACTACGTAATACAGTAGCAATGAAATCATAAGTGAAAAGGCGTCGTAGTGGTACACCCTCAACAACACCAGCACGACACCGGTCATCAGAAAGAGCCGCACCACCATGCCACCTAAAACAATCTTCAAGAACGTCGTGCTCTTCTTCTCGAATCCCCATTCGACCAGCAGATAGCCGAGAAGAACGTGCACCACACTCATGACCCCTCCCGCCGCGATGCTGCGGAAGGATTCAGCATCCACAAGATGGGAAATCGGATAATACAGAAGAACCGCCACCGCGACAGCATAGAGTCCCACCATTCGAAGAAACGCCCAGTCGATGTTCACGGTTGACTTTTCGGTGGTTCATCCTTCTTTTGTAACTCTGCAATGGACTTGAAGAACTTGATAAATCCCCCCGCCGTACCAAGCGCAAGGCCGATGATCATGAATGTCGGCTCGGTTCCGTACCGCTTATCGATAAAATAGCCAATGAAGAAGAACAGCAGCACTGCCGCCGCCAACTGCATTCCCAGCGTAAGATACGGACCGAACTCATGCAACACTTTGTTGACTGTCCCAACCCGGAATCGTTTTTCCTCCTTCTCGCTTTCCTTGTCTACACCGTGTTGGGAGGAACCGGTCGTCACAGCATGTCTACCTTCCCCTAATGCTTTGATTCAAACGATTGAGCCTTATCGGACATGGAGACTTTGCCGTCGAAGATTGCACCCTCATCAATCACTAAACGGGCGGCACGAACATCCCCTTTAATCACTGCCTTCCCTTCAAACACAGCTTTTTCGGCTACGTTGACCGACCCGCGAACCTTACCGGCAATTGTCGCGTTCTTTGCCGTTACGTTGCCCTCGATTTCACCGGTCTGGCCGACCGCCAACCCTTCGCCTGCAACGACTTCACCAATCACTTTACCGTCGATACGAATGCTCCCCTGCGTACGGATTTTCCCCTCCATCGTTGTACCGGCCGAGATCATGTTCAATTCTTTTACAGGGTCAGATTTCATCTGAGATAAGACCTGCGTCGTCTTTCTTTCCTTAAAAATTGAATTTGATCACGTAGTTTGCTGGGTCGACGGGCGAGCCGTCTTTCCAGATTTCAAAATGGAGATGGGGACCGGAGCTGATGCCGGAATTCCCCAACAGCGCAATCGGCTCCCCGCGTTTGACAAAACTGTTTGCCGGTTTCAGCAGCGATTGATTGTGCTTGTAGAACGTCAGAAAGCCACCGGCGTGCGAAAGGATGATGAGGTTGCCGTCTTCATTCGTCCAACCCGCAAAGATCACATAGCCCTCTGCAGCAGCGTTGACTGGCGTTCCGATCTTCCCCGCAATGTCTATCCCGAAGTGCCGCTGGTTCGGGTTGAACGTCCTGGTCACATACCCCTCCGTCGGCATGATCACCGGGAAGACAACTTGCTGCGACTCAACCCTCACCTGCTCTGCCACAGGCCTCGACAACGGTACAGACTGACGCGTCGGAACATCTTGCGGTCTCTGATCCGCCAAATGTTGCTGCGCCCGACTCGGCAAACCCGCCTGACGTTGCGCTCCGGTCGATACCACGCCGGAGTCCGTAAGCGTCACATTTTCACCCAACGCTCGCCGCAGCTTTACATTGTACGCTCGCAACTCCACCAACTGCTGCATGACGCCCGACATGCGTTCATTCAGTGCAAGCAATTCCCGATTGTAACGATTCTCTAATTCCGGGTTCGGTATCGGAACGAGAGGACCTAACGGCGTGTAGATGAGCACGAGCAGGACTGCTCCCACAATCAGCAGGACTGCACCGACAAGCACGCTGACGATTTGCCATGGTGCCAGCCGGACGCCCTTGGCCTTTCCGGTATCATCACTCGGCACCAGCAGAAGGTCGTACTGTCGTCTCTTCGTAATATGGTGGGAGCGATCCTCCGGCATACTGTTTAAAAGAGCAACATACTCGACCGTTGTTCCGAAGTCTGCCTGCCCACCTGAAGCAGAAAAACAGACAACGGAGCAAAAAGCCCTTGCGGGGTTCAAAAACAGACGGGAAAATATAAAGAAAAGAGCCGCGAAAGTCAAAGAGTTTCTGGCTCTTTTCAACTTGAATTCACGGAACAATTTCTCATTACTAGAGGTTAGAATGACATCCCAACAATGAACAAAGTGTACTCATTCGGTCATCGATAAGAATAAGGTGTGGAATCAATAAACGTTGTTACGCACGAGCTTGCAAAAAGAGAGTCTTGTCATGTCCGAATGTTTTAGTCAGGAATCTTTACTACGAATTTAATCCTTGCCAAAAAGAGCTTGCACAGTACACAGAGCGTTCGCAGCTCCGCCGAAGTAGCCAACGGTTACGTAAGCTGGACAGCTCGCCTGTCTTCCGCAAGCATTCCGCTATGGCGGAACGTGCGGCGAACAGACATGCGTGACACGTTGCACTATAGCAATCGCGGTACAGACCGTGGCAGTTCTGCAAAACGTCCCACCAACAGAACACTACCGTACTTGACTTTTCCCAATACCCTCATTAAATTCTTGTCATCAAAGACAGACCTTATTTCAGCAGAATGCACTGATACCCACCACGTTGGCATCACGGTTCGATCTTTTGGATCACTCCCTATCCTCAAGTCAACTGGTGATATGCTCAAATACTCAGAATCTCTTCTCGACATTTCGTTGTATTGCAGTTCCCAAACCCGGCGTTGTTATGCCGGATGTTCCATGCTTTCCTAA
>DATLYT010000147.1:0-16322 GCA_035574455.1 Bacteroidota bacterium
TCTGGGAGGAATTTGCTTTTCACTCGGTGAACATTACTTGCGTCCCTGCCCAGCACTCAGGAACGAGAATGCTTTGGGACAAAACACCGGCATGCGGATACGTGCTGAAATCGAGCGACCGTTCCATTTACTTCTCTGGTGATACGGGATACGGTCAATTCCTGAAGGAACTTGGGACGCGGTTTTCTCTTGATGTCGCCCTCTTACCCATTGGGGCATACAAACCGTATGAGTGGTTCAAGAATATCCATCTACATCCAACAACGGCGTTGCGGGCATTTCTCGATTTGCAGGCGAAGCACCTGATTCCAATCCACTGGGGCACGTTTAAGATCAGCGATGAGCCGATGAAGGAGCCTCCTTTCCTTTTAGCTCGAGAGGCGGAACGGCTGGGAATCAAAGACCGAGTTCATATTCTCGACAATGGTGACAGACTCGTATTGTGAGGGTCAGGATCTAATTTCAAATTTTGCCAATGTTCAAGGCAATTTTTTCCCATCAATGAGAATCCGAGAATGGTTCCGTTGATTATGAGCCATGAAACCAGTACATTAGTTGTGGCATTCAAGTTGTAAGAAAAAAAATGAAACTTATTTGAGTGCTATTACGTTCAATAGACTGATGAAAAACCGCAGGACATTAAAGATCGCTGGCAGTGTGACGCTTATTCTGGCGTTCGCACTCTTCAACATCGGCGTCCCCGTCTCGTTTTACCTTTGCCCGATGATGAATGATAACCCTGCAGTATGCCCCATGATGGACAACGAGCCCGCCACGGGTCTTTCCATCGTCAACACAAACACTGATTGCTGCGGTAAGGTTGTGCTAGCAGACCGCAACACTACGCCGTTCGTGAAGGCTCATTTCCCCGAACAAGAGCGGGTTGTCGGGATTTTAGCGACAAACGTCGATTTCATTCAGAATACCTTCATCTCTCAGCCTTTCGTAAGTTCCGATACTCCTCAGCTGAATTTACCTCCCGTTTTTCTCCTCAACTCCTCGTTTCTCATTTAACGCGTAACGCGCCCTCTTGGTAACCCGTCGCCTTCTCCGGGCGGCACTCCGTATTTCTGTTTTCATTTTCGTATAAGGAGCAACCATGGCTCGTTTCGTATTCCTGTTTTCATCGGTTTTACTCTTGTCGTCTTTTGCTTCAGCTCAGACGGTCGAAGCCGAAGACCTTCAGTTTTTGATCATCGAAGCGATGCAAAAAAATCCCCGCATCGCTGCGGATGTTGCACGCATGGAACTCATGGAACGCCGCATACCTCAAGCCAGCGCGCTGGACGACCCTCAGTTCACCTACAAGCTGATGGAATTCCCCGGCACGCGCTTCTCGGAGCCAGTCTACCAGAACTTCGAGTTGATGCAGATGATCATGTTCCCGACGAAGCTTTCGACCAAAAAAGCCATCGCGGAAATTCAAGCGGAACATGCACATCACGACCACCTCGAGACAATTCTGGATGTCACCTCGCAGGTCAAAGCAGCGTACGCGATGCTCTGGGCCGCCCGAACCCGGTTAGCCATCAATCAGGAAAACCAACGTCTGCTGCAGCAAATTCTCCAAGCGGCGCAGACGCAATACGCCGTGGGAAACGTAACACTTCAGGATGTCCTCAAGACCAACATCGAGCTTGCCAAACAGAAGTCGCAAGAAGCCGCCATCCAACAGGAAATCGCGGCTGCAGAAAGCATGTTGCGAGCACTTCTCTTACGTCCGACGGACGTTCCGATCGGTCCAATCCACCTCGACGCGCTGGAACCGATTACGCAAACTCCGGAAACGTTTATTGCCTACGCATTCGCAAACCGTCCGATGCTCTTGCACGATTCGTTAAGTGTCGTCGAAGGCGATCTCATGGTGAGTCTCATGAAACAGGAGTACCTGCCCGACTTCCGCGTGTCCCTGGAGCGAGTAACTATGCCGACCATCGGTATGAAGAGCTGGACGGTCATGGCAGGGATTTCACTTCCCTTTGCTCCTTGGACGCTTTCGAAAGCCTCGGCCCGAGTCCAGGAAGCAACCGCCGAGCGAGCCATGCGGACGTCGATGTTCACCTCTTCGAAATCGATGGTAGAAGCCGATATCCGTAAAACCTATGCCAGTGTGAAGGCTCTCGAAGTACAGGTGCAATCGTTCGAGCGAACAATTATCCCGCAAACACAACAGTCTCTGCAGGCTTTGTTAGCAGAGTACCAGACCGGCAAAACGAACTATCTGATGCTCATCGACGGTTTTCGGATGTATGAAGAAATGAAGATGGAAGCGACGATGGCGCGCATGAATTACGAACAAGAGCGCGCAAAGTTAGAGCGAGCTACCGGCGTTATCGACCTCAGTATCATACCGAGCAGCACGAAGGAGAACTAACCATGAACCGAATGTTTGTAACGTTAAGTGCATTAGCATTGATGGGAATGTTGTTGACCGGCTGTTCATCGGAGCAGCATAATGGTCATGCAGAAACAACACAGACAGTAGAGCAAAAAGAGATCTATACCTGCCCCATGCATCCATCGGTGATTTCGGATCGGCCCGGCGCCTGTCCCGTTTGCGGAATGGCTCTGGTGAGGAAATCCGTCCGGCAGGAAGTTGGTGCAGACGATATGAAGGCCATCCGTCAAGTAACACTCTCCCCTACACAGCGTGTGCTGGCGAACATCTCCACCGTACATGTTGAACGCCGCGCACTGGCAAAAGAGATCGCCGCCGTGGGTGTTGTCGAGATTGCCGAGCCGCTGCAAGCAACTGTTGCCGCGCGATTCCGAGGCAGAATCGAAAAACTCTTTGTGAATTATACCGGCGAGACTGTCAAACAAGGCCAGCCACTGTTCGAGCTCTATAGCCCGGACCTCGTCTCTGCCAAGCAAGAATTGTTCCTTGCCTTCGATGCAATGGCGAAAGCTGAGGCAATGGGAGACAGCCAGACCGTCGCCGCACAGTCCCAACTGCTCCGTGCCATCCGGGAGCGACTACGAGTCCATTTCGGTATAACGGAGAGCCAGATTGAAGAACTCCAGCGAACGCGAGAGATCAAAAGCACCGTCCGCTTCTTCTCACCCATTCAGGGAACCGTGCTGCAGAAAAATGTCGTCGAAGGCCAGTACGTTGATGAAGGCATGGTGTTGTATCAGGTAGCAGATCTTTCGCGTGTCTGGGTTTACTTCGATGTCTACGAGCAGGATGTCCGGTACATCAAAATCGGGCAGTCCGTTTCCATGAGTACCGTAGCGTATCCAGGCGAGCTTTTCACGGGACGGGTTACCTTCATCGACCCGGTCATCAATGCGGAGACTCGTACCGTTCGTGTGCGCACTGAATTTCCGAATCCTTTCGGGAAGCTCAAACCGAAGATGTTCGTCTCGGCCCAATGGAAACTCCCCATTGCACGAGCGCTTGTGGTTCCCGCTTCCGCCGTTCTTTTCACTGGCAAACGAACGCTTGTTTGGGTCGAAGTCAAAGAAAACACATTTGAACCGCGTGAGGTCGCATTGGGAACCCACGCTCAGGGATTCTACGAAATCCTCAAGGGGCTTAAAGAAGGCGAGGTCATCGCCGCAACCGGCGGGTATCTCATCGACTCAGAGAGCACACTCCAACAACCGGCTGCCGCTGATCCACATGCTGGTCACCAGGTAGAAGAGAAGTAAGGAGTCGCCATGATAGAACGAATAATCGATTACTGCGCTCGTAACAGGTTTATTGTCATTCTTGCGTACCTGATCATCGTCGGGTGGGGCATTTGGGCTGTCGGGAACACGCCGCTCGACGCTATCCCCGACCTCTCGGAAAATCAGGTCATCGTTTTTACCGAGTGGATGGGTAGAAGTCCACAGCTCGTCGAGGATCAGATCACTTTCCCTCTCACGACAGCGTTGCAGGGCATCCCTGAGGTTCACGCCATTCGCGCTCAGTCAATGTTCGGGATGTCGTTCATCTACATTATCTTCGAGGAGACGACCGACCTGTACTGGGCACGCAGTCGTGTACTTGAAAAGCTCTCGACCGTACAGGCAACGCTGCCGCCCGGTGCGAAGATGCAGTTGGGCCCGGACGGAACCGGCGTAGGCCACGTGTTTTGGTACACGGTGGAGGGCCCGCAGGATTTAGGGACGCTGCGGGCAATCCAGGATTGGTACGTCAAGCTCAATCTGCAGGGCGTGCAAGGCGTAGCTGAAGTTGCCTCGGTCGGCGGATATGTGCGCCAGTATCAGGTGGATGTTGACCCGAACAAGATGAAAGCGTATGGCGTTACGCTAACGGACATTCGAAACGCCGTGATGCGGTCGAACAACGATGTGGGCGGGAAGATCCTCGAGATCTCGGACGCCGAGTACTTCGTACGAGGACAAGGCTACATCCAGTCTGTGCGAGACGTTGAGAATATCGTTGTCGGGACAGGAGCAAACGGCGTCCCCATCTACATTCGCAACATCGGCACGGTGCAGTTGGGCGGGGATATCCGTCGAGGTTCGTTGGAGAAAGACGGAAAGGGACAGGTCGTCGGCGGGATCGTGGTGATGCGCTATGAAGAAAACGCCAAAGAGGTCATTGATCGCGTCAAACAACGCATTGCTGAGATTTCCTCCGGGCTACCGCAAGGCGTTACGATCAACACGGCGTACGACCGCAGCACATTGATCATGGCCGCCGTCAATACGCTGAAGAATGCTCTCATCGAAGAAGCGATCGTCGTCTCCATCATTGTGCTTCTCTTCTTGCTGCATGCCCGCAGTGTCTTGCGCGTGATTATCGAAATCCCGGTAGCCGTCCTTTTCGCCTTTATCTGCATGAAGCTGTTTGGAATCACCTCGAACATCATGTCGCTCGGCGGCATCGCGATTGCCATCGGCGTCATTGTGGATGCGTCGATCGTGCTCGTGGAAAACGCCTACCGGAACGTGGCGCGAGCTCAGGCAGAAAAAGGAACATTGACGACCGAAGAGTATGTGGAGATTTCGATTCGATCTGCTAAACAGGTCGGGCCGGCGATCTTCTACTCTGTAGCAATCATGGTCGTCTCCTTCCTCCCGGTCTTTCTGTTGCATGGCCAGGAAGGAAAACTCTTCCGGCCGCTGGCGTTCACCAAAACGTTCGTCCTCGCGGGCTCGGCGATCATTGCCATCACGCTCGTGCCGATGCTGATGACCATGCTGACCAGAGGAAAATTCCGCACTGAACAGGCCAACCCCATTACGCGCATTCTGAACCGACTGTACGCTCCTGTCATCCACTGGGTGTTGAAGCATCGGAAAATCACCATCGCACTGAATATCATCGCCTTACTCATCACGATCCCGTTGCTGATGAATATGGGCTCCGAGTTTATGCCACCACTCGACGAAGGAAGCCTTCTCTTTATGCCTGTAACACTTCCCTCGGCTTCCATTACCGAGGTCAATCGCATTCTTCAGGTGCAGGATGCAATCATCAAATCGGTTCCCGAAGTCGAAACGGTACTCGGCAAGGCCGGGAAGGCAGAGACCTCGACTGACCCCGCTCCCGTGAGTATGATCGAATCCATTATCATTCTGAAACCCAAAGACCAGTGGAGACCGGGGATCACGAAAGACGACATTATTGCTGAGCTTGATGCAAAGCTGCAGATCCCCGGCGTCCGGAATGGCTGGACACAGCCGATCATCAACCGCATCAACATGCTCTCGACCGGCGTGCGAACCGACTTGGGCGTCAAGATTTTCGGCAGGAATCTCGATACGTTAGAGACCCTTGCTATTCAAGCTGAACAGATATTGCGCAAAGTTCCAGGTGCTGCTGATCTTTACGCGGAGCGAACGCTTGGCGGATTGTTCCTGGATATCAAAGTTGACCGCGAAGCTGTCGGCCGGTATGGGGTAAACATCGGCGACGTGCAGGATATCATCGAAACAGCGGTGGGCGGCGAGAACATCGGCACCGTCATTGAAGGGCGCCAGCGCTTCCCCATTCGCGTCCGCTATGCTCGGGACATGCGCAACTCGGTAGAAGCTCTCAAGAATCTCCTTGTACCGGTGAACGTCGGGAATGCACCGCCGTCAATGATTGCTGCTAACATGTCTATGGGGAAAAGTAATAGTGGGACGCCTTCAATGTCGGATGGTATGGGAGCGCGAACCGGACGACCATCGACTATCCAGTCCACAGCTCCATCCACGACAAATCAGCCTGTTGTTTCTTCTCGTGCGTACGTTCCCCTCGGTCAGCTTGCTAAGATCGAGATCGTTCCCGGACCGCCGATGATTTCGAGTGAGAACGCCCAACTGCGGTCGATTGTTTTCCTGAACGTGCGTGGCCGCGACATGGGAAGTTTCGTGAATGAGGCAAAGGAGGTTCTGAGCCGAGAACTACACCTCCCCGCCGGATACACTGTGCAATGGAGCGGTCAGTGGGAAAATCAGATCCGCGCAAAGGAACGGCTGACGATCCTCATGCCCATCGTGTTCCTGATTATCTACGTTATGCTTTACTTCGTCACAAAAGATTTTCTGGAAGCGTTTGTCGTCATGCTCTCTGTCCCGTTCGCTCTCATCGGTGGAGTCTACCTCGTTGCTCTTCTCGGCTATAATCTCTCTGTCGCCGTCTGGGTTGGTTTTATCGCACTGTACGGGCTTGCGGTCGAGACCGGCGTGGTGATGGTCGTCTATCTCCACGAAGCTCTCGATAGACGGCTGCGAGATGTCGAATTGGGCAAACGAGGTCCACTCTCCATTCAGGACATCACTGAAGCCACCACGGAAGGCGCTGTTCTCCGTTTGCGGCCAAAGGTCATGACCGTGACCACAAGCCTCATCGGGCTGATTCCCATCATGTGGAGCACCGGCGTCGGAGCTGACGTCATGAAACCGCTCGCCGCCCCAATGATTGGCGGGCTGATTACGTCCGCCATTCACGTGCTGATCGTGACCCCAGTTCTCTTCAGCTACATGAAAGAATATGCGCTCAAGAAAGGCACGTTAAAGGTTTCCAAGATGGCATCGTGGATGAAAGAGAGCTAAGATGACAACCGGTGAACGACAATTCATTCCGGCGCTACGATTCCACTTCTTAACGGGCCTCTACGATCCGGTTCTTCGCTGGACGATGCGAGAACGAGAGTTCAAAGGAAAGATGCTTCTGGAAATTCAGGCTGGACCGGGTCATCGGATTCTCGATATCGGCTGTGGGACGGGAACGCTTACCATGATGCTCAAACGGGCCTTCCCCGATTCCACGATTATCGGCGTCGATATCGACCCAAAAGTGCTCGCCCTCGCCAAGCGCAAGACAGCAAAGGCAAGGCTTGTCGTCGAGTATCACGAGGCAAGCGCAACAAGCTTGCCGTTTGCCGATGGCTATTTTGATAGTGCGGTTACGAGCCTCATGGTTCACCATCTCCAACGGAACGACAAGCAGGCCTTCCTTGCAGAGGTGTTTCGTATTCTCAAGCCGGGCGGAATTTTGTATCTCACAGACTTCGGTATGCCACGCACAGCACTTACTCGGGCAACCTCGGTCATCGTACAATACCTTGAAAAGGCGTCGGACAACATGAAAGGGTTGATTCCAGACATGATGCACGATGCTGGATTTACCTCCATCCGAGAGTATGGAAGCTATGAAACTCTTTTTGGAACCGTCTCGCTTCTCAAAGGATTCAAGCCTCTATCCCCCACGCAGTGATTCGTGAATTGGAAAAGGAAAGGTTCGCATGAAAAACGCAATGATTATTCTTGGACTCAGTCTCGCAGCGGGCGTAACGTTTCCCGCGTGTATGCACCTGATGATGGGAAAACATACGATGAGTAATGAGCACGCAACCGTTAGCCTCGAGAAGGAGCTCTTAACAGAGCATCTCAAACTCTCTATCTCCTTTCCCGCGTTGACTGTAGGAAAACAAACATCGTTCGTCTGTCGGATTACCAACCGAAAGACTGGTGAACCGGTTGACGAGGCTACAGTTTACTTCGAATCAACGAAAATCGATTCGATAACAAACAACCACCAAGCTCATCATCAACAGGAAGCGGAAACTCAGAAAGCACAACACGAAGAGGGTCCCTTACCCTCCCCTCAGCCGGGTTCGTATGAGGCGATGTTTAAGCCTGTTATGGAAGGAAGCTACCGTTTAAGCTTTCGTGTGACGAGCGTCGGCCGTCAGGTTATCGACCCACAGATTGTTCTCGAATCGATCGTTACCGTGGGCAACCACGGCAGTAATCACAGCGGTGGAATGATGAATTGGACGAGTATGAGCATCGTGGGTATTACAGCTATGGGAATAATGATGATTTGGATGATTTTACGATAACATTTTATCTCACAACTAAGGAGCAATAAAGATGAAAAACCAAACTTTTCTATTGGCACTCGCTGCATTGGTCTTCTTCACCGTGCCTCCAATCACGCACGGACAGCAGAAAACAGCAAGTCAGCAGCAGACAGAAATCTACTCGTGCCCAATGCATCCCGATGTAACATCAACGAAGCCCGGCAACTGCTCGAAATGCGGAATGGCCTTGGTCAAAGCGAACGAGCAAAAAGCGTCGACCGAATCGAAGACGACTGCACGGGATAAGGTGCATGAAGCGAAGAAACTGCTGCTCGATGCCAAGAAACAGTTAGCCCGCGAGGGAAAATACTCATGCTGCACTCAAGACCCGTGCAATCAATGTCTGCTCGACCATCAAAGCTGCCCGTGTGAGAGGGATGTCAAAGCCGGAAAGCCGGTCTGTCCGGAGTGCTACGGCGGCTGGTTGCGGGGCGAGGGAAAAATCAAAAGCATCAAGCCGTCAGACGTGAAAACGGAATTCAGCGGACATAAACACTAACCTTCAAAGAGGATAGCTATGCGATTAGCACTGTTTGGCTTACTTGTGGGAGTTACAGCGCTTACGTTGGCCCAGCATTCACCGTATGCCGGCGAAGCAACACATCCGATCAAATCACTCTCTCCAAAAGAGGTCGAAGCGTACCTCGGCGGCGCGGGGATGGGCTTTGCAAAGGCCGCAGAACTCAATCACTACCCGGGACCGCGACATGTCCTCGACCTCGCTGAACAACTTCACCTCACGACGGAACAAACGCAAAAAGCTCGTGTTCTGTACGATGCGATGAAGGCTGAGGCCATTTCCCTTGGAACGAGAATCGTCGAAGAAGAGCAATCTCTCGATAGACTTTTCGCTATGCAACACATTACGAGAGAACAACTCGAGGCGACAACTAACCGTATAGCCGTGTTGCAAGGACAACTACGAGTCACTCATCTCCTCGCCCATCTTTCGATGAAGGAGATTCTGACCCAGGAGCAAATCGAGAAGTACGATGAACTCCGAGGTTACACGGCTCCCGACAATACCAAATCCAAAGAACATCAACGCCATCATTAATCTAAGAGAAAGGATGCAACCATGAAATTCCTTGTCGCTATTCTTACCGTAGCAGGATTGCTGGTCGGATGTGGCCAACAACAGCAAGAGGCACCGGCGAAGGCCGAAACAGTTGCCATAAAAGTCGAAACGGCAAAGTGCGAGGCTTGCGTTGGGACCATCACGGACGCCCTGAAGGGGGTTGAGGGTGTTCAAAAGGCCGAAGTCGATCTGGAGAAGAAGCTTGCCACGGTACAGTTCATCCCAGCAAAGGTCGATCTCCAGAAGCTCGAAACGGCCGTCGTTAATGCCGGGTATGATGCTAACGACAAAAAGCGCAATCCCGCGGCCTATGAACAACTGCCGGATTGCTGCAAGTAGGGGGCGTCTTCAGGAAGAAAAGACTTGACAAACACCCCCTCGTGTAGTGTATCTTGAGATGAGTTGAGTTGTTGTAAACACCGCCATGCATGCAGAGAAGAAAAAGCTTCAAAAACGACTGCGCTACATTGAGGGCCAGCTTCGAGGGATCGAGAAGATGCTGGAAGCTGACCGAGATGCCGATGAGGTCTTCGCACAATTGAAAGCGGCGGAACAAAGTCTGCATCATGCCATTTACGACGTATTTGAAACTGCGCTCAAGAAACAGCTTGCCGAGGTACTCTCGAAACGACTCGCAGAATGCCCGGGTAATTGTAGCGATGCGGAGCGATTGCAGTTCACGAAGCGAGAATTCGACAAGTTAGACTTGAGAGCGGTCATTCATTCGCTACGATGGCTTACAAACAGTGGCGGCAACATCCATCACATCCAGAGACGAAGGGAGGTGAAATAGATGAGACGGAATATCGTCATGCTTCTTGTAGCTCTTACCGTGGGGGCAACAACCTTCGCGCTCTCGTCTTCAGGCTCTTCAGGTTCGATTGAGAATTGCCCAAAACGAGGGACACCGGCCTGCCCAATCTATCCGGCATGTTGTAACGGAGAATAGCGAAAGGGTTGCTAATAAAAAATCCCGACTGATGTCGGGATTTTTTATTGCAGCGACTTTTCTCTCTTCTTACTCCACATTCCAATGCTGGTTCTTAAGCCTAGCCTCGTCAACCCGACGAATGATCGTCAGCAAAAAGCCGATGATCAGTGTCACCGTCCCCATCCAGACGAGGTTAATGTAGGGTTTGATGCTCGCTTCGACAACCAGCGTCTCGGCCTTTTTCGGCGTTGAGCCGTCGTCGGGCAGCCTCACGGTGAATTCGACTTTCGAGCGGGATTTATCTTCGCGGTCGGGCAATAAGCGGACGAGCGTGAAGAGATACTCCGACTTGTTCGAGGCCGTAAACGAAACCGGTGGAAACTCTGGACCCTGTGGAGTGTTCTTCATCAGCAGTTTTAAGGGAGACTTTTTCGCTCCATCTTGAATTTCTAAATCCACACCAATCGAAAAATCCCTCCCCTCCAACATCGCTCCCTTTTGCACATTACTGAAGTCATAATCGACAAACCGAACGCTAAGCGCACCAACGGTCGTCTTCGCTCCCTTTTGTAATTCGACCTTCTGCTCGTGTCCTTGGCTTGGCTCTTCCAATGACATCGGCGCGACGTAAAAGTCCTTCGTCAGGTAATTAATAAGATCCGGGTGACGCATGATGCCTTTGGTAAACTCGCTGTAGTACATCGTCGGCGCGACGATTCGCTTTTTGCCGTTCCGCTCTACTTCCACGTTGAATGCGTACTTATCCCCTTCGTACGGCGTGTACCCGACGTACGTCATGGTATAGCCGAGTGCTTGTGCTGATTTGCCCTTTTCGAGCGCGACGGTCTGCTTCTGATCGTATCGCTCGGAAGTCACAAAACCCAGACACATGATCGCAATACCGATGTGTGCAATCGAGCCGCCGACAAATTTCGGATTCCCCAGATACACGCCGTAACCAACCTGGAGATTTGCGAACAACGAGAATGCTGAGCAAAAGGTAAACAGGAGAATCAAGAATTCCTCACTTCCCAGCAAAAGAACGAGCGCCGTCGTCAACACACCCATGATCGTCGGAAACGTAAGGCTACGGAGCAACGATGTAGTCTTCGAATGTTTCCACCAGAGCAGTTGGCCAAGTCCTGACAAGAACGTGATGGCGATACCAAGGGGAAGATTCGTTTTGATGTAGTAACTAATTTCGACGGCAGAAGCTTTGTCTTTGAGGATGGTCGTGATGATCGGGGACGAAGTGCCAATAGCGACAAACAAACCGACAAAGCTTAAGGCAAAAGCACCGAGAAAAAGGGCAAACTCCCGCGACAGGAGGGAGTGTTCTACGGGAATCTTAGGCATCTCCCGCATACGGGAAAACAAGAGGCCAAAGCCCAGAGCAGAAAAAACCGTGATACAACCTAAGAGCAGCCAGTACACCCACATCCCGGGGTCGACGAACGAATGCACGGAGGTATCACCTAAGATACCGCTGCGCGTCAAGAACGTGC
Source organism: Bacteroidota bacterium (assembly GCA_035574455.1). Lineage (GTDB taxonomy): Bacteria > Bacteroidota > Ignavibacteria > UBA10030 > UBA10030 > DATLYT01. Next base: position 11,827 of record DATLYT010000147.1, read on the forward strand.
TGTAGAGAACGGCGATGAAGGTCAGAATACTCAACACGAAGTTCGTCTTGACAAACGCCCCACTCTTCCGCTGTGTTAATGTCGTATGAATCGAGGCTACGCAAATGAGCCACGGCACGAGAGAAGAGTTTTCGACCGGATCCCAGCCCCAAAAACCACCCCAGCCGAGCGTTTCATATGCCCAATAGCCGCCCAGGATAATGCCCGTCCCGAGCGCCATAGCCCCAAAAACTGACCAAGGCGTGGCAACGCGAATCCACGAGTTGTAGTCGCGTTTTAGCAAACCCGCAATGGCGTGTGCGTACGGAACAGCCATAGCCGCGAACCCGATAAAGAGAACCTGCGGGTGAATGACCATCCAATAGTTTTGGAGCAGAGGGTTGAGGCCTTTTCCCTCCACCGGGAAACGCGCCCAGATGCCGCGCGCCTCATCGAGCACAACGTAATTCCTAATCCCATTCGGAATTGGGCCGGAAGCAATCAGGTCGTTCGGGAATGTATTCCAGATATACTCGAAAGGATTTTTGACGATCAACATCAGCAGGAGGAAGGAAAGAATCAGCGAGTAGACCGCCATCACCTGTGGCTCGTACTCTTTGCGGGAGGAGTACTGCATCAGGAAAACACCGATGAGCGCGGTGTACAGCGCCCAGAGCGTGAAGCTCCCTTCCTGACCCGCATAGAACGTCGAAATGAGAAGGGGGAGCGGAAGGTCGGTTGAGCTGTAATTCCAAACATAGGTGTACTGGAACTGATGCGTGAGGATGAGATACAGCATCACCGCTGCCGCAGTCATCAGCGACAGAGTCGCGAGATGATAGCTGTTACGAGCAATGAGAAGCCATCTGTTGGATTGCTGACGGTGAATCTGATAGTAGAAAAACGCCGCAGCGATGGCGGAAAAGAACGCTATTTTGACGATAATCGATCCGACCATAGGATTATAATGTCTGCTTCACAGATTCGGCGTCGCCCTCATACTTGGACGGACACTTGGTCAAAACCATTTCAGCGTGGAATACATTTCCTTCGAATTTCCCTTTCGCGACAAGGCTTGTGGCAATCTCAAAATTGTTCGGCTTGGCGCCATCGAGAATGACTTGTACCACCTGACCGTTATCATCTTTCATCCAAAAGATGAACTTTCCCTTCTCGGCATCAAACCGGGTTTCCTGATCCTTCACCCATTCGCCTTTCACCTGCATCTTCTTCATCGTCCGCTGCGCAGTAGCAAAATCACCGTACTCGACGTTCGACTCCAAAAAATTCGAAACGCCCAGCACCAACCCCACCACAATCACAATCCCCGCGAGAATGATTTTTCCGTTCATACTTATTCCCCCTTCTTCATCATGTTTTCAAGTTCTGTGACTTTTTTGTCTAGTCGGAGCAAGTACGCGGCGATCCCAATCCAAACCAAAAGGACAACACCGAGCACAATATACATTTGATTGTCTGAGAGAAATTCTTCCATAGGAGTCCGTTACCGTTGTTGTGAAAGATGCTCCAGCCGCGCAGTTCTGATTCGCAGTTGCAAGAGCCAGATGAATAACAACGTGAAACCGAGAAGCGACACATAGAACAGGATGCGCATGTTGGGAGCCATCATACTGCCTTCAAAGAGTGGACCTTTTCCGCTTGGGTCGTCCTGCGCTCCCGGATGCAATCCCGCCATCATCCTCGGCATGATAAAGATGAAAAAAGGTACGGTCAGTCCGGCAAGAATGGAATAGACTGCCGAGAGACTCGCTCGCTTCTCTTCCGACTCTACAGCCGACCGGAGTGCAAAATATGCCCCATAAATCAAGAGCAAAATGAAGATCGATGTTTGCCGGGGATCCCAGTTCCAGAACGAGCCCCAGTTGAAACGCGCCCAGAGTGCCCCGGTGACCGTCGCCAGAACGCAGAAGAGAAAACCAAGCCCCGCCGCCGAGACCGACTGCAGATCGAAATCCAGGTTCTTCGACCGAAGATAGCGAATGCCAAAATAGGTCGAGGTTAAAAATGCCATCACGGCAGTCCAGGCGGTTGGAACGTGGAAGAAGATGTTACGCGCTTTATCTTCCAACCCCGGGATGAGAGGAAATTCAAGCCAACTCTTCGGCGACATCGACAGTGGAATCGAGAGCCCGGCAATAATCACAATCGTAATCAGTACTAACGATCCGTATTTTACGAAGGTCATGTCAGTCTTTCCAAACGTAGTCGAACAGCAAATACGAGCCAGCCGTAATAACCATGAAATAGGAGACGAGCACCTGGTATTCACCACCCGCGTCACCAAACGGTTCACCTTCGAGCGCGCGGGTTGTCGCTCGCATGGTCGTCATCAGCAACGGAATCAGAATCGGAAACGCTAGAACAGGATACAATGTTCCCTTCGTGTTGGCTTTGGCAATGATGGCAGCAAGGATAGTGGACGCCGATGCCAATCCCAGGCTTCCGAGAAACACCGTGAGCAAAAACGTGCTCGTCGTCTGAACGGTAAAGCCGGGGAAAATCACCGTATAGAGAACCGTAATGGCAGCATTCATGACGAGCGTGAGAACGATGTTAAAACAAAGTTTCCCAAAATATACGACGCTCGACGACGCCACAAGCTGCAACGTCATACTGGTTCCCCGTTCCTCCTCGCTGACAAATGTCCTCGAAAGTCCCGACATCGCCGCAAAGAAGATCACAACCCAGAACAGTCCTGAAAGAACCGATGCACTCGGTTGTTCGTCCCGAATCGCCAGTTGCACAATCACCGCTGCTGTAATGACAAACATCATCAGCGCATTGACGGCATAGCGTGTCCGAAGCTCGGACTGCGCATCCTTCAACAGCAATGCATATGTACCCCGGAGGGACGAGCTCACGAGTGCGCTCATGCGAAAATCAAAATACAAACAATGTCCGCGAATTGCAAGAACAACAGCCGAACCACCTCTACACTCCCCCTAAATGAAGCCGTTTGTTGCACCATACGGCTTCCGACTCAACGTTTGTAGCGACAATGAGAATACCATGACGTTTTTGTTGCTCAACAACCTGTTGAACAACTTTAATGCCTTCTGAATCAAGATTCGATGTCGGTTCATCCAGAAGCAACACATGAGGCCGATGCAAAAGAGCAAAGACAAACTTCAACCGCTGTTTCATCCCTGAAGAAAACGTGCGCACATAGTCATGACGTTTCTCCCAGAGACTAAACTGCCGCAAGAGTCGCTCGCTTTCCTCTTCAATTGGCATCGAGTTAGCACGAATGCGAGAGAGGTAAAGCAAATTTTCCATGGCGGAAAACTCGTCGTACAACTGGAGATAGGGACTGACCAAGCCAATCTTACCCCGCACCTCATCCGGTGTTAACACTGCTTGCTCGTCGCGGTACTCCACCGTTCCGCGCGTTGGCGAGAGAACGCCTGAGATAATCTTGACAAGAGTAGATTTCCCTGCCCCATTCTTCCCGGTAATAACAAGGGAGTCTGCACCATCCAGCTCCAACGAGATATCGCGAAAGATCGGCCTGCGGTTAAACTCTTTGGTAATATTGCTTAGAACGAGTTTCATGCTATCGAACGACAGCAAGTTTCCATTGCTGTCTCGTCTCCGCGCATTCCAGCACAACAAAGCAAATCCCCGACCCTACGTTGTCACGAATGTCGTTGGTCGGCATGTAAACGTAGCGTTTCCCTAAGTACTCCGTTACAGGGTATGTTTGCGAAAAGAGTAGGTCCATCGAAGCGCTGAAAAAATAAACAGTCGCATAGGAGCAGGACGAAGTTACAGGAAGAGTAATCCTGGTCGCTTCTGACAGTCTAAGGGGATTTGGAGAAAGCTCGGCGAACCGTCTCGCGTCGGCCTTCTGGCTGGTTTGTAGATAGACAACCCGCCATTTCGATGGTTCATTCACGGAAAAACCGGCATAAAGACCACTGGACAAAACCTGATAAGGACTCGAAGGCGTCGAGGCGGAGAGTTGTAGCTCAAGCGATGCGAGGTCGTCCCGATTTTCATTGACTCGTGCGAGGTCGACGTTCGCCACGATTGCGAGCAGGGTATCTGCTGTGCCAGCAAATTGATAGACCTGAGACGAGAGTGGATACGCTTCAGACCGTACAGAAACACCGCTGAATCCCTCCATCCCCATTTCCGCATTGGGTCTGAGGAGAGGATACTGCCGTCCCTCCGGATAAAAACGTACAGTATCCGCGCGATGTGAGGTGAAGAAATTCCACTGGCTAAACTGCGCATACTCCTCTGCAAGGCTCGTTTGTCGACTGCGAAGCACTCGGTCCATTGAAGGTAAAAAGGTTTCAGACCCCATCAGTTCCCATGTTGAGCGGAGTATATTCCTGCCGAATCGTTTCACAAGATAATGTGCCCACAGCGATCTCTCGTATCCCGGATAAATCGGGTTGAATGTTGTGAACGAAAACGAGCGATTCTGTATATCACGGAACTGTTGGAGATACTGCGGCAAATCATAGTAGTAATCATTCACCTCGGTAAAG
>DATLYT010000148.1:0-10476 GCA_035574455.1 Bacteroidota bacterium
CCTCCCGGCTTAGGAAAAACGACGCTTGCCCATATCATTGCCGCCGAAATGGGCACGGGGATCAAAATGACCTCCGGGCCTGCGCTGGAAAAGCCGGGTGATCTGGCGGGGATTTTGACATCGATGGAGTTCGGCGAGGTGCTCTTCATCGACGAAATCCACCGCGTGCCGGCAAAGTTGGAGGAATATCTGTACTCGGCGATGGAAGATTTCCGCGTCGATATCGTCATCGATAGCGGACCGGGGGCGAGGACGATTCAGTTAGGACTCAAGCCCTTCACACTGGTCGGAGCAACCACACGGGCGGGATTGCTCAGCTCACCGCTCCGATCGCGTTTCGGCATCACCAACCGTCTCGACTACTACACCAGCGACCAGCTTCAGAAGATTATCCGTCGCTCTGCACAGATTTTGAACATCAACATCGAGAAATCGGCAATGGCAGAGCTGGCCAAACGCTCGCGGGGTACGCCCCGAATCGCCAATCGCCTGCTCAAACGCTGTCGCGATTTTGCCCAGGCCGACGCCCGATTAGAACAGCACCGCGGCATCATCACACAAGAGGTAGCCGACTTTGCCTTGAAGGCACTGGAAGTCGATAGCCACGGACTCGATGAGATGGACAAGCGGATTTTGCGGACAATCATCGAGAAGTACAATGGCGGTCCCGTGGGATTGAATACGCTCGCCGTCGCGGTGGGAGAAGAAGCCGGAACAATTGAGGAAGTCTACGAGCCGTATCTGATTCAAGAAGGATTTCTGCAGCGAACGCCGAGAGGACGGGAGGCGACAGAGCTGACATACCGCCATTTCGGGATTGCCCGTAAGAGTACCTCACATCCTTCCCTGTTCTAAGAATAAACCACTTGAAAACCCCGCGTAAATCCCCACGCAACGTCACACGGACACCCCGGCGACGCGTCTTCATCACCGGATGTTCTGGTTACCTTGCCCAGCGACTTGTCGAGAAGCTCCTTCAGGAGAGAACGATCGAATGGATTGGCGGGAACGATGTGAGACCACCGCAGCGGCGAGAACGATTCCACTACTTTCCCATCGACATTCGCTCGACGGAGCTCGTCAACGTCCTGCGCGAGAACAGAGTCGATACCATCGTCCATCTGGCGTGGGTTTTCAATCCGCATCACGACCCGCAGCAGGAATACGAAATCGACGTCAAGGGAAGTGAGAACGTTCTCCATGCAGTGCTCGCCGCACGTGTTCGTCATCTTGTGTATCTGAGCAGCACGACCTCCTACGGCGCCCATGCCGACAACCCCAACGTTCTCGATGAAGACGCCCCTCGCCGCGGGCACCCAACGTTTCTCTACTCGAAATACAAGGCGGTCGTCGATTCTCTCATGCTCGAGTTCCACAGGCGAGATCCGTCAATCGGGTTCTTTATGGTTCGTGCCCCGATTGTCTTTGGCCCGCACACGCGCAATTTCGTGACGGCTTTCACGGAGCTGCCGGTGGTTTTCGGCGTCCGCGGCTACGACCCACCCATGCAGTTCCTTCACGAAGACGACATTCAACGTTTGCTCGCATGGGCTGTTGTGAATAAGCCACAGGGTACGTATGTCGTGTCAGGTCACGGCACGGTAAGCTATTCTGAGGTGGCCCGACTCATGAAGCGGCCGTACGCCGCGCTCCCTGCCGGTATTCTCCACGCGCTCGTCACGCTCGGCTGGAAACTCCACATCCTCCCCTTTCCCGCTTCTATTCTCGACTTCATCCGCTACCCTTGGGTCAGCGCCATGAAGCAGTTTCCAAAGCGCTACCGGTTTCCGATTCACTACTCCTCGCGAGAGGCTGTTCTGGCCTACGCCAAAGCACGCTGGCCGGAGAAATTCACGCGGATGGAGTCCACTTCATCTTAGCTCGACCATGTAAGAGGGCTCCATCTTTCCCTGTCCCCATGAGATGGAGGCCACCTTCGTGAAAAGGTAAAGCTCTTTGTTTAGGTGAACTCCATCTTCTTCAGCTTCGAAACTTTCTCAGGTACTTCAATACTGAACTCATATCCTTCGGCAGCGGTGCGCTGAAGGTCATTCTCTCACCCGTTGTAGGATGGTCGATGCTCAGGCTCACCGCATGAAGCGCCGTCCTGTTCAGCAACGGCTTTTCTTCACCCTCGCTCCGGTAGCCGGGCTTAACGGCCGACAAATAAAAGCCCTTCCCGTCGCCATACAGCGGGTCGCCTACAATCGACGTTCCCATGGCTTGTAAATGCACGCGAATCTGGTGCTGCCTTCCGGTCTGCGGCTTGAGCTCAACCAACGCATAGCCCTTGAACTGTTCAACCACTCGATAACCCGTTACCGATTCTTTTCCTCGCTTCCTATCCACTCTCATCACTCCCCGCTCCGTTTCCGAAAGCGGTAAGTCGACGACGCCTGCAACAGGATGGAGCTCGCCAACCACCAATGCCTGATACACTTTCTCGACAGTCCTTCCCTCAAACTGTTCGTTGAGTCGTGCATGCGCGTCCGCCGTCTTCGCAAACACCATCACTCCGCTTGTCTCTTTATCGATGCGATGAACGACAAAGATGGAACCCAGCTCCTCGCTGAGCGTGGTGTAGAGATTCGGCAACGCTTTGTTGAAGCGATCGGGCAGAACCAGAAGATTCTGCGGCTTGTCCAGGACAAGCAGGGCATCATCCTCGAAGAGGAGGTGACAGCCGAGCGAGCGCAGCCGCCAGTCAAGTTTGCGTTTCATGTGTGCGTTGACAGTGGAAGGAATTTAGCTTACATTCGCATCAAAGAAAACAGGGATTTCATGCCAGATAAAGACCTTCAATCGATCCAGGAAGCGCGTGATCTCGTCGAGCGCGCCAAGGAAGCCCAACTCGCTTTCCGCAAAGCCTCACAGGAACAGGTGGATAAAGTCGTCAAGGCGATGGTGGATGCGGGATTTGCCGCGGCAGAAAAGTTAGGCAGAATGGCGCACGAGGAAACCGGCTTCGGCAAACCGGAAGACAAAAAGCTGAAGAACGAGTTTGCCACGAAGCGCGTCTGGGAATCTATTAAGGACCTGAAGACCGTCGGCGTCATTAACGATGACAAGGAGAAAAAGATCATCGAGATTGCCGAGCCGATGGGCGTCGTCGCGGCATTGATTCCCTCGACCAATCCAACGTCGACCGTGATGTTCAAAGCAATTATCTCGGTGAAAGGCCGCAACGGATTCGTTGCGAGCCCTCACCCGAGAGCGGTGCATTGCACGCTCGAAGCCACCCGGATTATCGCGCACGCCGCCGAAGCCGCCGGCGCTCCGCAGGGGCTTATTGCCTGCATGAGCATTCCCAGCATCGAAGGCACAAACGAGCTGATGAAGCACAAGAAAACGGCGGTGATTCTGGCGACCGGCTCGAACCCAATGGTGCGCGCTGCCTACAGCGCGGGCAAACCGGCGTACGGCGTAGGCTCTGGAAACGTTCCGGCGTTTATCGAGCGCACCGCCAACGTGAAGAAAGCTGTGGCCGATATTATTTCTGGAAAGATGTTCGACTGGGGTGTGCTTTGCTCTACCGAGTCCGGCGTGATCGTGGATGAACCGATCAAGCGACTTGCCATCGAGGAGTTCAAGAAGCGTGGCGCATATTTCTGTTCACCTGAAGAGACCGCTCGCTTAAGTAGCACAATGTTCGACGCCCGCGGCGCCATCAACCCGGAGATCGTCGGCAAACCGCCGCGCTTCATCGCCCAAAAAGCCGGGTTCGATGTGCCCGGCGAAACCACGTGCCTCATAGCCGAACTTCCTGCTGTGGGTCGCGAGTACCCGCTCTCGCGCGAAAAACTCTCGCCCGTGCTTTCGATGTTTACCGTCAACGGTTACCGCGAGGGATGCGAGCGGTGCATTGAGATGCTCGAGTTTGGCGGCATCGGGCACACGATGGTCATTCACTGCACCGACCCCGAAATCGTGTTGAAATTCGGTTTGGAGAAGCCCGCCTTCCGCGTTCTTGTCAACACCCAGGCAGCTCTCGGCGCCGTCGGTTACACGAACGAATTGCTTCCCTCGATGACGCTTGGACCGGGCACCTTTGGCGGCTCGATCATTTCCGAGAATGTGTCGGCCAAACATCTCATCAACATCAAACGGCTCGCGTTCGAGACGAGGCCGATTAATCCGCCCGAGAAATTCGCCAGCACTCCCGCCGATATGGTCAAGAAAGCCGAGAGCCCAAAACCAACTCCACACCGAACAACACCGACCGAAGTGCCACATTCGTGGATGCGCGAGATTGAGGAACGGATACGGTTGAAGGCGGGGAATGTGGTGCTGAAAGCAGACAGCAGCTTGCCCGTTGGAGAGCGAAGCACGCAGGCGGAAATGCAGCATGCGGCTAAGGGAGATGGAAAAAGCAGTACGCATCCTTCAGATGTGACAAAAGGGGCTGTCTACGGTACCGGCCTGACGGAAGCCGATGTGGAGAGGTTGATAAAGCAGTTTGAGAAGTAGTGGAGTCGTTGTACAGCAAGAAGACAATGTATCAGAACAACAGCCTTTCGCAACGATCGCAAAGGCCGTCTCGTGAGCATTCATTCAAAGCAACATCTCATTCTGCGTTGCGATAGCAGCGTCTTTGTGAGATAACGATCCGGGATTGACTCGCATCAACCATCAACCATTAACCATTAACCATCAACAATTAACCATCTACTCTTTCCCTCTCTTTGAAGCCTCTTCCACGTTCGTTTTACCAGCGCTCCGCAGTCCAAGTCGCCCGGGACATCCTCGGCAAGTATTTCGTTCGGAAGCTCGGCAACAAAACGCTGATCGGCAAAATTGTCGAGACCGAAGCATACTGCGAAGGCGATCCCGCTTCACACTCCTACCGCGGCAAAACCAAACGCAATGAGGTGATGTTCTGGCAAGGCGGGCACCTGTACGTCTACTTCACGTACGGCATGCACTTTTGTGCCAATGTAGTGACGGGGTCTGAAGGAAAAGGCGAGGCGGTGCTGATTCGAGCCGTGGAGCCGATTGAGGGAATCGAGGTGATGAGAAAGTATAGGTTTGCAGTTCCGAGCTCACAGGATAGAGCTGCTTCAGACCTGACAAACGGTCCGGCGAAATTTTGCCAGGCGTTCGGGATTGGGCGGCAAGAAAACGGAACGGATCTGTTGGGAAAGCAGATTTTTATTACCCACGGCGAGAACATTCCGCCGCACAAGAGAGGAAGGTCAAGCCGGGTTGGTATCCGGAACGGAAAAGAGAAGCAATGGCGGTTTTTTGTGAAGGGGAATCCGTGGGTGAGCAAGTAGGAGGCTTGTTGCGCCACGTTGAAAATTCGGTTGATTCGACAGAGACTATACTAAAAATGAAGCCGTCGACTTCCAGTCGATGGCGATGGCAATGTATCGTTCGCGTCTGAAACTATGGACGAGCGAAAGCGCTCCCGTCCGCTTCTGGCGGATTCTGGCAGGCGACTCAGTCGGGCAGGCTTCGGCACAGAGGAGGGATGGCCAAGGCCTAACAGCCTGATGTTTCAGCCGACACCTCTTGTTGGGTGTTAGTGCGCTCAACAGCCCTTACCTTGACTCTCGCGACTCAATTCTGTATTATAGAGAAAAATCACCATGCGGTATGAAGCCTACACGGACATCCTCACGCAAAGAAGAGCACGTCAACATTACCCTTACGAAGGATGTCTCGTTTCGTTCTAAGACCTCCGGCTTCGAGCGTTGGGAGTTTCTCCACAACGCGCTTCCTGAACTCAATTTCTCCGACCTCGACACCTCCATCTCCTTCCTGGGCAAGCGCCTTACCCTGCCGTTGATGATTTCCTGTATGACCGGCGGCTACAAAGACGCCGAACGGATCAATCGCGGGCTTGCCGAGGTATGCGCCGAGCTTCACATCGCAATGGGCGTTGGCAGTCAGCGCCAAGCTATCGAGAACAAAACGTTCCATCGGACGTTTAGCGTTGTACGTGAGGTTGCGCCGGAGATTCCCATCATCGGTAATATCGGTGCGGCGGAAGTGGCACAGCTCAAGGACGCATCGCCTGTGCAACGTTTAGCCGAACTCGTTCACGCAGATGGATTCGCCGTTCATCTCAATCCGCTCCAGGAATTCCTCCAGCCGGAGGGAAACACCAATTTTCGCGGTGTGTTGAATGGAATTGAGCTTCTTGTCAAAGCGCTTCCCATTCCCATCATCGTCAAAGAGATCGGTGCCGGCATTTCCGCACACGTTGCCAAACGCCTGATCAATGTCGGTGTGCGAATTATCGACGTTGCCGGTTCGGGCGGGACCAGCTGGGCGGGCGTGGAAATCATCCGAAGGAATGCTGGAAAACCGAGGCGCCCAACGTTTGCCGAGGTGTTCTGGGATTGGGGCATCCCGACGGTCGACGCGCTTCGTCAAGTCGCAGCCCTGAAAACGTCTACTCCGGGGTTCACGGTGATCGCTTCGGGAGGGATTTCGTCTGGGCTCGATGTCGCAAAATCGATCGCCTTTGGGGCCGACCTTGCCGGTGCTGCCCGGCCCATGTTGAAAGCTCTTGAGCGTGGCGGAACGCGGCACCTGCGAGAGGAAATTGGTAAATGGGAGACGGAACTGAAAGGTGCAATGTTCCTTACCGGCTCCCGGACTATTGCCGACTTACAGCAACAACAGCTCGTTCTTCGCTCTTAACACCCAATGAATTTTGACCAACGGTACGTCGAATACAAAAGCCTCGTCGATGCTTATCTCCGGGACCTGGTACGCGACGCTCATCCTCGCTCGCTCTATCAACCGATCCGTTACGTGTTGAGCGGTGGCGGCAAGAGGGTGCGTTCCGTCCTTGTCTTGCTTGCCTGCGAAGCGGTCGGTGGCACCAAGGAACAGGCCATTCATGCTAGCGCGGCGATGGAGTGCCTTCACAATTTCACGCTGGTGCACGACGACATTATGGACAACGCCTCGTCGCGCCGCGGTCGTGCAACCGTGCACACGAAATGGGATTCCAACGTCGCCATACTCGTCGGCGATGAGCTGCTGGCCCTGGCGTTCCGCACACTCTTACGGACACAGTCCGACCGCATTCACGACATCACGAAGGTCTTTACCGAAGGCGTCGTGGAGGTGTGTGAAGGTCAGGCGTACGATAAAGATTTTGAGACGAAGAAAAATGTTTCGTTGGACGATTATCTGCTGATGATCAAGAAAAAGACGGGTAAACTGATTTCCGTCTCCACCGAATTGGGTGCTCTCGTGGGCGGTGGAACGGACGAGCACATTCAGGCGTTGCGGGGATATGGTGAGCGCGTTGGGCGAGCGTTTCAGATCCAGGATGATTGTCTCGACATTATGGCGGACGAACGAGAGCTCGGCAAAACCGTCGGCAGTGATCTTCAGGAAGGAAAGAGAACATTCCTCTTTCTTGAAGCGCTACGGAAGGCGAAAGGAAAAGACAAACAACTGCTGCTTTCCGTCTCGAAGAACGGTTCCCTTTCACGACGAAAGCTGCAGGAATTCCGACGCATCTTTCGAGAAACGGGCGCGCTGGATTCTGCCCACGCGTGGATTACGCGAGACCTCTCCGAGGCCAAACGCGAGTTGGAATATCTCCCTCGCTCATCCGCGCGCGAGATGCTGGACTGGTTTACCGATATGCTGCTTCATCGCACACATTAAGTCGGGAGCGCATGATCGAACGCGAAGTGACGATTAAGAATCGAGCGGGACTGCACACACGACCTGCTGCTGCACTTGTGAAAACGGCGGCGAAGTTTAAGGCGGATTTCTTCATCGACAAAGATGGATTCCAGATTAATGGCAAGAGCATCATCGGCGTGATGACGCTCGCTGCAGAACAGGGCTCAAAACTCAAGCTCCGCTTCTCGGGCGAGGATGAAGAAGAAGCGGCGAAGGCCGTGATTGAGCTGTTCGACAATGGATTTGGCGAACCAATGTAATACTCCTCGAGACCAGATCGTGGACACAACACTCACAGCACAACAAGAGGTTACGCTCAAAGGCATCCCGGCTTCACCGGGGATTGCCATCGGGCCGGTGCTTCTCTTCCAGAAAGATTCCCCGACCATCGAGGAGCGAACCATCGCTCGCGAAGATGTCGACCGCGAGATCGCTCGCTTAGAACAGGCCGTGAGCAGGTCACGGAAAGAGCTCGGCAAAATTTTGGACTACGCGGAGAAAAAATTAGGCGAGCATCAGGCGAAGATCTTCGAGGCGCAGGTCCTCATCTTGGACGACCCGTACCTGTTCGATACCATCAAACAACGAATCCGGACGGAACTGAAGAATGTCGAATTCATCGTGCACGGTGAAATCGAAAAGTATCGTCAGATGATGCTTGCCGCGCACGATGAGTACACCCGCGAGCGCGCCCATGATGTCGAAGACGTCCGCAACCGCATCCTCCGGAATTTAGCAGAGCAGAAGCTGATCTCGCGACTCGAAGGCTCGTCGGTTATTGTTTCCCGCAACCTGACCGCTGCGGACACGATGATCCTCAGCCGCAACGATGTCCTGGCATATGCGACCGACGCAGGCGGCATCACATCACACACGGCGTTGCTCGCGCGCTCGCTCAAAATTCCCGCCGTGCTCGGCCTGCGCAACATCTCCACGACGGCAAAGAACGGCGAGACGATCATTGTCGACGGCTACAGCGGCGTTGTCATTTTGCAGCCGACGGCGAGCACCATCCAGGAGTATGAGGGCCGCCGCGCACATTACCAGGCATTTGAAAGAAAGCTCGCCGGACTGCGCGACCTTCCCGCCGAGACGCTCGACGGGCATCGTGTCGAGCTTTGTGCAAACGTGGAGTTTACACAGGAGTTAGACTTCATCCGCATGCAGGGAGCGGATGGCATCGGGCTGTACCGTTCCGAAATGCTCCTCATCGGCAAGGAAGTCTTCCCGACGGAAGACGAGCAGTACCAAGAGTACAAAGTGCTTGCTGATGCGATGTTTCCCAAGCGCGTCGTCATCCGCACGTTCGATATTGGCGGCGATAAAATGATGGCGCAGAATGTGAAGGAGCGCAATCCGTTTCTTGGCTGGCGGGGCATTCGGGTACTGCTGGAAAAACGCGATCTCTTCATGGATCAGCTTCGTGCCATCCTGCGTGCCAGCACGCGGAAGAATATCGCCGTCATGTTCCCGATGGTTTCCAGCATCAAAGAAGTGCGCGCGGCACGCGAACTGATCGAACAGGCCAAAACACAGCTCCGGGCAGAGAAGATTCCGTTTGACGAGAAGATCAAGATCGGCGCGATGATCGAGGTCCCCTCCGCCGCCGTCGTGCTGGATGATCTGGCAAAGGAAGTCGACTTCGTCAGCATCGGCACGAACGACCTCATTCAGTATCTCCTTGCCGTCGACCGGGGAAACGAGTTTGTGTCGTCGTTGTATCAGGAGTTTCATCCTGCCGTCATCCGTTTTGTCCGCCGCATCATTGAGCGATCCAAGCGGCACAAGATTCATGTCGCTATGTGCGGCGAAATGGCCGGCGATCCGCTCGCCACGGTTCTCCTCCTCGGCCTCGGGTTGGACGAATTCAGCGTTGTCGGAACTGCCTTGCCGGAAATCAAAAAGATCATCCGCTCGGTAACCTACGCCGACGCTCAGAACATTGCCAACCACGTTCTCGAGTTGCAAACAGAGGATGAAATCACGGCGTACCTCCATTCGGTGATGAAGCAGAAGTTTCCCGATTTTCCATTGGAGTAAAATGGTCGAGGGGCGATGGACTTTTCGTGGTCTTCGTCTCCTCCCGGCCCAAACATACAGAGCCGGGCAACCCCCGGATCGCACATCGCAACTCGCACATCAATGATGACTCTCACCGACATTAAACGGCTCGACCCCACAGGGATGTACGACTGGATCCGCAATTTCCCTGAACAGATTGAAGATGCTGTTCGGATTGGAACGAGTACGCCGTTAAACTTGAGGACAAACGGGATTCAGAACGTCGTCGTCACGGGCTTAGGCGGCTCGGCAATCGGAGGCGACCTCCTGCGCTCGTATCTCGCGAACGAACTTGACCTTCCCTTCATCGTAAACCGGCACTATCGACTGCCGGAATTTGTTGGTACGAAGAGTCTCGTCATCGTCTCAAGCTACTCGGGCAACACCGAAGAAACCATTGCGGCACATGCTGATGCGGCAAAGCGCAAAGCCCGCGTCCTGTGCATGACGACAAACGGCGAAACGATGAAGATGGCAAAGAAGTTCAAGCATCCCGTCATCGAAATCCCCAAAGGCCTCTCGCCACGCGCGGCGCTCGGCTACTCGTTCTTTCCTCTTCTCGTGGCGTTTTCCCGGCTTGGGCTTATCAAGAACAGGACAAACCATATTGCCGAAACGGTAAAGCTTCTTCGCGCGGAGTCCTCGGTCTTGAGCAACCCGGAATCACCAGACAATACGGCGCTTCAGCTTGCGACGACATTGCAGGGAAAACTCCCCATCATCTACGCCCCCACAGAGCATCTTGACGCCGTCGCCGTGCGA
>DATLYT010000149.1:0-2655 GCA_035574455.1 Bacteroidota bacterium
ATCATTCGACGTTGTCACGAGTAACGGCGTGTTAAACCTTGTGCCGGAAAAACGTGCGGCGTTCCGTGAGATATACCGGGTGCTGAAGAAAGGCGGTCGCATTCAGATTTCCGATATCGTCCTGAAGCGCGAGATTGGCGAAAAGGCCCGTGCGAATCCTCAACTGTGGGCTGAGTGTATCGTTGGGGCTGTACCGCAGGATGGATACCTTGACCTCATTCGATCAGTCGGATTTGAGGACGCACGGGTGATCGACACGAACGAGGAATACTTTGAGAAATGCCCGAGCGATTCAACGAAGAATGCCGCGCATCAATACGGTGCTATTGCAATAACGGTGACTGCGAAAAAGAGATAACAGACTCACTCATCCAAACACCCTTGTTTTAGAAAGGAGCAACCCATGAAACTTCACAGAATTGTTCTACTCTCTCTCCTCTTTGCTCTTGGAACGTCTTTCGGATTCGCCCAGGAGAAAAGCACAATGGGGAATGCCGACCAGCCGACCGACGCCGACGCGCTCAAGGGCGTCACAACCATCAAGACTGTCTACGACATCAACAACGTGACGGAGGCGAAGAAGATGATTGTTTTCTTGAAGGCGATCATCGATGCCCGCGACCGGGCACAGGCGGCAAAGGTGAAGACGGATCTGGTCATCGCGTTCCGTGGCCCGGCGCTCAACCTCGTCCAGAAACCGGGAACCGACGCGACCGACGAGCAGAAACAGATCGCCGAGCTTGTGGCCGACCTGAAGAAGGGAGGAGCAAAGCTTGAGGCATGCGACTTTGCTATTCAGGTTCTCAAGCTTGACCGGGCGAGCTTTCTCCCCGAGGTGAAAGTAGTGGCGAACACATTCAATTCACTGGGTGGTTACCAGGCAAAGGGTTATGGTGTCATCCGGGTAGAGTGATCGTTTGCTTGGCAGAGAAGATCGATATGAGATATAACCAAACAAGAACCCACCGCGGCGATGTGGTGCTGTTGCCCAAGGTGAAGGTCCGCAAGTGGTGAGCATCCCAAGAAATCATGACAAAAACGCCCGTGCTGCAAAGCGGGAAACAGCGGGATCAACCGCATCATTTCACAATAGGAAGGAGTTCTTTATGAATCGTTTCATTGTTTCCCTCTCTTTGCTTCTTGTGCTTGGAGTGACTCTCTGCCTTGCACAGGAACAAAGCAAAACGGCAGCGAAAGGGCAAGAGAAATCTCTTTACGATCGTCTTGGTGGCACGTACGCCATTGCGACGGTTGTTGATGATTTCATCGAGAGGCTGCTGGTGAACGATGTTCTCAACACCAACCCTGCGATCAAACATGCGCGAGATCATGTGCCCAAGGCGGGTTTGAAGTTTCGCGTGACGGCGCTGGTCTGCCAGGTTACAGGCGGCCCGGAGATGTACAAGGGACGCAACATGTACGACGCCCACAAACACCTCAACATCACAGATAAAGAATGGCAGGCGATGGTCACCGACTTCAAGAAGACGCTGGATAAGTTTAATGTGCCTGCAAAAGAACAGCAGGAGCTGATTACTATCGTTGAGAGTACGAAGAAGGATATTGTGGTGACGGGTGCGGGAGTGAAGAAGTAGTAGTGCATGCGGTGGAGGCGGCATCTTACCGTGCTGCCTCCATCGACCATTTAGCAGGCACGGAAAACTGCATATCGGACGGTAAAGTTGACCACTCAACCGCAGAGGTGAAGTCATGTCAGTGAATGACCGGCAACCACATTTCGATCAAGCGAAGGCGGAGGCTTTCGCCGGAAAGGTACTAACCGCGCTGAACAACGGTGCCCTCTGTTTGATGGTTTCTATCGGTCACCGCACCGGCTTGTTCGACATTATGAGCCAGTTGCCACCGGCGGGCTCGGAAGAGATCGCAGCTCGAGCGGGGCTGAACGAGCGTTATGTCCGCGAATGGCTCGGAGCGATGGTAACCGGTGGCGTGGTTGACTTCGACCCGGCTATGAACTGGTACCGGCTGCCGGCCGAACATGCCGCGTTTCTGACACGGGCCGCTGCGGCCGACAATATGGCGGTGTTTGGGCAATACATCGCCGTGATGGGTTGCGTGGAGGACGACATCGTCGAGTGCTTCAGGAAGGGCGGGGGTGTGCCATACGAGAAGTTCCCGCGCTTCCACGAGGTCATGGCCGAGGACAGCGGCCAGTCTGTGCTGTCATCGCTCGAGTCGCACATCCTGCCGCTCGCGCCGGGATTGACGGAGCGACTGGCCAAAGGTATCCGCGTGCTCGACGCTGGTTGCGGCCGGGGGCGCATCCTCACACGACTGGCCGAACTCTATCCGCGAAGCCGCTTCGTGGGCATGGATCTCTCGTCCGAAGCTACCGGGTACGCGCGCGACACGGCGGCGAAAGCGGGCATCAAGAACGTCGAGTTCATTGAGGTCGACCTCAGCACCTTCGACATCACTGCCGAGCCAGACGCGTTTGATTTCGTGACGACCTTTGATGCGATACACGACCAGGCCAAGCCGCTCAACGTACTGAAGGGCATTCATCGGACCTTGAAACCCGACGGCGTGTATCTCATGCAGGACATCAGCGGCACGAGCCACGTGGACAAGGACATCGCACACCCGATCGGGACGTTCCTCTACGCCATCTCATGCATGCACTGCATGACGGTG
>DATLYT010000150.1:0-4096 GCA_035574455.1 Bacteroidota bacterium
ACTTCCCACCGCTTCAATGACTTTTATCGCCTTGACGCATTCCTCTTGCGTATGCGGTGCGATCACCAAATACCGATCCATACTATTTCTCCTCCTATTCGATGGTTGAAAAAGCTCCCTTGCGTGCACCCGGGCCGAGAATGACCTGTCCCGGGCGTTCGCCGGTATGTTTGCCGCGCTCAATGACTACCCGACCGTTGACCAGCACGTACTCGAATCCCATGGAATACGCATGCGGCTTTTCAAATGTTGCTCGGTCGGCGACAGTTTTCTCATCAAACACCACGATATCAGCCCACATGCCGGGGCGCAAAATGCCGCGGTCGGTAAACCGGAAACGCTGTGCCGGCAGCGAGGTCATTTTCCGGATAGCCTCTTCGAGCCGAATGATCTCCTTCTCCCGCACATACTTGCCGAGCACGCGGGCGTTTGTGCCGTATCCGCGAGGATGCGGCACGCCACTGCCGAACTCAATCACTCCGGCATCCGAAGCGACCATCGAGTACGGGTACTGCAGGATGCGTTGGACGTCTTCTTCGCTCATCGTGTGGTAAATCATCTGAGCGCCACCCTTCTCGAGCATCTCCAGCACGGTCTTGATTTCATTGTCCAGCGTTCCTCTTCGTTTCCAGAGTCGGTTGATCTGTGAGATGGTTTTTCCCTCTAAGGTCGAATCCCACCGGCAGCGCGCAACGAACGCGTAGCTGTAGTTCGTCCGTCCGGCGCGGCCGAGCATCTTCTTCATCTCAGCCACAATTTTCTTCCGCGTGTTCGAGTCCGCAAATCGAGCCTTCATTGCTGAATCCCCATCCGCCAACGCCCACGACGGCGCAAGGACGCCAAGGTTGGTGCTGGACGCCGTGTAGGGATACTGGTCGACCGTAACATCAACTCCCTCTCTCCGGGCTTTCTCAATCAGCTCGATCGTCTTTTTACTCTGACCCCAGAGTCGCTTGCTGGAGACTTTGAAGTGCGAAATCTCCACCGGCATTCCGGCTTCGCGACCGACGTTGATGGCTTCCGCAATTGCGCCGAAAACATTCATCTGCTCGTCGTTGCCTTCGTTGCGGATGTGTGACGCATAGATGCCGTTGTATTTCGCTGCTGTGCGCGCGAGAGCAACGACTTCCGGCGTCTTTGAGTACGTGCCGGGGATATAGATGAGACCTGTCGAAAATCCAACCGCGCCCGCCTGCATTGCCCGCTCGACAAGCGCCTCCATCTGTGCCTGCTCTTCCGGTGTCGGCTCGCGCTGTGCAAGCCCCATCACCGCGCGCCGCACACTGTTGTGGCCGATGAGGGTGGCGAGGTTGATCGAGATGCCGGTTGAGCGTAGATCCGTGAAGAACGAATCCAGCTCCGTCACCGACCCGCCGCAATTGCCCGTGACGATGGAAGTAACGCCGTCAAACAGAAAATTATCCGCCGTTGGCAGGCGGCGAATACTTCCCTCGACATGGGTGTGTACATCGATGAAGCCGGGCGCAACGATTAGACCCGAAGCGTTCAGGACTCGCGCTGCGGGTTGGCCGTCCAAACGGCCGATGATGGCAATGCGACCGTTGCGGATGCCGATGTCGGCTTCGTACCACGGGTTGCCACTGCCATCCACAATGCGCCCGCCTTTGATGATGAGGTCATACGGCTGGGGATTGGAAAATCCCAGAATGAGAATAAGCCCAGAAAGAAGAAGAAGTAGAGATTTCATTGTGCACTCATAAAAGGGAATGGTGACTCCAATATAGCAAAAACTCAGGTAGAGGAAAAAGTCGATAGGGGTCTAATTTGGCAGTCAGACATTCTTGTTTGGCCATATCGACGGGCGAAAATGTATGTTTCACCGCGTACTCGGTTCAAAATACGACGTTACCAAAGAGTTGCTGCGTTCATTTTAGCAAGACCGCTCTCTTCGAGGCCTTGAACGTTCCCGCCTCCAGTCGGTAAACATAAACGCCGCTCGGGAAACCCGATGCATCCCACAGTACCTGGTGTGTGCCAACCGGGAATGCTTGCGAGACGAGGGTTGCCAGTTCTCTACCGAGGAGGTCGAATACCCTGAGCGTCACAACCTCTTGTTGAGGAACCTGAAACTGAATGGTGGTCGTAGAATTAAACGGGTTTGGGAAATTCTGATGCAGGAGAAACGCGTTGGGGATGTCTTCCGGAGAAAGCTCGGGGGATGCAACGGCTTCTGTCGTTCGGAAGATTCCGCTTCCTGCCGTACCGGTGAGGAGATATCCGTTGCGAGCAATGGTCAACGAGCGCGCAAACACGTTATCGAGACCCGTGTTCATGGGAGTCCAGTTGTTGGAACTATCCAGCGACCGATAGACACCGGACTCCGTTCCGGCATACAGAATCCCTGTTCTACTCACGGCGAGTGTGAAGACAAAGGGATTCGTGAGACCGTTGTTAACTTCCACCCACGTGGCGCCGTTGTCTTTCGAACGAAAAATGCCATCTCCTTCGGTTGCCGCAAACAGCCAGCCGTCGGGATTCTCGACGATGCTGTAGATGACCCCGCCATAGGGTCCATTCGGTCGTTGCCAGACAATCGGCTGCTGCGAGGAAACGAGAGTTGGGATGCTCAGAAGAACTATGAGAAGAGATGGCCTCATTGGTCTTCTGAATCTACCCAGCAAGGCCGCAAGAATCAAGCAACGACCGCGGAGACGAAAAGGATAAAGAGCCAGTATACCAGCATGTTGAGGAAGGTCAACGGGATACCGACCCGCGCAAACTCCCAGAAGGTAATAGTCTGCTTGGACCGTTTCTCTGCCTGTTGGATAACGATGATGTTGCTCGCCGCGCCAAGAATGAAAAGATTCCCTGCAATGGTACTTCCGGCAGCAAGCGCCATCAGTCCTTCCGTGCCGATACCCGCGTGGGAGAGCAGTGGTTGCAGAAGAGCAACCAGCGGTACATTCGAAATAAACTGGCTTACGACAACGCTGACGAGGAGAATGACGGGCACAGCGCGAAGGTCGAACTGTGTACGGGCAAGAAGGCTCTGCAAGAAGCCCGTCTGCCAGACACTTTCCATTAGCACGAACATCGAGGCGAAGAAGACCAGCGTGTGCCAGTCTACATGCCGGAGGATTCGGAACCGCTGCTTGCTCCCGAGAAGAATCGGCAACGCGCCCGTCAGTGCAATGTATGTCAGCGGAAAGTCGAGCGAGGGTAAGAATGCTACGGCGAGGATCTTGCTCCCGACAAGGACCATCACGATCTGCAGCGAAATACGCGAAAGCAACGCTAATTCGTGGTTGCGAATCGGCTCTTGGGAATGCGACAGCTCGGCATCGTGGAAACTGTCTCGGTAAAAATGTTTCAGGACTCGATATGCAATGACGAGGTTGATGACGGTGGGGATGAACAGCCAGGTCAAGAATGTGATGAACGGATTTGGCATCCCTCCGCGTAACGCTATGAGAAGATTCTGGGGATTGCCGATGGGACTCGGAACGCTCCCGATCGTGACGGCATAACACAACGCGAGGAGGAAGAGCGTGGGCGACATCCGATGCTTCCGGGCGAGCAAGAGAATAACCGGCGTTCCGATGATGGCGAGCGTATCGTTCATCAGAAATGCCGAAGCACCGCCCGCGCCGAACAGGATTGAAAGCATCAAGCTATCGACTGTGCGAGCGCGCTTGAAATACTTGTAGGAGAGATGTGCTAAGTACCCGCTTTCTTCTAAGGCCTGCCCGATGACAAACATGCCGAAGAGAAACAGCATAACGTCGAGGTCGATTGCACGAAGGGCGGAGTAGAAGGAAATCTGGCCGGTGAGCAGAACTGCCAGCGCGCCGAGCGTCATGATGTGCCAGAGCTGAAACCTGAAGGTGCCGACCTGCCGGACCGCGATCAGAATGAAGACAGCAGTAAGGACGAGGAGGGGAATATTCGGACTCATTGGTGCAAAGAGGTTATCGAGAGCGTTACCTCAGCGGATCCGGTCGAAGGTCACGTTCATGATGGGGTACTTCTGCCAGTCCTTGTAATCGAAGTGCCACCACTCCCATTCATAGACAGTGAAGCCCTGCATCTCCATGGCCTCGCGCAGTAATTCGCGATGCCAGCGCTGGAGCGACGT
>DATLYT010000151.1:0-9152 GCA_035574455.1 Bacteroidota bacterium
TTCTGGAGCTCTTCATCGCTCAACGGATTGTCCGTGCTACGGTAAATGCGGTCGACACCGTCCGGATGCCGTACACGTACCCAGGGAATGACCTGCCGCGTGGAGTCTGCCGGAATGTACGTCACCTCATTGCTGATGTTCATGTGCCAGTGGATGCCGGAGGTCGGGCCGGCTTCGATGTTCCCACCGCCGATTTTCATCAACAGGTTGAGATTCCACCTGGTATTCTGTTCGTCCGAGAGGAAATAGGTATTGACGTGCTGCTTCTCGCTGAAGAAATGCTTCGGCCAGTGGCACTGCTCGCACGTTTCCTGAGCCGGGCGAAGGTTCTCGATCGGCGTCGGAATTGGACGGGGATAAAGGTTGAACGTCGTCGCGTACACCTGGTACGCACCGGAGAGCTTTGACCGAACGAACCAACCAGCGCCCGGACCGATGTGACACTTGACGCAACCGACGCGCGCATGAGGAGAAAACTGGTATGCCGTGTACTCCGGGTGCATTACTGAGTGACACATTTCGCCGCAAAATTGGTCGGAATCTGTGTACTCATACGCCTTGAAGCTCCCGAAGGCAGAGAACACGAGCAGCAAAATGGCACCGATGGAAAAAAACGAGAACGCCGTGCGATGCCGGGGATTATTGAGGTCGATTTGTGGAAGATGCAACCCGACCGGTTTCCCTTCCCGCTGCCGTTTATGCTCGCGCAGAATACCAATGATGATCAGAGCAACACCGATCAAGAGAATCGCCGGCAGAATTACGAAGGCAATAATGCCCATGTACGGCTTCTGTTCCGTAGCAAACAGCTCAAGTACCATCAGGAACAGAATCAACCCGAAGCTGATGGAGGCAATCGCCGCACCGATGAGCGTCAGGATATTATAGAATGACGCCGGAAAGAGTCTTCGCATGGGGGTTTTGTCGTGATCGACATCGGTGGGAAGGGTCATTGCAACCTCTGCAGTTGATGGCTGTAGAAAAACTCAGCGCATCAAAAAGTAAACACCTTCCCCCTTAAACGCAATATCAAGCTTTGTGCCATTTTCTGGCTTTCCCTCTGGATTGCTTTTCTCCTCTTTTCGTTCATTTTTCAACCTGTTGGCTATTGTTCTTCCTATATCCTTGAAGATAGTCACGCAATTCTTCTGAAATCTGGGAAATACCTTCGAAAGCTCTGCCTCTCCTGAGGCACGGAGACATTGTTGACCTGCTCAACATTCACTGTCCGAACATTCAACACTCAAGAAAGGCGCCAGCGGCACGACAATAACGGAGAGTATCCATGTCGCGGCAATACGAATTGAGCACGATTCCTCAAGGCGAGTTGAGGTGTGTCCGGATGGACGCGGACATCGTCGATTACAAGCTCTGCGACCTGCAGTTGTGTTGCGAGGATGCCCCTTCGACGCGCAGATTCGCCGGTAATTGCACAGCGGCGAGATGCCGACCTTCAGCGTGAAGATGGATCATGTTGCGTTGTATCTGCTTGGACCTATCTACTCTCCCTCTACCGAGGGGTAACTCTTTCGCATACGGTCAGACGGCGGGCAGTTGGTGGAGACCCTTGAAGATCTTGTCGGTCGTACGTCGTATCTCGAGACGGTGGTTCGGGTGCTTTCGCTATCGTGATGCGATGAGACCGAGAAGATCTTGAAGACCTTCTTGGCCTGTTCTTGATTCTTCTCTTTAAGAACCCCACCTCTCAAAGCTAATAATCCCGTCGGTCTAAATCCTGAAAAAACCTGAGGATTTCGGACAATTCCGTTAGGATGCAAAGGCACGCATCTTGCACCTCGGAGAAGGGGAATTTCGCCCCACGCTACAAAACGAAATGGAAAGGAGACGGGCCTAGGTCTCGCTGTCTTCTACGGCATCATTGAACGGCACGGGGGAACCATTCACGTGAGCTCCTTCGTGCACAGCGGGACGACATTCACAATCTCACTCCCCCATCACCTTGCAGAGCAACTTCCATCGCACTCGACAACAACGACATCAGGAGTGTGACCATGCAAGAACAACAGAACAACCATCCGAGCATTCTCATCGTGGACGACGAGGCGGCCGTCCGGGATTCGCTTTCCCAACGGTTTCGCCAGGACGGCTATCGTGTGGAGGCGGCGGAAGACGCCGCGCACGCACTCCGCCTGATGGAACAAGGACCATGGGATATTATTCTGCTTGACATCGAAATGCCGGAGATGAGCGGGCTGGAGTTGCAACAGAAGCTCAAGAACATCGACAGGAACGCCTGCATCATCATGATCACCGCCTTCACGTCGGTGGAAAGTGCCGTGCAAGCGTTAAAGGAGGGCGCGTTCGACTACATCACGAAGCCTGTTGACCCCGACCATCTCTCGCATCTCGTCCGGAACGCTCTCAAGCAAAAGAAACTGGCGGATGAAAACATTCGCCTGCGTCAGCAGATTTCGGAGCTCTCCCAGGCAGAGCTGATTGTGGGGGATAGCCTGCAGATGGAAAAAGTGATGGAGCTCGCAAAGACCGTTGCACAGACGGATACGACAGTGATGATTCGCGGCGAAAGCGGAACGGGCAAAGAGCTGCTTGCCCGCACCATCCATGCCAACAGTCCACGGCGGTATTTTCCGATCATTGCCGTGAATTGTGGAGCCGTTCCGGAAACGCTGTTGGAAAGTGAGCTTTTCGGCCACGAGCGCGGCACGACCACGGGCTCACAGTACCGACGCAAAGGAAAGTTCGAGCTAGCAGACGGCGGAACGATTTTCCTCGATGAAATCGGCGCCATCAGCCCGAAAATGCAGGTGCAGCTCCTTCGCGTGCTGGAGACGAAGCAGTTCACCCGTGTCGGCGGTAACGACTTCCTCACGAGCGACTTCCGCGTCATCTGCGCGACCAACCGCGACCTTGAAGCGGCGGTCAAGGACGGCACCTTCCGCGAGGATCTCTATTACCGGCTGAATGTGTTCACGATTTCCATCCCGCCCTTACGAGAGCGGAGAACGGACATCCCGCTGCTGGTTCAACACTTTATCCAGAAGTATGCAACGATCATGAACAAACCTGTGCGAGAGATAACTCCGGAAGCGATGGACTTACTCGTCCGCTACACATGGCCGGGGAATGTCCGAGAACTCGAGAATGTCATCGAACGGGCGATGATACTGTCGAAACATACAGCCATCTGTCCGAACGATCTGCCGTTCCAACTCG
Organism: Bacteroidota bacterium; assembly: GCA_035574455.1. GTDB lineage: Bacteria > Bacteroidota > Ignavibacteria > UBA10030 > UBA10030 > DATLYT01. The sequence continues at coordinate 3,196 of DATLYT010000151.1, forward strand.
TCTCCGGTCAAACAGCGCCGCCGGACGATACGTTGGAATCGGTCGAGCGAATGCACGTGGAAAAAATTCTTCAGCGCACGGGCTGGAACATCACCCAAGCAGCACATATTCTCGACATCGACCGTGTAACACTCTACAACAAGATTGCTCGGTACGGATTAAAACGACCGTGATCGTTGCACCACGTGCTTCCTGGGACTTGGACATTTGATCTTCACTCTCCACTCCGCAACAGCACGCCAAAGCGAACATCGAATGGCCGCTGAAGAAATTGATGTTAAAGGAGTTATGTGGGATCTGCAGGGAGAGGTTGAGGGGAAAACTGTAGCTCTATCAGGTAAAAAAACGGACTGAACAATCACACAGGCAACAGTGAAAACAGTGACTCGCGCTACGGCTGTTTTTGTTCCTGTGGGAGTAAGCCGTTGACATCCGTTAGTACTTGTTCTCCCTTGTAGGGCAACTCGGTGAGTTGCCCTACATTGTAATTCCCTTCATCTGGACTTCTTTGATCGTCTCCACGATGATCGGGAAGTAGAAATCCAACTCGCACCCGTTCGTGCCGCGGAGTGCGCAAGTGCCGTCCGCGTTTTCCTGACAGGAAACGCAGATCACGTTGTGCAGCTCATGTACGTAATCATGCAGGATGGTACTGTCGATGGAGTTCACAATGCCGACAACCTCCGGCAAAAAGCGGATGATCGGGCATTCTTCCGACCCATTGATGCCGCACCTGCCTTGTCCGGTACGCTGCAAACATTGAACGCAGACAGCTTTGGTGATTGCTTCTCTGTAGGGCTCGTATTGGTCGAGCATGGCGTGTTCCTCCTTACATGAACGAGAGGTCGTTAATCTCTTTGGGCTTCATTGCTCACATCTTCATCGCTTCCCTCGCCCGCTCCTCTTCGATGAATTCCTCCACCAGCTGATCGTTTGCCAGTGCGGTTTCGATTCTTCGCAACGCTTCTTGAATGTCGTCTGCCGATGAGACGTAAGAGAGACGGATGTATTCTTCATCATCATCCGGCAACCGCGTGCCAAAGCATTGCTGGCCAAGCACGGCTACGCCAGCCTTGTACAGCAGAAAGCGCTGGAGCTCTTTTGAATCACGGAATCCCTTACGCCGACAGACGCGGGTGACATTCGGATACGCATAGAACGCGCCGGCGGGCTTGTGACAGAAGAAGCCATCGATGCGGTTGAGCCCATCGACAAGGAGATCGCGGTTGCGTCGGAACTCTGCGACCATGTTGTCAACGTAGTCCTGTGGCCCCAACAGCGCCGCCATTGCCGCATACTGCGTAAACGTCGCCGTGCACGAGTTCGAGTTCGTCATTAACCGTGTCACCACCGTGGCGAGATGCTTAGGCATCACCCCGTAGCCGACGCGCCAACCGGTCATCGCATAGGTCTTCGAGTGGCCGTCGAGGATGATCGTGCGCTCTTTCATCCCGGGAAATTGGCTGATACTCTCCGGCTTACCTTCATAGACAATGCGAGAGTAAATCTCATCCGAGAGCACCCAGAAATCGTGCTTCAGAGCCAACTCCGCAATTTCGTGCAGATCGTTTTTCGGGATGATCCCGCCGGTCGGATTGTGGGGTGAGTTGACGATGACCATCTTCGTTTTGTCGGAGATCTTTGACCGTAACTCCTGAGTGTCGAAGCTGAAGCCACGCTCTTCGCGAAGCTTGAGGGGAATAGCCTTCGCGCCGACGAAGTTGATCATCGACTCGTAGATCGGATAGCCCGGATGTGGGTAGATCACCTCGTCACCTTCGTCGATACAGGCAAGGATGCTGAAGAAGATGATCGGCTTGCCACCCGGAACGACGACAACCTCTTCAGGTGAAACCGGAATGCCCCGCGTCGCTGCAACATAGTCGGCGATAACATTCCGAAACTCCGTAATGCCCGCCGACGGGCTGTAGTGTGTGAGATTCTGATCCAACGCTTTCTTCGCCGCGTCCTTGATGTAGTCAGCCGTTGCACACGCCGGCTCACCAATGGACAAGGCGATGATGTCGCGTCCTTGTGCGCGCAAGGCGTTCACCTCCGCCAGCACTTCGAACGCGGTTTCCGTCCCTAAACGGGATACTCGAGATGCGAGATTCATGGCCATTATCTATTCTCGGTTACTCGTTATCAGTGTTCTTCCCTTCTTTCCCTCTTATTCTCCGTCTCATCTCCTTCACCGTCTCCTCACAGCTTCTCAGTACTTCACAGTTTCTGTTTTCCGCTTCAGTTCGTAGAGCTCGTATGCTTTGTGCGCAATATGTTCGGCGCTCACTCCAAACTCCTTAATAAGCTCCCACGGCGCGCCGGATTCCCCAAAGCGATCGTTCACGCCGATTGAACCGGTAATCACGGGCTGCTGATACAACTCGGGCGACTCCGTGATAATACGGCAGACACGATCTGCCAGACCGCCAATTTGATGCTCCTCAGCCGTTACGACAACACCCGTTGCCTTCGCAGCCTCGATGATCGCCTGGGCGTCAAGCGGTTTGAGCGTGTGCATGTTGATGATGCGCGTTTCGAGGTCGTATTCCTCTTTCAGAATGAATGCCGCCCGCATCGCCTCGGGCACCATCGGCCCACAGGCAATAATACTCAGCTGCTCGCCTTCTCCCTTGTATTCCGATGCAAGCACAGTTTCAAACGCGTCAATGAATCGCTTCTGCGGCTGCCGGAGCCGGATCACGTTTGCTTTGCCAAAGACAAACGGCGTTGTTTCGTTCGTGACGATGGGCGTCGCCTCGCGAGCGAATCGGATATACTTCGGACCCTGCAGCTCGAACATCAAATACTCCGTCGCCTTCTTGGTCTCAACCACATCGCACGGAACCACGACGTGCATATTCGGCAAGCCGCAAACCTGGAACAGGTCTTCCAGCGCCTGATGGGTTGCTCCATCGGGACCGACGGAGACCCCGCCGTGCGCGCCGGCAATCAACACGTTGAGCTCGCCGTAACAGACGGTCGTGCGAATCTGGTCGAGACATCGGCCCGCCGCGAACGTGCCGTACGTTCCGAGCACAGGAATTTTGCCCTCCCGCGCTAACCCCGCAGCAACATTGATGGCGCTTTGTTCCGCGATGCCGATGCTGATCCATCGCGACTTTCGCTCGGGAAACTTTTCGTAGAAATCACTAATCGTAATCGAGCCGGAGATATCGAGCCCCAAGCAGACCACACGCTCATCTCCGCCCCGTTCGGCAAGGGCTTTCCCGAACCCCTTGCGTGTCGGTTCCATTTCCACACGCATCCACTCATCCCGATTCCACCAGTAGTCACGTCCAAACTCCGGAACTTTGTGTCTTAACGTACTATCGACATGCGCCTGGTATGTGTTGGCCTCAGCTAACAGTTTCTCGACGGGAATCTCGTTCTCGACTCCGAGTTGTTTCAGTCCCTTCCACATCTCCTCCATATTTGGCGCCTTACCATGCCATCCCGCCTTATCTTCCATGAAATCGACACCCTTCCCCTTTACCGTGTTGGCAATGATGAGGATCGGTTTTCCACGGATGGCCTGTGCCTTCTCGAACGCGTTGACAACTTGCGTCATGTTGTGACCGTCAATCTCCATGACTTCCCACCCGAAGCTTCGATATTTTTCGTCGAGCGGCTCAACATTCATCACCTCTTTTACCCACCCGTCGATCTGCAAGCGATTGCGGTCAACAATGCCGATCAGGTTATCGAGTTTGTAGTGTCCTGCTTCCATCACCGCTTCCCAAATCTGCCCCTCTTGTTGTTCCCCATCGCCCATGATACAGTACACACGCGCCTCATCCTTTCCCTTCAAGCGTAAACCCAACGCCATACCGACTGCAATGCTCAATCCTTGTCCGAGCGATCCGGTTGACGCTTCGACACCCGGGAGCTTCAACCAGTGCGGATGACCTTGAAATGGGCTGCCCAATTTCCGCAGCGTGACGACGCGGTTTACGTCAAAGAATCCCGCCATGCCGAGGCCGAGATAGAGCGCTGGCGCCTTGTGACCCGTCGACCAGATGATACGGTCGCGGTCTTCCCAAGTCGGGTTTTCCGGATCGTGCCGTGCGACGTGAAGATAGAGCGCGGCGGTAATGTCCATGATGGAAAGCGTTCCCCCCGAGTGTCCGGATCCCGCGGCAGCAAGACACACAAGGTTGTAGCCGCGCATCAACCGTGCGGCGTATTCGAGCTCAGAAATGGAATAGGATTTTCGAACAGCTCCAGTGCGGGAATCGACAAGCGGCATAGCGTGCAACTCCTTGACGGTTCAGAACGTGAGAGGGTTGACTACGAGGAGATGCTCAACTAATGTGCCGCAAGAGGTGTGTAGAAAGTAAGAGAATCCAAAGGCTCGACGGTCTTGAAATTCCAAGAATGCGAGAGAATTCGGGCAAATTCTCAGAACTGCAAAAACTCGAAGTGCTGCGGTGACTTTCCCTACACCTTCTCTCAACGACGGAAATAGATGGGAACTGAGGTTGAGACTGAGGTTTACGAGATCAGGGGGAATTTTCAGCCGCCACGCGAAATCACGATTTCGGTTTTCGTTCTTCGATAACTTTATCCTTCACCGTCGCTGACTCCGGGACACTCAGCTGGGATTCTTCCAACTCCTTCCGTTTGAGTTTCTCCAGCTCTAACGGATGCTCTTCTGCCATCTCCGCCTCCGTCAGGTAACCCGTGAGCCACGCAAAGTTCATCGGGTACACATCCGGATTGAAGATAACGTAATAGAAGTGCCAGACGATGATCGCCAGCGTTGCGAGCCAGGCTTCGTAGAAGTGGATGGTTCGTGCGATGTCATAGCCGAGCTTGGTAAGTAGCCCGATGAACGTGTTATCGAACCACATGACGAAGCCTGTGAGAGCCATGACGATGGTGCCCCAGACGAGTGCCCAGTACTCGCTTTTTTCGATATAGCTGAACCGCCCAAATCGTGGCTTCTGTTTGGAAATGCCCAGGTTATACTTCATCACCGCGATCGCATCGCGAGCATCCTGCAGGACCGGCAGTAAATCTTTGATCAACTGCCTACCCCGTTGTGTGAAGGAGACGTAATAGATGTGATACAAACTTGCGCCAATCATCACGACCGCGGCGATGCGGTGAATCAGACTGCGCAGGTCAAACACACCGTCGCTGAGATTGCGGATGGCAATCACCCACCACGCATCGGGATACCGGAGCATAAAGCCGGTGATGACAAGAAGGATGAAGCTCACTGCCAACGTCCCGTGCTGTAATCGTTCGCTAAGTGTCATGCGGAGATACAGTCCGCGTCCCGTATGTTCTTCCGCAATAAGCCCTTGACGAATTTGAAGCCGGCGACGAGTCTTGCGGAAAAAATCGAGCACGTTGTGGACCAACATTCCTCCCACAATCGTGACGATCAGGATGACATAGAGCGTTGCAATCCAGTACAGAATCGGCTCCTCTTCTTTGGCTATAACCACGTGGACGGAACCCTGTGCAAACCGTTCGTTTGCGCCCGGATGACACTTGCCGCAGGTCGTGGCAAGGTTCGCTTTGTGAATGGTTGACGTCGGGTCGCTCGACGGTTTGATGGTATGCACGCCGTGGCAACTCGCGCAGTTTGCGACCTCCACCGAGCCGGCCTGAATCGCCAGCCCGTGATAGCTGTCCGAAAATGTTTTATACCGATCGGCGGAGATACCGTACTTTTGAGAAAGCGTAAGCGAGCTGTGGCAGGGCGAGCAGACTTTGCCGGAAACATTCAGCGGCGCGACGGGCGAGCGCGGGTCGTCGTGCGAAAGGATGTTGTGCTCGCCGTGACAATTCGTGCATGCAGGAGCATCCTTGACACCTCTCACGAGCGCTTTACCGTGGACGCTTTCGTTGAACTCTTGCGCGATTTCCCCATGACACTGGCCGCACGTCTCCGGAATATGCATCTTGTTCACCGTCGCCGCAGGGTCTAAGCTTCTCTTCATTTC
>DATLYT010000152.1:0-3734 GCA_035574455.1 Bacteroidota bacterium
CGGCTCGCTATCGGACTCGTGAGTCCCGACAGCCTTGCAAAGGTCGCCGATCAGGATACGCTCAGTTTGCAGTTCCGGTTTGTTACAGGTTTTGTGATGTTCATCGAAAACGACCGGGCGTTTGTGAATTTAGGGAGTGAAGACGGCGTTCGGAAGGGGATGGAACTCTTTGTTTACGCGGAATCGCGGGAGAGGATGGATGCACCGGAAGTCGGCACATTGGAAGTACTGGAAGTTCGCGGTCCTCATCTTTCGCTCGTACAGATCCGAAGGGGTAAAGGAGACATCAAGGAGCGTGATCGAGTCCGAGTGAGGGTTCTGGAGTAAATACGTAAGCACTGTGAAAGTAGGAGAGAAAATGGTCCCATCAAAATCAAATTGTTTCACCATAAGAACCGTCTTTGTGACGCTTGCCATAGTTGTGCTTTTATCTTGCAACAGGAAAGAATCGCAGCCGCAACCGACCAATCCTGCCACGCTGGTGTTTTCTGTTGATACCGTCTTAGTCGGAGCAGCACAACGCGATACTACCCTGGGTCTTTTGTTTGCTCCGCCACGGGGATGGAAAAGACTTGACGAACGTTTGCTACGCCGTGCGGAGGCAGAAGCACTAAAACGAAAGGCGGCACAGGCATCCCCAGGTGATGTACGTGTATACTACGGTTACATTGACCCCGAAACGGGCAGCGTTATTACGATTGCACGGCTTGCCGATTTCGACACAAGCAATGTGAGTCAGACCATTCAGAGGTATCAAGACTGGGCTCTTCAGGTGGATTCTAGTGCGACAATGAAGTCCACTGTTTTCTATCATCATGGTATGAAAGTGCATCAACTCTTGACTTTGAGCACAATGAGTGTTTCTTTTACGTTAGTGTTTAGTAGTCCAAGGTTGGATCGGCCAGTTCGATTCGATTTTGTTTTTCCCAGCGAAGTGTATACGCGGTTTGCTCGTACCATCGAATCGGTCCTTGGTTCGGTGGAATTGCTCTAAACCAATCACCTATCTAGGGAGGTGCTTATGCGTAAAAGCCTCGTGTTGATTTTCCTGTTCGCATTTCTCCTTACCGGATGCATGACGCACATGCACGTTGTCGGTGAGGGAGCCAAACAAGGCATCGTTGAAACGGAGCGGCAATGGTATGCTTTGTGGGGCCTTATCCCCATCAACAAAGTGGATACAAAAGAAATGGCAAAAGGGGCGACGAACTATACAATCAAGACTGAGCAGAGTGCCCTTGACATCATTATTAACATTGCTACTTCGTTTGTCACTGTCTATTCACGAACTGTCGAAGTAAAACGTTAGCAACTCCATTGCTTGAAAGGACAGCCTGGCCTCGCTGAGGTCAGGCTATTTTTTTTGTTTCCGATTCGACATAGCTACCGACATCGTGCTTTTTCGTCCATTTTGTTATGCAAGAGATTGAACAAGCATTCCCGTTCCGCTTTTTGGCTCCACGTACAGCACAATTAATCGAAATGCTCTTCAAGAAATATCTCTCAATCTGGAGACAGGTCTGATCCACCGAATGCAAATACCACGTCACAAAGCGTCCTTGCTTCTCACGTTTCACTTTGTTATTTTAGACAAACCACAGAACAGGTCACGCTTCCACGTTATGACTTCATGCAGCATGGTTCAACCGTAAGCTTGCCCGCCGCCCATCCGCCAGATGGGCAGCAGGAGGCGGGCGCCGCCGGTCTTGACCGGCAACCCGTTGTCTCCCACGCCGAATCAGTATCCCCTTCTCTCAACCTCACGACCGACCGACAGAACGCTCAGGCTAAGCAGTATCACCGAATCAAAATCTGGTTAAGTCTTGCCTCCACGGCCTTATTCTTTGCTGTAACGCTGGTCGTTGTGCTTACAGGATTGTCGGTGGCGGTCGAAAACTATGTCCGTCAATTTACCACGAACGATTACGTTGCGCTGTTGCTGTTCGCGGCACTGTTGGGGCTGATGGAAACTGTTGTCGCATTTCCTCTGAAGTACTATTCTGGTTTCCATATCGAACATCGCTTTCGACTCTCGAATCAAACTTTCGGACAATGGTTGTGGGAAGGGTTCAAGGGTGCCCTCGTCGGAATGGTGATCGGCACACCGATTCTGCTTGCGTTCTACTATTGCCTTAAAGTTGCGGGAGAACTCTGGTGGTTACCGGTGGGAGGAGTGCTCTTCGTTGTTTCTGTTGTGCTCGCTCGGTTGGCGCCGACGTTTATCTTTCCGCTCTTTTACAGGTTCAAGCCGCTGGAAGACGGGGAGATGAAACAAAGAATTCTCAAGCTGTGCGAACGCGTAGGAATGGCGGTCGAGGGAGTGTTTGTGTTCAACCTGAGCAAGAACACGAAAAAAGCGAACGCGGCATTTACCGGTATCGGAAAATCGAAGCGGGTAATTCTGGGCGATACGCTGGTGGCAAACTTTACGGACGAGGAGGTCGAAACGGTCGTTGCCCACGAGCTGGGACATTTCAAGCTCAAGCATATCTGGGTGATGATGATTGTCGGCACCGTCAGTACGTTTCTCGGACTTTTTCTCACAGCGCAGCTCTATCATATGAGTCTCGTCTGGTTCGGATTCACCTCCATCGACCAGCTGGCCGCTCTTCCGTTGCTGTCCTTGTGGCTGGGACTGTACTCATTGGTCACTACGCCCATCTCGAACGCCATTTCCCGTGCCCACGAGCGACAGGCAGACCGATATGCCGTCGAGTTGACGTCTAACGCGCAAGCGTTTACCAACGCGCTGCAGAAGTTGGCTAAGGTCAATCTTGCCGACCCGTCGCCACACCCTGTGATCGAGTTTATGTTCCATAGCCATCCGTCCATTGAAAAGCGAGTCCGCTTCGTCCAAGAGGTGGGGAGGAAGTTAGGGTGAATGATGCTTCTTATCTGGTTCAAGATAGCGATCACAATCTTGTGGACGGCGTTGATTTCCGTCGTGGGGATTCTTGTGGCTCTGCTGGACCGCAGTGGGCGCTGGTATCACAAAGCGGCGAGGGTCTGGTCGAAGTTCACACTCTGGTTGTTCGGCATTAAGGTCTCGACCGCTGGCTTGGAACATCTTGACCCAGCAAAACGGTATGTCTATGTCTCGAACCATGCGAGCATGTTTGATATTCCGGCGATCTTTGTGGCGATCCCGGATGACGTTCGCATTGTGCTAAAAAAAGAGCTTACCCGTGTGCCGCTGTGGGGGTGGGCGTTGAAAGTCGGGCCGTATATTTCGATCGACCGCTTCAACGCGAAGGATGCAATGGGAAGTCTCGACCGGGCACTGGAGACGATTCGCAAGGGAGCTTCGGTGCTGGTCTTTGCGGAAGGGACACGGTCGCGCGATGGCAAGCTGCAGCCGTTCAAGCGCGGTGCGTTTGCATTGGCGGCACGGTCGGGTGTACCGATTGTACCGGTGACGATCAACAATAGCTTCAATATCTTGCCGAAGGGTTCGTTGAACATTCAGCCGGCGGATATCAGCGTGGTGGTGGATAAGCCGATTGAAAGCAGCGGGGTGGTAGGCAAAGAGGAGGAGCTGAGGCTGATGGAGCAGGTGCACGCGGTGTTGGAAAAAAATTTTGTGGGACCATCATAGGAGACGCAATGGCAGTCACCAAGAAAGACGTCGAACATATCGCGGAGTTGGCGCGTCTCGAGTTTACCGAGGAGGAGAAGGAGAAATTCACGAAGCAGTTTAACGAGATTCTTTCGTACATCGAACAGCTCAACAAGCT
>DATLYT010000153.1:0-12074 GCA_035574455.1 Bacteroidota bacterium
GTCAAAACTCGTGAGTGTTGCGGCTAACGATCGTTACCGAGAGACTTTTGGCAGCGATTTCCAGATGGCAGGGTCCTCGTTGCCCAAGACCCAGGCCGAGAATCCTCGCAACTTATACTTTTTCATCAGGTCGTATTTTGCCTTGAAACTGCGGGCGTCTTCAAAGTAGATGTACTCGAACAGACCGCCATTGTCGAAGATGGTGTAAGGGACTTGTTGGACTTCGTTCCATTCTACTTTTGCCTTGAACCTCTCGACAAGCATCGAGGCACTCCGGTAATCTAACGAGCTGCTCCAGCTCCGAGCGTTGGCAAAGTATCGAACGGTATCGAGTGCGGTATACCAATGCTGCGAGCCGAGGGGAATTCCAAGCGATAATTTCTCCGGCGGCATGAACTTGAGGAAATACTCGACGACCCGTGTCACCCACGGAATGCCCGCGTTGGGCCCCGGCGTGGTGCGGCGCGTATGCTGGGAATAGGTCATTACGGAGATAAAATCCCCAACCTTCGCAAGTTCAGCGAGATCGTATCCAGCCCGCCAGTTCTCAAACAACCATTTGAAGTATGCAGTCGGACCTGCGTACTCCTCGGGCCTATGAACAACCGCCACACTGAGCTTATACCCTTTTTGATGCAATGCCTCTGCCGTTTCCCGATAGAACTGCGTAAAGGCATCGCGGTCGTTCAGGTGAAGATTCTCAAAGTCGAACTGGATGCCAAGAAACTTGTGGCGCTCACAAAGCTCCACCATGCTGGCGATGGCACGCCGGCGCGCCCGCTCGTTGACCAACAGTCGGTGGAGCATCTGTTGGTCGAAACCGGGGTTCACGATTAATGGCATAACTCCAACGCGGTATTTTGCCGCCAACTCAATGACGCGTGGATCAACGGAGCCCCACACAATGCCATCCTCATCGACGGAGAATGCCTGTGGAGCGACGATGCTGATCTTCTCGATATTTTCTTTGAGACTCGTAAAGCTCTCATCATTGTCAACATAATAGAAAAGATGTTCTGCCGTTTGTGCCAGAGCATGGTTTGAAGCGAAAACAATGAGTGAGAAAGCTATAAGGACAGCCAGTGATTGTTTCATGGTAGGTCTCCTAAGAATTGTTCCTCAGAAAAACGACGGAGTCCAATCCGTTCGCCTTGAGCTTTCGAATTGGACTCCGACATTCTGTCTAGTCAAGAATCAGTTTGCAGGATCCGCCGGTGTGTTCGGATTGTTATCCCGTTCCGACTGGGGATACGGATAAAAGTTCCTGTTCCGCTCAGCCAGATTGGGTGGGCCTGGACGTCCGAGACGGCGACTGTCTTCAAGCCGCAGACCCTGGAGGTAAAGCTCAAAACAGCGCTGGCGGTAGATTTCCGTCAAGAGATCGCTCAGCGTCGTCCCTCCGCTGTAGGCGGGGAGATTCGCTCCGATGCCAAACGGATCTGCCGACGGCTGTTTCGTCCGCACGGCGTTGATCTCAGCGACAGCGTTCGCGGTTTGACCGAGACGCGCATACACCTCCGCCCGAATCAATCGGATTTCTCCCGGCAAGAATGCGGGAATCGACTTCGTCGATGCGTCGAAGAAACCCTTCACGGTTTCGATCGGATAGCGGGAAGGATTACTCAATTCGGTCGAGGGAGAAGTCCAGAAGGCAACTCGGGCGTCTCCCGGCTCGAACAGAGGCGTACCCAAGCTATCCCGCGGCGCGTAGTTCTTGATGTTGAACTGGTTAAAGACAGGATTCTGCGTACGGGCATCATAAGGGTGAACCGACGTCTGGGTGAGGTTCACCGCATTCGCCGCGGTCAATGCCTTGTTCAACAAGTTATTATCGTTATTGTAAACACCTGCGAGCAGGCTATACCGTGCCAGACGCGCTTGAATCGTGTTGGTCAGATTGAAGCCGGTCGCCAGAATCTTGGATGTGAACTCCGTCGACACGGGTGTCGCCGCCAGGAGGTCTCTGGCTTGCTCACACAGCGCCACTGCTGTCGTCAACGCCTGAGCACGCGGTCGGAACGGGGCCTTCCCGTCTGCCTGGACATCCAGCGGCAGCTGTTCGAATGCGCCGGCGAGGTTTCCGAGCGCCATCGCTTTGTACAGATACGCGAGGGCAAGAATACCACTCCGTGTTCCATCTGCCATTGGAACGTTCGGCGCATTGGCGATTAACTGATCGGCCATGTCAATCACCCGGTAGTGTCGAGACCACATCGCAAGGACGTTGCCGTTCCCTGGTGGAAGAGCAGTTCCTCCCTGCTCAAGCTCAATCAGATTGAGGAAGGTCGAGTTTGCGACAACTTCACGGCTCGTCATGCCCGTCGCAAGGATGGCTGTTTCGAGAGCACTGCCGGCATAGAATTGTTGTAAGCCGACGGCGAGGGAAAAGATACCGTCGCGGGTTGTAAGAACCTGGTTTTCAATTGGGCTGTTGGGATTCGGAATATCCAGACCGCAACCTCCGATACTCACTCCAGCCGCAAGAAGCATGAGATACAATCGCAGTTTCATAGTAGTCGCTCCTTTCCGGTTAGAGGTTGAGCGTCAGTGAAAGTGAATAACTCCGTGGGATGGGGACTTCATTAAAGTCGAAGCCTCGCACGCCGGTACTTTGTCCCGCGGCATTCGTCTCCGGATCCCACCCGGAATAGTCATCAATCGACAAGAGGTTCCGTCCGATCAGACTTACCCGTGCTCCCTTGATGCCGAGGAAGCCCGGAGAGAAGGTGTATGATACCGAAAGCTCACGGAGCTTGATAAAGGATCCGTCCTCAATAAATGCGCCAAGGATTGGGAACAGCGCAAGGTGGTATCCGGCAGGATATTCGCCTCGGAGTTCCCGGCCATAGTCTGCATGGTTTCCGTAGTTCGGATGGACAGCTACGCGACGGGTGAAGTTGAATACGTCAAATCCCCAGACGGCATCCCATTGCATGCGGACATTCCAATCCTTTTCGATCTCGAACTCGTTAATCCACGACGCCTGCCAGTCCGGATTCGGGTCGCCGACGATACCTAACAACAGACCGCCGGTGGGTTGACCATTGGCGTCGCGGCGTACCTGCTCGCGCTGCGGAAGTCCGGCCGGAGTGAGAAGCAAACTGCCGTCCGGATTACGCGCATATTGCGTCGTATAAAAGACGCCGAGCGGTTGTCCGTTCATGGCGTACACTTGACCAAACCCGTCGGCAAAACCGAGCCGGCCGCCTTCAACGCCATCAACCCTATTGCGATTTTGAGAGTACGTGATGGTGGTGCTCCACCGGAGCCACGATTCTTGCACCGGAACCGCTCGGATAAGCAGCTCGAATCCTTTATTCGTCATCTCCCCCACGTTCTGCAGTTGATTCAAGAACGCGCTGGTGGGACCGAGCGTTCTGTTGAGCAACAGGTCGCGCGTGAATTTATCGTAATAGGTAAATTCCACTCCCAACCGGTCGTTAAAGAAGCTCAGGTCTGTGCCGACTTCAACCTCACGCTGTCGCTCAGGTTTGATGTCGGGCGTTCCTTTGCGCGTACTCGTAATCAGACCCGGCTTGCCGTTGTAGGAAACGGAGGCATAGGTGGTAAAACGGTCGAATGGACCAACTGCGGTCAGTCCACCCGACTCACCCCACGAGGCACGCAACTTCATGCTGGAGATATAGTCGCCGAGCGACAACTCTTTCCAAAAACTTTCTTCCGAGAGGAGATAGGACATACTGGCTTTCGGGTAGAACTGCCAACGGTTGTCCTCACCGAACACCGATGAAGCGTCAAATCGGCCGGCGACCGTGAGATACAAGCGATTGCTAATCCCGAACGTCTCCTGAGCGAAGATACCGTAAATAACCACTTCACTCCGGAATTCTCCTAACGTTTGGTTTGCACCAGCGGGAGTGATCTGCACGATGGGTGTCAGGTCGGTCGACTGCGCGGTAAAGTTTTGTGCTTTTTGATACTGCAGAGTTGCTCCCGCGACGGTGGTTGATTGAACGTTTTCGATGGGAGAGAACACATACCTCGCCGTCAAATCGTTATTGATCTGAAAGACATCCCGATCACCTCTGCGGGAAAGGCCAAGAGTATACCCGGCGGCGGTTGTGCCCGGTGGGATGTACGCAGTTCCAATCTGAGTATAGTTGTCGAGACCCAAAACATACTCAGCATTGAAGCCTTTGAACGGCGTCAGCGTCAGATGGAGATCGCCCACGAAACGACTGACCTGCTGCCTGAAATCAAAACGGTCGATCGCCTCGACAGGGTTTGTTCTATTCAGCACAGAGCTGGAGGGATAAACGCCGTTGACCGGTCTTGGATCGATACTGTTGTTGGAGAAATTCCATCCCGTCATCACGCCGTATGCCTCGAAAATTCCGCCGTTCGGAACTTCCTTGCTGCGGCTGTACGTGTAGTTTGCTCCGATGCTTGCAAAGAGCCATGGCGTCAGCGTTTGTTCGATGCGGGCTCGGGCTGTGGTCCGTTCATACCAGCCGCCTTTGACAATGCCCTCGGAGTTCGTATGCGATCCGGAAAAATAATACTTTGTATCTCCCGCTCCTGCGCTTAACGATAGAAAATTCTCCGTCGAAACACCGCGCTGGAAAATGAAATCCTGATAGTCATACCGTGTCACGGGGACTTTCGTCGGGTCGTCGAACCGTTTGTTATAAGGGTAGTCGTTGTACGGGATTCGCTTCCTCAGCTCGTCGAACTGAACGCGCGTGGAGTAGCTGATTTGTGGACTTCCCGACACCCCTTTCTTTGTGAAGATTTGGACAACACCATTATTCGCCCGCGAGCCGTAAATCGCCGCTGCAGCAGCGCCCTTGATGACCTCAATCCGGTCTATATCATACGGGTTAATGTCGACGAGCCTGTTTTGAGCGTATCCGCCGAGGTCGATGAGCTGTGGCGAATCATTGTTGACAATCACGCCGTCGACAATATAGAGAGGGTCGGCACTGCCCAACACCGTGCTCACGCCCCGGAGCCGAACGCTAACGCCTCCTGCCGGATTCCCGGAATTCTGTTGAACCAGCGCCCCGGCGATCTTACCGGAAAGCGCACGGTCAATAGCCGGTGAAGCGCTCAATTCAAGATCCTTTGCTCCTACTGTCGAAATGGCGTTACCAAGCTGACGCTTCTCGGTCGCGACCGAAGAACCGGTAACAACGATCTCATCCATCTGAAGGGCGTCAACGGCGAGTCGGAAACTGACGTCAACAATTCCGCTTCGCTGCGAAACGGCCTGACGCGCGCTCTTGTAGCCGAGGAACCGTGCTTCAACAACAACTTCATCGGGCACCGCAGGAATGAAAATCCTGTAGCTCCCCTGGGCATCTGTTGCCGCTCCGAAACGTGTTCCCCGGACGATCACATTGGCCGCCGCTAGAGGATCGCCACGCTCATCTGTCACTTTCCCTTCGATCGTGAGCTGTGCATACAACGCCAGAGGGAGTACGAGGAAAACAATACAGCCAACAACAACTCGAAAAAAACGATTCATAGCTGCCTCCCTTCTATGGGAAAAAGAGGTGATCTATTCTGGTGGAATGCCGCTGTGAAAGTATCACAAATAGCAAGCAATGTCAAGATAAGTTTCGATGTGCCATACTCGAAGTGCTGCATGAAAAAGAAATTGCGAACAGGAAACGCACTCGAGAAACTCTGCTGCATAAACAACAAAGTCCATCTCCCCGGTGGGTCGATGGACTTTCCTCACTTTCTCTGAATAGAACAGTCGGTCTACAATCCTGCTTTTGCAGAGACTTTCAGACGATTGAGCGCTCGGGCAAGCGCAACTCGTGCACGATCGATGTCGGTCTCCAATTTCTTCTCGGCGATTCGTTTCTGTGCTCGGTCGCGTGCCGCCTGAGCTCGCTGGACGTCGATTTCGTCAGCCCGCTCGGCCGTTTCTGCAAGGAGGACGACCTTGTTTTCATGCACCTCAACAAAGCCGCCGCTCGTGGCATAGCGTTGTTCCACACCGTTCGCGTCGACGACCTTTACCTCGCCAATCCCGATGGCGGATAAAAGCGGAGCATGACTACGCAACACCTGAAATCCGCCAACGACTCCGGGCGCGCTAAAGCTCATCACGTCGGCGCTGAATACGACTTTGCGCGGGGTAACAATTTCCAATCGAAACGTTTTCTCGGCCATACACCCTACGCTGCTTTCGCCTTTCGTGCGTTTTCAATAACCTCTTCAATCGTGCCGCACATGTAGAACGCATTCTCCGGCAGGTCGTCGTATTCCCCTTCGATGATACCTTTGAAGCCGCGAATCGTGTCTTCGAGCTTGACGTACTTGCCCGGACGTCCCGTGAACTGTTCGGCAACGAAAAAGGGCTGGGAGAGGAATTTCTGAATCTTCCTCGCGCGCTGCACGGTGAGCTTGTCTTCATCCGATAGCTCATCCATGCCAAGGATATTGATGATGTCTTGTAAATCTTTGTACGTTTGGAGGATTTCTTTTACTCGCTTGGCAACATAGTAATGCTCCTCGCCCACAACGCCCGGTTCGAGAATGCGGGAGGTGGAATCCAAGGGATCGACGGCAGGGTAAATTCCTAACTCGGCAATCTGTCGGCTTAACACGGTTGTGGCGTCGAGATGACTGAAGGTGGTTGCCGGCGCGGGATCAGTAAGGTCATCCGCCGGTACGTAGATTGCCTGCACGGACGTAATCGAGCCTTTCTTGGTCGATGTGATGCGCTCCTGCAACTCGCCCATTTCTGTGCCGAGCGTCGGCTGGTAACCGACGGCTGAGGGCATGCGACCTAACAATGCTGACACCTCTGAGCCTGCCTGTACGAAGCGGAAGATATTGTCGATGAAGAGCAGGACATCTTTTCCTTCTTCGTCACGGAAATACTCAGCCATCGTGAGGGCTGTTAAGCCAACGCGTTGCCGGGCTCCTGGCGGCTCGTTCATCTGTCCGAACACGAGCGCGGTTTTATCCAATACACCCGACTCTTTCATCTCCAGCCACAGGTCATTGCCTTCGCGAGTCCGTTCGCCTACCCCGCCGAACACCGAGTAGCCGCCATGATGCATAGCAATATTGTGAATCAACTCTTGGATAATAACCGTTTTCCCCACACCGGCACCACCGAAGAGGCCAGTCTTTCCGCCTTTGGTATAAGGCTCAAGCAGGTCGATGACTTTGATACCGGTCTCAAACATCTCCTTTTGCGTCGAGAGCTGCTCGAAGGAAGGAGCCGGACGATGAATCGGATAAAACTTTGCCGCCTCGATCGGCCCCAAACCGTCGATTCCCCGGCCGATCACGTCAATTAATCGTCCAAGAACTTTGGGGCCCACAGGAACAGAAATTGGGCCGCCGGTATCAAAGGCTTTCATTCCACGCACAAGACCATCTGTGGAATCCATCGCAACCGTCCGAACGCGATCCTCACCAAGCTGTTGCTGAACCTCAACGACCAACTCTTCCTCAACACCTTCGACATTGGTGCGTGGAATTTTGACAGCATTGAGAATGGAAGGGAGTTTACCGCCCGAAAACTCGATATCAACGACAGGGCCAATAACCTGGACAATCGTTCCTTCGTTCATCGTAGACCTTTCTGTAAACTTATGGTGAAGAACTGTTGCAACGGTGCGATTTGTTGAGCGGGTGCTCGTATTTATCCCGTCCCGAACAGAGTTCGGGACGGAAAACCGACGACCTCACTTGAGCTGGTGGTCGGATTTGAACCGACGACCTGCGGTTTACGAAACCGCTGCTCTACCGCTGAGCTACACCAGCACGAGCAAGCATCTCAATATACGAAAAAAGCTTACGGGGAGCAACGATTTTTTACCGTCTGGATTTGCCGGGTAGTAAAGGGATGCTCAAATCAGCAGACAAGTAAGCTTCACAACACTCGCGAACGTGAGTCGATTTGGCACTTGACATTCACATCGGAGGATTGTACAATCCAATTGAGCATCTCTCCTCAAATGTTCTGTTGCATCATTCACCAATCGACAGGAGGATGTATGAAACTGATCAATTCTCCACAGAAAGATCTGCAGAAGATGAACAGAAAATTATTGAAGAGCCTCATGATCTCCAATAGGCACCTTCATCATTTACAGGAGAGAAATAATCGGAGATTGCGCATTGTAAGAAGCGCAACGGCCGGACATGTGCGAGGGGGACATTCATTCCATTGAACTTCAATCGGCATAACATTCGAGTCTCTATCCTAACGCCTCTGCCAACAGAGGCGTTACTGTTTGGTAAACACTGGTTGAACCCATGCGATTGCTCCTCCTGAATCTTTAACTCGCGCCCGAACATAGCCCACGTTCGCCTTAAGCTCATACACAGGTGTTGTCCCTCCAGCACGGGAGAGTATCTGTCCATGGGGACCAAGAAATTCCGTCGTGTACGTGAAATCCGATCGCTGACGGATAACAATTTCGATCGTTGTCGCAGTAATCTTCACATCCTCCAATTCAACACCGGTGCTAGCATAGAATAGGCCGGCTTCAAGGTTTGCCATAATCTCTTGGGCATTCAAGCTCCTGGCACGTACGGCAATCCAACCACGGCCGGGATTCGAGCGGTGAGGTCCAAATTCACCCTGAAAATGGTGTGCATCATCCACCGCAATGCCGTAGATGCGCTTCCCCGCCGTTAACAGATAATCCCAGATTTCTTCCACGCTCGGTTTCCCGCCCCCTCCCCAATTGTGTACGAGAGGATGACCATTGAAAATCTCCAACAGCTTATCCCGTTTTACCTGCACGAGAATTTCGTGATCTAACGCCCAGCCAAAATTCGGGTGATTTATGTGTGGAACACCCTCCACCTCACGGACGGCATCGACATTTTTTTGAATCGTTCCAACGATGGTAGAGTCCGTTTGCGGCTCCATCAGATGAGGAATGTTCAAGCCATTGATATGAACTGGCTTTTGCTCTGCCCTGGTTGTGATTTCTTCACCGCTGATCAACAAAAAGCTCGAATCATTGAATGATGCGAGCTTTTTCGGATCCGTAAACACATTATGGTCGGACAAAACCAGAAAATTGTAGCCGTGCTGCTTGTACCAGCTGACAACGACCTCGGGCGGTGAGTCGCCATCGCTCATCGTCGTATGGGTGTGGGTGTTTCCTTTGTACCAGCGCATCCCTGCGACATCGGGCACTTCAAATTCTGGCGGCGATGAAACAAGATAAAAGCCCGTCACAAAGCTGACAAGGAGAAGGAGCGAAACATTAATTCTTCGTAGGGTCATAATCCATCGGGAGAAGCTCAGCGATCCGTTCAAATGCCCAGTAGCCATAGACTTTCAGCGCATAGCTATCGAGTGCATGGCCGTCGGTGGTAAACAGTACCGTCAGTCGGTTCATGGTGATCCAGGAGATCTGCCGTTCGGCAAGAGGCGCGGCCGAGTCGAACATCCGCTGGAAGTTCGCCTCGGCCCGTTCTCGATTGTAGATAATTTCAAGATAGTCCGGGAACCTGAGACGCTTTTGAAATTCGAATTCCGTGTCCAAGACATAGTTCTGGGGATCGACCAACAACTTCGACCTCTGATACTCTCGACCCAGCGGGCGCACATTCGGAACGAGGGAAACCTCAAACCCTTCTTCTTTCGTCCTTCCTTGTGCCAACGCTTTCAAAAAATGTGTCTTCGAGCCGTAATACGCTCTCTGCCGTTGTTCCTTCCATCGGTTGCGTTCTTCTTCATCGCGTGGAGTAAGCTCTTCGAACCGCGTCTTCGCGCGATACTGAAGCGAGTAGTCCTCGACCCGAAATTCTTCGATGAAAAATTCTATTCGATACCCCAACGCGCGATTCTCAACCAGAATCGGAACATGGGACGCAACCTCAAAGACCTTCCCTGCCACTTTGAAATCCAGCACCTCGGGGTTCAGAATGGAGCAGTGCTCAGCGTTTTGCGTATCACCAAAAAATTCTTCCTTGAACCGTTCCAGGTGCTCCCGCCATTCTTTGGGATCTTTAGCAACGACCTCCACCGTCTGCGTTTCAATTGCCAAAGGCTGCAGACGTATATCCATCGTATGCACGCGGGGCTCAAAAATTCGTAACAAAATCTCCTGACGCTTGTAACCCACCATGGAAACAACCAACTCGTGGGCAGCAAACGGAACATTCTTGATTTCGAATCTACCTTCCCGATCGGTGGCGGCCCCCAAACTCGTTCCGGCAAGGAACACATTCACGTTCGGGAGTGCCTCTTTGGTTGCCGCATCGATCACACGACCCGCAATGGTCGCTCGTGGAGTCTGGCTGTGAACCACTTCAAACGCTCCGAGACACAGCCCGAGTAGAGCGACAACCCGAAACAGGTGTTTTAGCATGCGATCACCTCCTCACGATCCAGATACCGAGCAAAGTAACAGCTCCTCCCACAACATGCAACCAGGAGATCTGCTCATCCAATGTCAAATACGAAATCAGAAACGCGAGCACGGGCGTTAGATTGCTCATATTCGCGGTGCGGCTGGGACCGAGACGCTTCACACCGTGCGACCATAAGATATTGGCAACACCAATGGAGAGAACCCCCGAAATCACTCCGGCGAGTAAATAGGTCGGGGAAAGAGTTTGCCACGATATGGTAAGAGCATCCGGCAGTGCAA
The DNA here is from genome assembly GCA_035574455.1 of Bacteroidota bacterium. Lineage (GTDB taxonomy): Bacteria > Bacteroidota > Ignavibacteria > UBA10030 > UBA10030 > DATLYT01. Next base: position 10,605 of record DATLYT010000153.1, read on the forward strand.
GCAGTGCATGCACGACGGCACCCACAGCGACCATGATGACGGATAACTGCATCGTTGAATACGTTGTGAGAAGCGGTTTCTGGAAATTGGTATTGAGCGCCCAAAGCATCGCGGCTGCAAGCGAGACGACGTCGCCGATCATGCCGCGACTGCCAAACTCGATCGCACGTCCGCTTCCCGTAATGATGAGGATGATGCCCACAAGGGACAACCCCATACCGAACCAGACCGTACGTTCAATGGCTTCTTTGTGAAGGCGAGCATTCCAGAACACCGTCCAGAGCGGAGAGGTAGCGAGAAGGATGGCGGAATTGCCTGCCGTCGTGAATTTCAGCCCAACGATGAACGCAAGCTGGTAAACCACATTGGCGAGAAACCCGATGCCGATCATCTTCAGCCAATCGTCTCTGCTCGTTTCCTGCCAGGTGAAGCGAAGACGAAATAGCACGACCATGACGATGAACGCGGAAACGTAACGAATGCCGTTGAACAGAAAGATGTCCAACCCCTGAATGCCAAACTTGGCAATCGGGAAGTTCGATGCCCAGATCACGACGACGATGAGCAAAAGAAGCTCTGCTCTGCGTTCCTTCGAGGGAGTAGATTCGTTGTTCATGGTTGATGGTAAACCCGGAAAGTACTCCCTCGCATCACTATCAGCTCAACGTATTCACGATATCGGCAATCAACATCGCACTGCGCTTCAGTGATTCATGCTCCGACTCGTCCAGCGGTGGCGGGAACGTCCCTATCACGCCTGCACCTCCAACGAGATGCGGCAAGGAAACGGCGACGTCCCGGACACCGAGGAGCTCCGACACCGGTGTGCAGACGGTCAGGATCGATCGCTGGTCCTTCGGCACCACATCGACGATTCGAGCCAACGCGCTGCCGATACCGTAATACGTCGCGCCTTTCCCGGCAATAATGGAATACGCCGCGCGTCGAACACGGCGGTCGATATCGTCTTTCACGCTCGCTTCCAACGAAAGCCGACGTTGCTGGCAGAACTCTTCTAAAGACATTCCGCCTACAGAGACGAGCGACCAGGTGAGAACTTCAGAGTCGCCATGTTCGCCAAGCACATATCCGTGCACGTGGTGGGCATCCACCCCCAGATGCCTGCTCAACAATGAGCGGAAACGTGCGGTGTCCAACGTGGTACCCGACCCAAAGACGCGATGGCTCGGAACACCGCGCTCTGCTGCAAATCGGGCCGTCAGATGCGTCATGACGTCGACGGGGTTCGTCGCCACCACGAGGACAGCATCCGGCGAGGCATCAAGCACGCGAGGAATAATGTCGCGAAAGATTGCCGCATTGCGGTCCAGCAATTGCAACCGCGTTTCACCCGGCCGTTGATTTGTCCCTGCGGCTAACACAACCACACGACATCCTTCTAAGTCTTCGTAGTTCCCCGCCCTCACCTCAACGGGGTGAGCAAAGGGTACGGCGTGAAAAATATCGTCC
>DATLYT010000154.1:0-9358 GCA_035574455.1 Bacteroidota bacterium
GTATACATTTCTGTATCGAGGAACGCGGGAATCTGTGCAGATCTATGTTGCCCTCGCGCGTCAGGATTCTCGGTGGGTAATCTCGCAGTTTAACATTTACTAATTGGCTTCGATGGCGTTCTTGCAAACCTTATCCCATTCTTGGTCTCGCCCCTTGTTGTGGGGCTTTTTTGTTTTGCTCCTTCTGGCGGGGATTTTCATCGGGGTTCGTTGGTTTTGGCAGTCCTCGGTGCAGGAACATTGGCCTGAATTCCAAGCGGGTCGCGAGGAACAGATTCACCAGATGGTGCGTTCGGCGTTTTATTCTCACGTGAGAGAGCTTCTTGAGGTCGCAGGGAACGTCAAGCAAGATCACAGCCTCCTCGACGATCTCTCCAGCCAGGCTCCGTCTTCCATCCTTCGGGCTTTTAATCGCCTTGCAGCGCATCGCCCCAACGAACGTCTTGCTATCGATATTGTCGATCAACGAGGGAATGCTATTCTCTGGACAGGCCAAAGCGCCCGGATCACCTTCATGAACAGCCAGTCCACCAACTCCGATACCGCACTTGCACTTCTGCAATCCAACTTGCATACGTTTCTCTCTCTGCGTCTCGCTGTGCCGGAACGGTTTCTCTCCGTTGTGGTTAGTAAAGCACTGGAAGTCAATTACCCGATCTCAAACCGTTTCGTCTCACCCACCAGTTTTGCGGCAACACTGTCGGACCGTATTGGAACGGACGTAAAGCTGTTAGTGGCTCTGCCGCCTACGCCCAAGGATGATGAGTTTCTCTACGTTCCTCTCAAAGACAGTCGTGCGAAAATTATTGGCTATGTTGCGGTAGGACGGCCGACGGTAGAGTCTGAGCTTCAAAGGGTCAATGCACAGATTGACTGGATCGTCAGTTCGCTGACAGGTGTAGCGGCACTGTTGATAGCTCTTACTGCGCTCATCTCCATTTCTCGTCTCTCGTCGGTCGCCGTGCAATTGTTTCTCGCGACTCTTGTCCTTTGGGGTGTGCGCTATGCGTGGCTCGTAGTAGGTTTTCCGAGTCAGCTCGTCGGGTCAACGTTATTCGACCCGGCAGTTTATAGCACACCATTTGGCGGTGGCATTACGGGGTCGTTAGGGGAAACACTCATCACGGTCGGAACACTTTTCGTGAACGTGCTTTTGGTCCTGGGGACTATGGATTCGGCAGGATGGAGACTCCATGAAGAAAAGGATAACCGCCCGAAGCACTCTCGGCCGTGGCTATTGTTTATCGTTGTGATTCTCATCCTGGGTTTCTTGTATTTAACACAGGGGTTTGGCGAGGCGCTCCGCAGTTTTGTGTTTGATTCTACGGTGCAGTATTACGACCCTACTGCCCTTCTTCCGAGCGGTGCGCTCATCGTCATGCATTTCAACATCTTAATGTTGACACTGGTCTATCTCGCGCTTTCGGTCGCTCTGGTATTAGGTATGGTTCGGCTGGCGGGATTATCGTTCCTTCGTAGGGTTGATGTTCGTGTGGAGTTTACCATTGTTGCTGTACTCTTTGGCTTGGTGTGGGGGGTGCTGCAGGGTTTGCCGCTCACGCCAAAATTTCCGGCGTATTATCCGATCTTTACCGTTCTCCTCACGGGAGCAATTGCATTCTGGCTCCGAACGAAGGGGCAATCTGGCGCTCTCCTGAAGAGCGCTATCCAGAAAGCCGTGTGGGTCATTGCCGCTGCGTTTGTTGTTGCGCTTCCCTTGCTTGATGATAAGCTTCATCAAAAAGACCGTGAGCATCTCCAGCTTGTTGCAGAAGAGTTGCTACGGCCGGTGGATTCCTGGCTTTCTCTTGTGGTCAACGAGGGTCTTCGCATGGCAGCGGACGCTCAGGAACTCTGGCGGGAGGCACATGCGAGAGCACGAGAATCCCCCAGCGATATGGCATTCTCTCTGTGGTCCCAGATGCTGGTGGGACGAGAGGGGTACAACTCTGCACTTATGTTGTATGATGATTCCGGTCGGGAGCTTAGTCGTTTCGCTGTTGGGTTAACGTCGTTCGAACAGACGGAAATGCTCCGAACGATGTTTAACGCTGAGGAAGAGGTCCTGCAGATTGTTGAGCGCAAACTTCCTACTGGTACATTGACCTATTATGGCGCGTGGACTACCGTGCGCGACAGCTCGAACAAGCCGGTTGGGTTTGTTGCCCTGATGCTTGCCGCCAACCAGCGCTCGCTGTTTCGCGGAGAAGCCCCTGAACCGTTGCGACCTCTCACCCGTGAGCGATTTGAGCGGCATTTTCGCGAGGTGAACGTTTCTGAATTCCAAAACGGTACCCTCACAACGACCAACAGTCCCTACTTCTACCGCGGGATGCCACTCCCCGTGGACGTGATGACATCGCTCCAAGATGGCCGGAACAAGTTTCTCTGGCGTACGCAATCACACGAGGGGCAGAGGTATGAGACTCTTTACGCTCGCGACGATTCGAAACCGGGAACAATCCTCGCGCTCCATTTCGAGACCCTCGATATCCGTTGGCACCTTTTCAACGGTGTCAAAGTGGCCTTCGTTTACCTTACCGTAGTCGTTGTGGTACTCCTTGTGCGGTCGAGCGTGCGAGGAATGCGTAAAGAATTGCAGACGTTAGGATTTCGCACTCGCCTCCTGATTGCCTTTGGAGTGCTGACGGTCTTACCGCTGTTCCTCCTGGCCTACTATAATCGCGAATTGGCAACGGAACGACTCGAATCTTCGATCAGCCGGCGCCTGGTAGAAGACCTAAACCTACTGGAGCGGCGCATGCTGCAAACGTTCGAGGACGAGGAGGACTTCCTCAATGGAATGACAGACGACTACTGCGAAACGGTCGCCTCAGAGCTTGGTGTTGATTTTACGGTCTATCGTGGTGCGAGCCTGAAAGCGAGCAGCAGACCAGAATTGTACCAAACCGCGATTTTGGATTCTCGATTATCAGGCCAGGCGTATGCCAACACGGTTCTTGTGGGGAAAAACTACTTTCAGGATGTCGAGCAGATTGGCGAGGTGCCCTACACGGTGGGATATAAACCCTTGATGTTTGGCGACCGCATCGTTGGCGTCCTTGCCGTGCCGGCGCTCTATCGGCAACGGGAAATTGATGAAGAGTTGGCACAACGAAATGCCTACACCGTAGGGATGTACGCGTTCGTGCTGGTGGTGCTCATCGCGCTTGGGTTGGTGCTTGCCCATCGTCTCTCCGAGCCGCTGCGTGAATTGACGGCGGCATCACGGGAGGTTGCGCGTGGCAACCTTGACGTCCAGGTTACTCCCACCACGACCGACGAAATCGGAGAGTTAATGAAGTCATTTAACGATATGGTGCGTGAATTACGGGTGAGCCGCGAACAGATTGCGCGCGCCGAACGAGAGATAGCCTGGAAAGAAATGGCCAAACAGGTCGCCCATGAGATTAAGAATCCTCTCACACCCATGAAGCTTTCGGTTCAGCATCTGCGTAGAGCGTTTAAAGACAACGCGCCGGATTTTCCTGCGCTGCTTGAGCGAATTACGCAGACGGTCATTGAACAGATCGACGCCCTTTCCCGGATCGCCTCAGAGTTTTCGAATTTTGCCCGAATGCCGGAACGGTCGTACGAACGTATTGATGTTCACCAGCTGTTGCGAGAGACGATCAATCTGTTCCAGGAAATTCGCGGCATTGAATTTCGCACAAAATTTTCGGATACTACGCCCGTTATCGTCGCTGACAGGGGCGAACTTCAGCGCGTCTTCATCAATCTTATCCGGAATAGCGTGCAAGCGATGGAACGCGGCGGACTGATTACCATCGAAACATCAATTCAGGATCATCGGTGTGTCATTGCGCTGACGGATACGGGGCCGGGCATTCCACCGGATATTCAACAAAAAGTGTTTGAACCGAACTTCTCGACAAAAACGGATGGGACAGGATTGGGGTTGGCAATCTCCCGGAGAATCATCGAAGACCTCAACGGCACGATCGAGCTGAGGAGTGAAGTGGGCAAGGGAACGACATTCACCATCACACTACCGACACAATCCGCTCCGCATGCCTGACGTCTACACCTCGACACTGCTTACCTCGATTCCGTGTGTCCGTTTTGGGATGAGTACGCGGAGGGGCGGTACCGACGGGCAAGAGTTTTTCATGAATATGAGTTATCATGTGGGGGATCGGGCGGAACGAGTCGATGCAAACCGGCGAGCATTCTTTGAGGCTCTTGGAATTCAGGATGAACGGCTAGCGTACCCGAAGCAGTGCCATTCGGCGAGAATTCTTGCGGTGAACCAGGGAGGAACCTACGAATCCTGCGATGGTCTCGTCACGGCAGAGAAACACCTCTGGCTTGCCGTATCGGTTGCCGATTGTGTTCCTCTGATACTGGTTGATACGAGGCAGCACATCGTGGCGGCACTCCATGCCGGGTGGAGGGGAACGGTGGGCCGTATCGCTGAACGGGGAGTAGACTTGATGAGGACACGTTTCGGTACGCGACCGTCTGACCTGAAAGCGTATATCGGTCCATCGGCCGGTGTGTGTTGTTACACCGTTGGTGAAGAGGTGTTCTCACAGTTTTCTGAGGGAGTTCTCGTGCAGAGAAACGGTTCTGTCCATCTTGACCTCAAGAAAGAAAACAAGCGACAATTATTAGGACGTGGTGTTCCGGAGGAACACATTGAGGTCTCGCCTCATTGCACCATCTGTACACCTGATCTTTTTCACTCGTATCGCCGTGATCGAGAGCGTTCCGGACGTATGATGGCGGCGATTGCACTCATTTCGTAAATCTGCCTATGTGCGGGATCGTTGGCTATATCGGAAAAAAAGAGACACTGCCCGTGTTGTTAGAGGGGATGAAGCGATTGGAGTATCGCGGGTACGATTCTGCCGGCATCGCGTTGTTGACGGAGCGCGGACTGGTGGTGAAGAAGAAAGCCGGTAAAGTGTCAGAACTTGAGAGACTGTGGAACGGCTACGAGATACCGTCGACGGTCGGCATGGGGCACACGCGATGGGCGACACACGGCGAGCCAAACGACGTGAACGCACATCCGCATCTTGATTGTACAGGCGAGATTGCTGTCATTCATAACGGTGTGATTGAGAACTATGGCTCGCTGAAAAAGGTCCTCCAAACAAACGGCCATTCCTTTGTGTCTGAGACAGACACCGAGGTCCTCGCACACCTGATTGAGGAGGTTTACAAGAAGACGGGTAGTCTCGAGCAGTCCGTACGGCTCGCGCTGTTGGAAGTCGAGGGGACGTACGGTATTGTCGTGATCAGCACGCGTGAGCCCGACAAGCTGATCGTCGCGCGGAAGGGAAGTCCGATTGTTATCGGGCTGGGGGATGGCGAGAATATCGTTGCCTCGGATGCCTCTGCCCTCATCAAGCACACCAGAACAGTGACCTATCTCGAAGATGGCGAAGTCGCCGTGGTGAGAAGCGATGCCGTTGAGACAAAGACACTCGACGATGTGAAGATCCGGAAGTCGGTGGAAAAGTTGACGTTTGAGTTGGAGCAGATCGAACGGGGCGGGTACGACCATTTTATGCTCAAGGAGATTCACGAGCAGCCGGAGACGATCCGTAATGCTATGCGAGGGCGATTGTTTCCACAGGAAGGGATTGTGAAGTTGGGCGGTCTGGAACATGTGATGGATAAGCTGCTCAACGCCCGGAGGATCATTCTCGTCGGTTGTGGCACGTCATGGCATGCCGGACTCGTTGGCGAATATATGCTCGAACAGATTGCCAAGATACCGACGGAAGTTGAATACGCGTCCGAGTTCCGGTATCGCAACCCGGTGATTTCGAAGGATGATGTTGTCTTTTTGATCAGTCAGAGCGGTGAGACGGCCGATACTCTCGCGGCATTACGAGAGGCAAAAGCCAAAGGCGCAACGGTACTCGGCATCGTGAATGTGGTCGGCAGTACGATTGCGCGGGAAAGTCACGGCGGCGTGTACATCCACGCCGGTCCGGAAATCGGCGTTGCGTCAACGAAAGCTTTCACATCGCAACTGACCGTGCTTGCACTCATTACCTTGATGCTCGCTCGAGCGAAAGGGATGTCGGCACAAGAAGCCGCCGTGCTGACGATGGAACTCTCGACATTGCCCTCGAAAGTAGCTCAAGTGTTACGCAACGTCGAGGGGGTCAAAGAGGTGGCGCGGGAGTTCAAGGATGCGAAGAATTTTCTCTATTTAGGCCGAGGGACAAACTTTCCTGTGGCACTAGAAGGTGCACTGAAGCTCAAGGAAATATCCTATATTCATGCCGAGGGATACCCTGCCGCCGAAATGAAACATGGCCCCATCGCCCTGATCGACGAGAATATGCCCGTCGTGTTCATCGTTCCGAAAGACGCGATCTACGACAAGGTGGTCAGTAACATTCAGGAGGTTCGTTCTCGTCGAGGACGCATCATCGCCGTCGCCAATGAAGACGACCGCGATATTGATGCGCTGGCAGAGTATGTTCTTCGCGTCCCGCGAACGTACGGCTTTTTCGGACCCATTGTCAACACCATCCCTCTTCAATTGCTGGCTTACTACGTGGCGGTGGCAAAGGGCACGAATGTTGACCAGCCACGGAATCTTGCGAAAAGCGTCACCGTCGAGTAATCCTTTTTGATTTTCTTCGAAATGTTCTTATTTTTGTCGCACGCTTGACACCAAAGGAGAGGAACCCTACTGTGAATCCAGACCTGCGTTTTCGTAAAACCGATTGGGCGTTGATTTTAGGAGCGTCGAGCGGTTTTGGCGGTGCGACAGCAATTGCCCTTGCTCGTCACGGCATGAATATCTGCGGCGTTCATTTCGATCGTGCGGCAACAATGCCGATGGTCGAGCAAATCAAGAAAGAAATTGCGGCGACAGGGGTGGAGATGGAGTTCTTCAACGTAAATGCCGCCGATTCCGCAAAGCGGAACGAAGTGCTCGATGCTTTGAAAACAAAGCTCGAAAAAACGCCGGGAGCGTTTGTTCGAGTGCTGATGCATTCGTTGGCATTTGGAACGTTGAGGCCGTACATCTCCGAGAAACCGGAAGAGATGCTGACCCAACAACAGATGGAAATGACACTCGATGTCATGGCGAATTCGTTGGTCTACTGGGTGCAAGGCGCATTCACACGGGGACTCTTAAAGAAGGGCTCTCGCATCTACGCCATGACAAGCTCAGGCGGCCGCACACAGATTCCGTATTACGGAGCGGTCTCCGCAGCAAAGGCAACGTTGGAGTCGCACATTCGCCAGCTTACGATGGAACTTGGGGCATTTGGGATCACGGCCAACGCGATCATGGCAGGAGTAACCGATACGCCGGCGTTGAGGAAAATTCCCGGCTCGGATAAACTGATCAAAACGGCCTTGGGCAAAAATCCACAATTGCGATTAACAACGCCAGAGGATATTGCGAAGGCGATCGTTCTGCTAACGCACGAGTACGGCGACTTCATCGCCGGTCAGATTGTCGCCGTTGACGCTGGAGAAGAAATCGTTAGCTACATCGGTCAGAAGAATGCGAGGGAGTTAGACTAGTGAGCGTTGACTTTACAGAGAAAGAATCGTAGATTTCATCGGTGCGGGAAGTACCCCGCACCTTTTTTTCGTTCTTTGCACAAGAAACCACTGACCCGCCGCTGTTTGGCGGGAGTAGCTCAGTCGGTACGTTTCGGATCCCGCTTGAGAAGCAGCGGGATCCTGAAAGTTTCAGCGAACTTCGCTGCACTTGCTTTCGCTCGTTTGCTAAGTTCGGAAACTTTCGGACAGGTAGCTCAGTCGGTAGAGCAACGGCCTGAAAAGCCGTGTGTCGCCAGTTCGATTCTGGCCCTGTCCACAGGGTTTTTCCGCCATTTCTTGACCTCAGATGTTGGCAATTGCTAACACTTTTGCTAACACTTTTCGATAACGAGGTCATCTATGGCGACCCTCTTCAAGCGCTCGAATGGCATCTACTATTACGTCACCTCTCATCATGGCCGTCGAGTGTGGAGGTCGACCGGTGCCCGCTCAAGAGCTGAAGCTGAAAAGTTCATTTCTTCTGGATTCAAGAGCCGCGACGCCCACAACCCGGACTTAACCCTCTCTCAATTCACACCGCAGTTTCTCCAGTACGCTGAAACGAACCTCGCTCCGCCAACTGTGTTGCTTTACAAACAGGCCATCGGAACATTTCGGCGTCTTATAGGTGATTTCAATCTTCGATCCTACACGGTGCAGGACGTAGAGACATTCAAGGTGAAACGTTCACGTGAAGTTTCCAGCGTGAAGGTCAACATCGATTTTCGTACGCTCAAAGCTTTCTTCCAAACTGCGCTCCGGTGGAACTTGATCCAAGAGAACCCCTTCCTTGGTGTTCAACAACTCAAGATTCCGCCTAAGCCCCCATCATACTTATCACAGGACGAATTCCAGAATCTCTTACGGGTGATTACCATTCCTTGGTTTAAAAACCTGGTGATCTTCGCTGTCAGCACGATGATGAGGTGTGGAGAAATAGTTTCCTTAACCTGGAACTCGATCGACCTTCGTCGTCGGGTGATCTTCATACAAAACACTAAGGATTTTCGTATCAAAACATCAAAACCAAGAGCCATACCGATGAACGACTGGGTATATCGATTCTTAGCAACTCGTGAGAATAAAATTGGTCGAGTATTTTCTTTTCCTAATGGAAAGGAGCTTACGGTAGGCTACGTCTCACGTCGATTCAAGAAGTACGTTCTCAAAGCTGGGCTGAATAAAGAGATCCATTTTCACAGTTTGAGGCATACGGGGGCAACATGGCTCGTGCAAGAAGGAGTCTCTATCTACGCTGTGCAAAGACTCTTGGGGCATTCGAACATTAGTGTGACACAGATGTACGGACATCTGGAGACGGATAGTCTCTTTAACTCCGTTCAAAGAATATCCCTCCCGATTGATTAGCGGGACTCTTGCACCCTGCTTATCACAACCCATGAAAAATTCTCAGTCCATTGTCATTCTGGTTTTTTCAGATCTCTCGTTTTAGGATAATGTTCCGGCATAATGAAGGTAACGTTTTGGCTTGGCTGTTTTCCCGCTCGATACGTTTGTGAGAATCGAGATTCGCGGCTTTCTCTCATACATCTCTCATCTGCTTAAGCACCTTTCCCATTGAGATTGCCTCAGTTCTGACAGACGGTTCACGTTTCAACAAATCCTCCATTGTCGTTGTGACATCTCCGAATTCTTGATTATCCATCATCTGGGTCAAGTTGTCGAGATCGTAAAAACTGTTTTGGAATGTCGCGTCTTCCTGTTCCGGAAGAATGCTGACACTCCCTCCGGCGAGTGTGAAAAGCTTGTCTCCTGATCGCGTATGGAAGTATGTTGATCAAGACGGAAC
>DATLYT010000155.1:0-4081 GCA_035574455.1 Bacteroidota bacterium
ATACCCGCTGAGTAACGACGATGCATCAAGCTGGTCCGGTTTGGGCTTGTTTTCTTCCCGCACGAACTTCACAATCAGAATACCGGCAAGCGTGCAAAGTCCGGCAACGATGAAAAAGATGGGGCGGAATCCGAACGCATCGGCCAGCGAACCGCCCACCAGTGGACCCAACACATTGCCGCTCGATGTTGCGGTCTGTAACAGACCTACGGCGTAGCCGGATTTTTCTCGAGGGGTGTTGGCCGAGACGAGGGCAAGTGCCGCGGCGAGGAATCCGCTAATCCCGCCCTGAATCATACGGAACAGAAACAGCATTTCGACCGATTGTGCCGAGCCGACGAGAATCTGCGAAATCCCGAGCCCGAAAATCGCTCGCACCGTCATTGCTTTCCGACCGTAGCGGTCGCCTAAGAAGCCCCAAATGGGTGTTGTGAAAAATGAGATGAAGAACGGCCCTGCAAAGACAAGCCCACTCCACCGCGCAACTTCTTCCGTGGATTGGACGCCGAGATCGCGAATAAAAAAAGGGAGGAAGGGGACGACGAGACTCATCCCCATCATGGCGATGAATTGTGAGGCCCAGATGATGTAGAGATTACGACGCCAGGGTTCAGAAGGTTTGCGCATTACTCATAACGTACGAAAAAAACTGCCATCGAAGAAAATAAAAATGGGGCGCTACTGCCTGCCCCATCGCCGAGAAAAATGGAGTCCACCTTAAGAAAGGTCTCGCCATGCAGGTGGCTTTACCTTAATCCGGCAGCCGTAAGAGAGACAGACTCCACACTTGTGAGAAGTCGCAGTGCTGTGGAGTCCGTCTTCTGGTCTATTTCAATGTTATACAGCCAGCTTTCAGAGCGCTGTCCAACAGTTGCTCGACTTGCTCGAGCGTTACTTTGCCATAGTAAAATTCTCCTGCAGACATTGCTTCTGCCTGCACGGCTTTGAAGATGTCGAGATAGCTGTTCTTTCCGTTGACGAAGTTGAAAATCTCGTACCGCATATCGCCGTGAAGCCCGGGAATGGTAGGAACGCCGCCACGTTTCGAAAAATACTCGGCAACGTTTTCAATATTCTGAGGAATCTTCTTGCTCAGTGCTCGCTCTTTTTCACTGAGTGTGATCTTTGGGGCCGGCTTTCCTGTCGTTGCTCGATAGAAATTGTCGAGCGATGCGAGCATGTCGTCCTGAGTGGCAGCAAGCGATTTTTTCAGTCTGTCGATCTCTTTGTTCCCATTCCCACCTTTGGCGGCAAAGACGCGAACGCTCTCTAAGGCTCGTCCTTCGCGAGCATATGCCTGCTCGATGAGGTTTCGCGCTTCCTTGTAAGCGGCTTCAGATTTGTTTTTCAAGATATGGTTCGTTGCCGAAAGCGCATCCTGGTTAATCCGTTTCATGGCGGAGTGATACACCTCGTACGCAATCACCGGAACATCCGGCTCGCCTGCGTTGGCCAGGTACCACGCCGCCGTGGCAGCGATAAAGGCATTGCGCTTCAACTGTGTCTGATCGATCTGGAATGCGTCATCATCCGTCGAGTGAATAAAATCGTCCGGCATATTCGTGAGTGTGATCGCCGGGACTCCAACAATCCCCTCGTTGAACACGAGATGGTCGGTGCTGTTGAAGTACGGCACCACCATCGCTCCGAACCGCTCCCGCGTGCCGAGGTGAGAGAGGATCGGCTTCGTGTACGGCTGGGGATAGCCGGTTTGCGCCGTGTTGAGGAAATGGGTATTCCCAAGAACCACATAGTTGGCAATGTTCTCAACGACGTCGCTCAAATAACTTGCCTGCGAGTGAGGCGTGCGGGTAATATGCTGAATACGACTGCCGAGGGACTGCTTTGCTCCTACCATGTCTTGGTTGATGTTGACCAACATGTTCTTCCGGTCTTCTGGATGGTCCTGGAAGTATTGATACTCCGAGCTGATCTCCGTTACCCACCAGAACCGGATATCGCGCTTCGGTCGCTGTGCACGGCCTTCCTTGATCGCGCGCATCAGTGTTCTCCCAATGTCGAGCACATTGACGCAACCCGAGCCGTCGTCATTGTAGGAAGTTTTCTCTTCCTGCAGGTGGCCGGTCAGCACAATTTGCTGGTTGTGGATCTCCGTACCGCGAATCCAGCCTTCCACATACTCCTGCCAGCGAGGCTCGGCGAATTCCGCTTCGATATCAACTTTGACCTTCACCGGCCCCTTGGCGATCATTTCCCTGAGTTGCTTCCCTTTACGCGGTGAGACCATGAAGCCGAACGTTCCCGGTTTACCGTCCGAGCTTTGGTAGGGGATGCCTGCCCATGCAACCTGGTCCGGCCGCTCCACCATATCGTTGGTGCGTGGGAACGTATGGTAGAAGTACGACACCACACCGAGCGCTCCGCGTTTCCAGACTGCCTGATTCACCACGGCGCCGGGGTTGGCCGAGGCGAGGACGATTTTCCCCGCCACATCTTTCCCTTCATAATCCTTGTCGGAGGATCCATCGCCAACATCCACCAGCTCAGCCGTGACGTGCGTGGTTCGGGAATTCGTGGCAAGGGCGACAGCATATTCCGCGTAACTACCCATCTTGATTTCCGTCGGTTCAACGACCCAAAGCTCACCCATCGTTGCCGACCAGGAGGGTGAGTTAGATTTCTGACGGACGATCTTCACGTCCTCAAGACCGTATTCTTTGGCTTTCTTCTCGATGAACAGCGCAGCCTCGTGGAAATCCTTCGATCCGCCGGTGCGATGCCAGTGAGCAAGCCAGCGGAGGTTATCGAACGCGAGGTCGCCGGAAAGCTCGTTGACGAGATACTGCTCGAACTTCGGGTCGATGAACGGCGTTGTTTGCGCCATCGTGGTTACGGCGAAGACAAACAACAGAAAAGCAATGACACTGCTTCTCATGGGAGAGCTCCTTAGATAATGAGTTGGATTGATTGCGTGGTGGGTAACGGTCGAATATACAGGAAAGAGGAGAGAAAGCAAAGAGGAAATGTGGTGTGAAGTCTTCAAGTTGATGAGGAGTAGAAAATCCGGATTTCTTTCCGAAGGATTATCACGTATATTATGCATCCAAATTTTTTATGAACATCTATTTCATTGTCCTTATCCAGATTCTGATTGCAGGCGGGACGCACATTGTTGCCAAAGCGGTGGTGGGGGATGTGGATGCTGTGACGTTGACATTCCTTCGCTCGCTCATATCCACCGCCGGCTTGACAGTATTCCTCCTCGCTAAAGGAACGAGACTTAAAATAGAGAAAGCAGATTGGAAACAGTTAGCCATCCTCGGATTTCTTGGGATTCCGGTGAATCAATTCTTCTATCTCTACGGGTTGAAATTCTCAACGGCAGCGAACGGTGCTCTGCTGTACGCAACGACGCCGGTTTTCATCCTTCTGCTCTCGTACTTTGTGTTGGATGAACGGATTACGAAAAAGAAGACGTTCGGCATTTTGCTTGCGTTCGTGGGTGTTGCGATTGTCGTCTTTGAACGCGGTGTCGACTTCTCCTCCGAGTACACCTTCGGCAATCTGATGATTCTCATCGCCGTTGTTGCCTGGGCATTGTTTACCATCTACGGCAAGCCGATGATCCTCAAGTACGGCGCGATGCAAACAACCTCCATCGCCATGCTCATGGGAACGCTGATCTTTCTACCCGTTGGCTTGGTCTTTTCACTCAATTATCCTTACGCGCAGCTTGGGTCGGGGCATTGGGCGGGAGTTCTCTATCTTGGCATTGGGACATCCATCTTTGGCTATCTGCTTTGGTATTACGCGCTCGGCCACATTGAAGCGAGCAAGTTGGCGGTCTTTGCCAACGGTCAGCCGATCGTCGCGACGCTCCTCTCGCTGATCTTCCTCGACTACACGATTACCGTGCCGTTCATCATTGGTGGGATCGTGACGATTGTGGGAGTCGTTCTCACGCAGCTCGGTTGAAAGTCGAGAGGGTTTTCAGTACTTTAATAGGGCGATTTTGGATTCCCTATTAGGAGAGCTGGCAGAACGGCTATTGCACCGGTCTTGAAAACCGGCGTCCGAAAGGACTTGGGGGTTCGAATCCCTCGCTCTCCGCTTGATCGGG
>DATLYT010000156.1:0-7191 GCA_035574455.1 Bacteroidota bacterium
TCTAATTGGGGGAGGTATGATTATTGGTTATCCCAGTATGCTATCATTAGGCCCCTAATTGATGACCAATCGCATCAACCGTCTTCAAGGGTTTAATATTCTCACTATCACCCCCACTGCATTATCGTAGAGAAAAGAAAAGCAAGTTGATGCAGGTGTGTATTCATTCACGTTCTTTTACTAAGAGGAGAGAGAGTTATGAAGAACGTATCACTGTATGTTGTAAGGAAAGGACTTGCTGTCAGCATTATCCTCCTTGCGTTTTCCGTTTTCCACTGGACAGGCTGTACGCAGGAAACCATCACAGAAACTTCTCCTACCGCAGAACAATCGTCGGTCAGCGCCTTGGGCAAGGTGGTTCCGGGTCAATACATTGTCGTATTTAAGGATGATGTTGTAAACGTCCCGGCGGTCGCGAATCAAATGGCAAGCGCACACGGCCTGGGAATTTTGCACATCTACGAGCACGCTTTGAAGGGTTTTGCAGCAACTGTTCCCGCGGCAAGACTCGCTGTCCTCCGGTCTGATCCGCGTGTTCTGTATATCGAACAAGATCAAGTCTTCACGACGTTTGCCCAGACAGTTCCAACAGGAATCAATCGCATTGATGCGGACCTTAACGCCAAAGCGAAAATCGATGGTGTTGACGAGAGAGTCAATGCCGATGTTGCTATCATCGACACGGGGATTGACCTGGATCATCCCGACCTTAATGTTTACAGGAACGTGACCTTTGTGCGAGGGACGAAAAGTGGAGACGATGATCACGGCCATGGAACGCATGTGGCCGGTACAGTGGCAGCTTTGGACAACGGCATCGGCGTTGTTGGAGTTGCTCCGGGTGCGCGGCTGTGGGCGGTCAAGGTTTTGAACAAAAACGGTTCTGGCTTTACGTCTGATATCATTAAGGGAGTGGATTATGTTACCGCTAATGCAGCCGAGATCGAAGTAGCGAACATGAGCTTGGGTGGTGGCAATTCAACAGCACTTAACGATGCGATCAAGAATTCCGCGAACAAAGGCGTTGTCTATGCAGTGGCCGCGGGCAATAGCGCTACAGATGCCGCCAATACCAGTCCGGCCAACAGCCCGGACGTGCTCTGTGTCTCGGCGATTGCCGATTTCAATGGACAGTGCGGTGGCGGAGCGGCTGCAACGTGTCGCAGCGATGTTGATGACACCTTTGCTGATTTTAGTAACTTTGGCTCGGTCGTGGATATCGCAGCGCCGGGTGTGTGCATACTCTCGACATGGAAAGGCGGGGGATACAACACGATAAGTGGTACGAGTATGGCTTCACCGCATGTAGCAGGAGCTGTAGCACTGTATCTCGTCGGCCGTCCGAAACCGACCGATGGTGCCGGTGCGAAAGCGGTCCGGGATGCAATTATCCAAGCTGGTGTTCCGCAAACACAATCCTGCCAAGGGGACGGCAACGGAGGTTTCACGGGCGATCCGGATAGTTCTCCAGAACCCTTGCTCTACGCAAAGAATCTGTAAGCCACTCCGTTTCGATTCGGCAGCCAACCGAGACAACTAAGGGTTGTTGAAAAGGAGGGCATCGGATGTTTGATGCTCTCCTTTTTCTTTATCATCATATTATTGTATTGATGAGGCTAGAAGGGTAGTGGCATTTCTTGTCCTTTTTTTGCACCTTCCCCCTATAAGGATTTTCCATAGCATCAAGATTGAATGACACACAAGCGCGACCCCCACGCGATCGAACACCTTGCCCAGCAACTTCGCCAGCTCGCCCACAACCTCTGGTGGGTCTGGAACCCCGACGCCCAGTTGATTTTTAAAGAACTCTCTCCGCTCGTCTGGGAACGCTCCAATCACAACGCCATCGAAGTATTCCGGCATATCAGCGACCAGGAGCTCCGTGCACGCTTACAGGAGCCAGACTTCGCCCGCATCGTCAAGCACGTCATTGCGGAGTTTACTGCTTACATGGGCGAAAAGAAGACCTGGGCGTCCGAATACCTTCCGCAGTTTACACAGCCCGTAGCTTACTTCAGTGCGGAATATGGTATTCATGAGTCCATCCCCATCTATTCAGGCGGGTTGGGTATTCTCTCTGGCGACCACATCAAATCGGCGAGCGACCTCGGCCTCCCCTTTGTCGGAATTGGCTTGTTCTATCGGCATGGATACTTCCAGCAACGCATCGGTCCGGATGGATGGCAGCAGGAACTCTATCCCATGAACGATCCCGAGCGCTTGCCGATGGAACTGGTTGAACGGCCGGAAGGGGGGAGACTCCTTAACTCCGTCGAGATCGGCCACAGTATCGTGTACTTCCAAACCTGGAAAATTCAAGTAGGCCGTGCAACACTGTACCTGCTCGATACGAACTTGCCTGAGAACGACTTGCACTTCCAAACCCTAACGGCACACGTGTACGGAGGCGATATCGACACGCGCATTGGGCAGGAGATTGTTCTTGGTATCGGCGGCGTGCGATTGCTGCGGTCGTTGGGCATCCAGCCGTCGGTGTACCATATGAATGAAGGACACTCGGCATTTCTGGTGTTGGAACTGTTGCGGGAAGAGTTGAAACTGCAGCCGACACTCGAAGCAGCCGAGCGGGAAGTCCGCTCGCGTTGCATCTTTACCACCCACACCCCCGTGCCCGCCGGCCACGACCGCTTCAGCTCGGAACTCATGCATCATGCTCTTGGGAAATTTTGGAGTGCAACCGGACTTTCGCACGAGCAGCTCATGTCGTACGGCCAGGTGGAAGCCGGTAACCCCAATGAACAATTTACCATGACGGTTCTTGCACTGAAGATGTCGCGCTCCTCCAACGGTGTCAGTGCATTGCACGGGAAGGTTAGCCGGAAGATGTGGAAGCATCTCTACCGTGTAGAGGATGAGGCAGAGGTTCCCATTGGCTCAGTGACGAACGGTGTTCATACTCCGAGCTGGGCAACGATGCGGGCGCATGATTTCTGGAACAAGCGGCTCGGGATCGACTGGACGGACAAACTCGTCAACCCGAAATTCTGGGCGAAGATCGAAGACGACAGCATGGCAACGGACGAGGAGTTGTGGGCACTCCGATACACGCTTCGTCGTGAACTGATCGAGTTTATCCGCGCACGCTTTCGCGAGCAACATGCCGGTGGTGAAGGACCAGCCATCGATCAACTGCTCTCCCCGGATGCCCTGACCATTTGCTTCGCACGTCGCTTTGCGACCTACAAGCGCGCACCGTTGTTCTTTCGGCATCTCGAGACGATGATTCCGGTACTGACGAACCCTGAACGTCCCGTTCAACTTGTGTACGCCGGGAAAGCCCATCCCCGCGATAACGAGGGTAAGCGGTTCATCCAACGAATCATCGAATTCACGCGTCACCCCCAGCTCTACGGGCGTGTGGTCTTTATCGAGAACTATGATATCAATGTGGCACGTCACATGGTGGCCGGCGCCGATGTGTGGCTGAATACTCCGCGCCGACCGTTAGAGGCGAGCGGAACGAGCGGCATGAAAGTCTGCATTCATGGTGGGCTGAATTTCAGTATCCTCGACGGGTGGTGGTGTGAGGGATACGACGGTGAGAATGGCTTCGTCATCGGGGCGGATTTTGAGGAAGGCACACCGGAAGAGCAAGATGAGCGGGACTTTCAGTACCTCTACCGGACGCTGACAGAGGAGGTGATCCCGGAGTTTTACGATCGCGATGAGTATGGTATTCCGCGTGCGTGGATTCGTCGTATTCGCAGGATGATGAAAACGCTCGTCCCTGTTTTTAATACCGACCGGATGGTAGCTGAATACGCCTTCAAATACTACGCATTTCCGTCAGGTCCGCAGCGCTCCGATTAACGACTCAGGATGAGAAGACTCGAGCGAGGCGTGGTCGTTGCAGAATATTCGTTATTGACTATCTACCAACGCATGAATATCTTGTGTGCACTGGTTTTTTCTGCCGCGCGTACTCCCGCCTCCGGTGCGTACACAAATTCCGGGCAGGAGCGAGTGGAACGACGGATAAACCTCAGCAACGAGGGCACCAGATGCCCTACATTTGCGTGAACTCTTTTACTTCCTCGCATGTCATCTCCTCAAGATAGCAGCACGCGCAAGCTCGCTGCCATCATGTTTACGGATATCAAGGCGTTCTCGTGGAAGATGGCCACGAACGAGATCGCGGCCATGCAGATTCTCAAGACGCACGACAGTATGATGAAAGAGTCGATTGAGAAGCATGGCGGCCGTGTCATCAAGTCAATCGGCGATTCGTTCATGGTGGACTTCCCGAGCGCGGTCAATGCCGTCCTTTGCGCCATCGAACTCCAGGAACGATTTTGGGAGTTCAATAAGGACAAGTCCGAGTTTGACAAGATTGAAGTCCGCATGGGCTTACACCTGGGGGATGTGATTGACGTCGGCAACGATATGTACGGAGACGGTGTGAACATCGCCTCACGCGTCGAAGCCATTACTGAGCCCAACCGCATCTGCATTACACAGGACATCTACAGCCAGATTAAGAAGAAGATGCCGAACCTCAGCGTCTTCCCCATCGGGCCGATGAAGTTTAAGAACATCGACGAGCCGGTGGAAGTGTATGAGATTTTGATGGATAACATCCCTGAGTTGTCCATGCCCTCCCAGACGGCGAAACAGGCTCCTTCCCGGAAAACGGCGGAAAAGACGGCAGAACGCGAGGCAAAAGAGGCAAAGACGGTTGAAGCAAAACGGAAGAAGCTTGAAGAAGAACATCGTGAAAGAATAAAAATCCATTACAAAAAAGCAGAGATCTATTTCCAGAAAGGGATGCTGGAAGAGGCGGAAGCCGAACTGAATGAGATTGAAAAACTGACCGGTGGCTCGACGCGCGAGCAAAGGACGGTCGATAAGGAGGAAGAGGAGAAGCAGAAAAAAGTACAAACGCTCTACAAGAAGGCAGAGGAGTTATTCCGGGCGGGAAACCTGGATGAGGCGGAGAAGCAGATCCAGGAAATTTATCGCATCGTGCCGATCCACTACGGCGCGCAGATGATCATGGCGCAAATTGAGGAGGAGCGGTTCCGACGGGCGGAGGAACGTCGGCTCAAGATCGAAGCCGAGCGCCGCGCCATGCAAAAGAAAGCCGATCAGCTCGCCGACCTCAAGAGGAAGGTCGAAACCCACATCAACCGTGAGGAGTATTCGGAGGGGTTAGAGCTCGTGAAGCAGATGTTCCAGCTGGACCCGGACAATAGCGATGGGAAGGCCCTGGAGGCCGACATCAACGCGCGATTGCGTGAGAAGCAGGAACGGGAACAAGCAGCGGCAGAAGAAGCGCAACGGATTTTGCAGGCTACGCTGGAAAAACGCGCGGAACAAGCGGCGAAGGCCGCCGCCGAACAGTCCCAGCCTGCCGTCGTCGTTGAGAAGCGTCCACTGAATGTCAGGCTGATGATCCAGATCGCGGGGGCTCTCGTCGGTGTGGCGGTGCTGATTTTTGGCGGAATCGCCATCAAAAACGCTTTGTTTCCAAACACGGCAACCCTCGCCGTCTTGACGACCAGTTCTTCCGGCCCCGGCAATCCGGAGTACACACTCAACGCTGGCCTCGTTACCTTGCTTGCCCAAGATTTTGCCCGCCGCGAACGTGTCTTCGCTCTTTCTCCTTCTTCATCCCTCATGGTAGGAGGGACGGGGAAGTCGAAGCATGAAATCGCGAACGAGCTGAACGTCAAACAGCTTGTGTTGATCAAAGCACGTCAATCGAGCAGCGGGATTACCGTCGACGTTGAGTTGTTCGACGTCGACGAACAAACGATCTGGAATGGAACCTTCACGGCGAGCAACCTCCTTCAAGCCCGCACACTGCGGAGTGAGCTTGTCTCGACCGTTTTAGACCAACTCGGCGTCTCCTCCGAAACCGTTGATGTCAGTTCTCCCTCAACCAATGAAGACGCGTTCCGCCTGTATCTTGCCGGTCTTTCCCTGGTCAATATGGGGACGACGGCGAGCACGTTGCGAGGTCTGGACTACATCAACGCGGCGCTTCGGGCGGATAGTACCTTTGGTCTTGCTTACGCCGCTCGTGCGCACGCGGCCGTTCAGCTGTTCAAAGCTGGTGGAGAATCCAACAAGGCACTGTTGACGATGGCGTTGGCCGACCTTCAAACATCAGCGCGGCAGCAGGAAACGGCGCTCTCGTACCAGGTGTTCGGCGAGCTTTCACGGTATCGTCAGAAATTCGTCGAAGCAAAAGAGGCATTCCAAAAAAGTCTGAGCCTGCAACCCGCTAACCCTGCATGCTATCGGGGATTGGCCATGGTCGCTCTTGCAGAGGGAGCCTACGACCAGGCGACCGACCATGCCCGCACGGCGACGTCTCTCGACCCTAAAAATCCGGAGACGGCGTTGGTATCCGGACTCGTTTTCCACTTCAAGAAAGAATACGAGCAGGCGCTCAACCAGTACAATCGTGCAATTGACCTGGGCGCCAAGGATTCCCTCGTCACAGTCCTGTACCGCTTGAACGCTTGGGCAGTATTGGAGATGCGAAAAGAGGCGACAGACTATTGCAAGAAGCTCCAGCTCCAGTATCCGCAAAGTTACCGGACGAACTACTGGGTGGCGCGGGCGTTGCAGCAACAAGGCCAGTGGGATGAGTCGAAGCCCTACCTGGAACAAGCGCTGCAGTTGGCAGAGAAAGAACGCACAGCCTCACCGGATGATTTTTCCCTCCGCGGCTTTCTTGTGCTCATCAAAGCACGCTTGGCAAAATTAGAGGAAGCGAAAAAGGAGATCGAGCTTTTGGTCCAGTTGCCCATGGTGCCGGCTGAAATGCTGTACCGCAGGGCGAACGTCTACACGATTGAGGGTCAACAAGGACGAGCGCAGGCATTCAATGCGCTCAAGCAGGCGGTGATGAAGGAATTCAACCCGGCTGAGATCTTCAGTCCCGATTTCGTCGCGATCATGAAAGAGCCCGAATTCGCGCAGGCTCTGGTACGGTCTGCCGGCCAATAGGCGTTAACGCTCCATCAACCAGTAATCATTTTTCACCACCCGTTTCCCGTCCGCTCCCCAGTACCCCATCCGCTTCTACATCCCCCACCAGTAGGTCATCTTCACCGAGAACACATTATCCGGCCGGTCGCGCAGAAGCCTGCTCAGGTCTGTTCCGAATCGGAAGTCGCCGTGGTTCTCGAAATCAATTTTCTGATTCGTCCATGCCACATA
>DATLYT010000157.1:0-3759 GCA_035574455.1 Bacteroidota bacterium
GTAACGCGACGTCCGTTCGTTGCCGGCGGAATCTACGACAAGCCGTTTATGACAAGGCTCGGCGGTAAAACGACCATCGGCGGCTATATGGATCTTCTGGGGTCGTTCCATCGCGAGGCAGGCATTAACGAGGGCTGGTCGTTCGATGCGCGGCGGTTCAATCTCTTCACCTACTCGGTGATTACCGATGGAGTTGTCGTTGCGTCGGAGATTGAGATCGAGCACGGTGGTGAGGAGTTCAAGTTAGAGTACGCGATACTCGACGTGACGTTCCATGACGCGCTGAATTTACGGGGAGGAATCATCCTCTCGCCCTTAAGTAAGACAAACCTTGTGCATGACAGTCCGAAGTTGGAATTCGCCGAACGGCCGCTCGTTACAACGGAAATCATCCCTTCGACACTGTCCGAAGCTGGGGTTGGCTTCTTTGGCGCGTTCTATCCGACCGACCTTGCCCGCATCACCTACGAACTGTATGCCGTGAACGGTTTCCATCAGGACATACTCGAAGATGCGCCGGGGACACGCATTCCGCTCGGCAAAAACAAACTCTTCGAGGAAGACAACAACGGCGAGCCGGCGTTCGTGGGGAGGTTTGCCTTCAGTCCAAGTTATGGCACCGATGTTGGATTCTCCTTCCACACGGGAGCGTACAATGTGTTTACTTCAGAAGGGCTGGAGGTGGACGAGCGCCGCAACCTGACGATCCTCGCTTTCGATGCAGAACACTCCATGCCCTGGCTTAGCGTGCAGGCAGAAGCGGCCTTTGCATCTATCGATGTCCCCTCTTCGCTACGCGGACTTTTTGCGGAGAAACAGTGGGGATATGTTGTGCAAGCGAATGTCCCGTTCGCTCGGAGTATCGTGCCGTTCTGGCCGCGGTCGGTATTGACCGGGTCGGTACGGTTTGAGATGGTGGATTTCGATCAGGACCTTTCCGGCGACGACCACACACGACTTACGCTGGGAGTGAACTTTCGCCCCGTGCAAGATACTGTCATCAAACTCAACTACGAGCAGAACTGGGTGAGAGACCGTGAAAGAAATCTCACGCGGGGAATGAGAATGATTCTGGCACTGTCGTCCTATTTCTGATTTGAGACTTCTGAACAATGGAATGTCATTCTGAGGAGCGTAGCGACGAAGAATCTACCTTTTGACTCTAAAAATACGTCGATGAGATTCTTCGTCCGCCAGAGGCGGACTCAGAATGACACGAGACTAGGAATTTTTCAGAAGTCTCGATTTGCCAATAAGCAAAAACGCCATCCTTGCGGATGGCGTTTGTTGCCGCAGCGCATATCTCCTTCCTCACTCGCGTGAGATTGTCATCATATAGACAGCGCCGCTTTCAGTCGTAAACACGATCGTTCCATTCTTTGCCGCTGACGGAAACAGCGCGACCTCATTCAACCCTTCCGTCAAATTCTTTTTCACTTTGCCTTCTCTGTCCGATATCCAAATGTTGCCGGAGAGAATCCGATAGCCATCGTCCTCGGTGACCATGTAGACGATGGTGCGGTCATCCAGCCAGCACGGGGATTCACCCTTTGCATCGATGAGCGTCGTGGTTTTTCCGTCCGCACTGACGACGTACAGCGACGGCCTGCCGGAAAACTCCACGGCAGAGAAGCCGCGGTCGCTCGTCCACGCGGCGTTCAGCACCTGCCGAGACTGCCGGAACGGACGAACGCGCTGCACTTTCGTCCCCTCGATAATCTCCAACGCGTCCGTTGACCAGCGGGCAAGAGTAACGTCCTGCCGAGAAACCGTCTTCAACGTCAGCGTAGAATCCTCCAACACGATTCTCTTCAATTCCAGCCCCGACCGGCTGGTATACGCAAGGAGATTCTGGTCTTTCCAGGATGGGAGCGAAAGTCTGCTTCGCGAGG
Organism: Bacteroidota bacterium; assembly: GCA_035574455.1. Taxonomy (GTDB): domain Bacteria; phylum Bacteroidota; class Ignavibacteria; order UBA10030; family UBA10030; genus DATLYT01. The sequence goes on from DATLYT010000157.1 coordinate 1,893, forward strand.
AATGGAGGTTGGTGACGGCAATTTCCGTTCTGTTTTCTACGTCGAGCAGTTCCACGCGCACGCGTTTGGTTTTCTCCTGAACATGGTTTGCCCGCACGGCGATGAATTTTCCGTCCGGCGACCATTGATGGCCCCATCCCACGGCATCGTGCAAGCAGAGTTCTTGCACATTGCTGCCGTCGATGTTGGCAATATAGAGCTTGTTAAAACCTTTGCCGGTAAATGAGATGCGCTCTCCGGTGGGAGAGATTTTTGCCGAGCTGGCATACGGCAGCGGGAGTTTGGTAGGGGGACGAACAACCCGGAACTCCTGTCCCCATGAAAAGCTCCACAACAGCGCGGTGCAGAACAAGATTGTGCGTGCGGGTTTCATAGTTATCTCACAAAGACCATTCGTCGCGTTAAAGTGTTGGAGCCATGGTGCAGTTTGTAGAAGTAGACTCCGGATGGGACGGTGTTACCGTTCTGATTCGTGCCGTTCCAGGTTACCTGGTGTGTGCCTGCCTCGCGCTCTTCATCGATCAAGGTTGCGACCGGTTCACCGAGGAGGTTAAGAACCTCGAGTCGTACGCGCCCGGCTTGTGGAAGTGTAAAGCTGATAACCGTTGAAGGGTTGAACGGATTGGGGAAGTTTTGTTCGAGAGAGAATTGCAACGGTGCCGATTGAGGACTTACTGCCGCTGATGTTGTGACGCGCGACAATGAGACGTCGAAGAATGTGAAAAAAGTATCGGAAACGGCAATCGTGACCGTGGTATCTCGGTATCCTTCCTTGCTGAATCGAACGGTTTGGTTGCCAGCAGGGAGATTCTCGAAGTAATAGATGCCGTTGCCTAAACTGGTATCCGGCATCTGCCAATAGCGAAACGTATCGTAGTAGGCGTTCGTCTTGTAACGCTGGCTGTTGAGTTCTGCGACAGCGTCGTTCAGAGGGGCGTTGGTGGATTTGTCCCGGATGATGCCAAGCAGTGTGCGGATGGGTGGGCGCGGCACTCCGTAGTAGTCCAGAAACGACATCCAAAGTGCTTTTGCCTCTGTGCGGCGGTACTGGTCGTTCATGTTGCGGAGATTCTGGGTGGGATTGGTATGGAAGGCACCCTCAGTTAGGAGTGCCGGCATGAGTGATGTCCGAAGAACCCCTAATGTGGATCCTCCGTTCGTTCCTCCATAAAATGTCCAATCCAATCGCATGCCGCTATTGGTGGTTCGATAGGCTTTTGCAATTTTATCAGATGCGATCGTTGCAAGAACATCGGCGGTACCTTTCCAGTAGGCTTCACCCAGTCCTAATCCGCGACTGTCACTCAATGATACCCTGTTATCGCTGTATTGTCGTCTCTCTTCAATAAGAACGATGACGTAGTTTGTGTTTGTGTTGCTGCTCGCGTTGCTATGGATCGAAAGGAACCAATCAGTGTTTGCATTGTTCGCCATCGCGGTACGCTGGGTGAGGCTGATATCGACATCGTTTCGCGTACGGGTGAGGAGGACGGTGTCAACACCGGTCTGTTCGAGGATCGATTTGAGATGGAAGGCAACAGAGAGGACTTTTTCTGTCTCGGTATATCCGTAGGCGCCGGGGTTAGCATAGCCGCTTCCTGAAAGTCCATGCCCTGGATCGAGGCAGATGGAGATTTCAGAAAGGTCGACTTTCTGCTGCGCGTCTGCGTATGGATGCCCCCCTAGCCACACCAGGGCGGCGACAGTCAGAAGAACACGCATGAAAACAACTCAGGAACAAGAGTGAATAGGCAACCCTCGCTGATGAAGTTCTGGGTCTGAGGTTGAATTCATCCGTAAATAACGCTTCTTCGATGAAAGAGTCAAGAACCTCGCGCGATTTTTTTTACTCCGCCTGCCCGCCGAA
>DATLYT010000158.1:0-4912 GCA_035574455.1 Bacteroidota bacterium
CTACTTCGCAGTCAGCAGAGCGAGGATGCGGTCTTTCTTCATGGTGGAAACCGCAGCGCAGAGCGTCCCTTTATCTCTCCACAGCACGACATTGCAGTCGGGATGCTCGGGGTCGGTATACCAGTTGGTCTCCGCTAATGCTTCCCGCGCGGCGGGGGGGAGTTGGAAGAGCGAGCCTTGTTGTACGTCGTTCTCGCTTACCTGAAAGACATACATCATATCATCGCCGATCTTGTATACGACGTGCGCTAATTTAACGCCATTGTACTCCGACGAACTGGCGCCATACCACTCGCAGCTCTCGATGTTCTTCACGTTGACCGCGAACCGCAGTCCATTCCGCTCAAAAAATCCGATCACCCCTTCCGGATAGCAGGAAATCATTGTCGGCTTGATCTCACCGGAACGCACGAGGGCAAAATTGACGATGGATTGGTTAATGATGTCATTTGCGGCAGTGTGGCGAGTTGCTTGATCGGAATAGTTCGTCGGTGTGAACATCAGGAATACAACTGCGACAACGCCCATGGCGAGCGCGGGGAAGAGAAAGCGGCGATGGAGGATGCGTTCCCACCAACTTGACGAATCACTCGATGGTGCAACTTCCTGCTCGACGCGCAGCGTACGCACGACCGTTTCATAAACATGCGGCGGAGTCGGAACGCGCTTGAGCTTACTCCGCACAATGTTCTTTGCAAGCGTTTCTAACTCGTACGCATTTCGGCAGGGCGAGCAGACCGTCACATGACGACGGAATTCTGCTTCATGCTCTTTCGGCAGTTCACCGTCGAGGGCATGGCCAATCAGCTCGATAATCTGTTCACACGTTAGTGAAGCGTTCTGTTCCACAGCAATGCATTCCTCGGTTAATCGGTGCCGATTATTCCCTGGTTCTTGGCGTACTCAAATAGCCGTTGCTGAAGCAATTTTCGACCCCGGTGCAATCGTGACCGCACCGTCCCGATGGGGATATCCAAAAACTGCGCAATCTCTTCGTACATCATCCCTTCGATATCGCACAGAATGACCACGGTTCGGAAGTCGTCCGGCAAACTGGCGAGCGCTTTCGAGACCTCATCGCCCAACAGGTTGCCGAAGAGCTTCTCCTGCAGGTCGTTCGGGTCGGTCGACTCCGCCCGGATACTGTTGTAAAAATTCTCAACGTCGTCGTAATCGACCGTCGCCGGCTCTTTTGTCTCTTTCCGGTATCGGTTGATGTACGAATTCTTCATGATCCGGAAGAGCCACGCGCGGATGTTCGTCCCCTTCTCATACTTATCCCAGAAGCGGTACGCTTTGAGATACGTTTCTTGAAGGAGGTCTCGCGCATCGTCCTCATTGCCCGTCGTGCGCAACGCGAAGTTGTAGAGCACATCCATATGCGGGATGGCTTCTTCTTCGAACTCGCGATGCTTTTTCTGCGTCGCGCGCGAAACCGCCGCAAGCCCAACGACGGGAGCGGCAAGGGCAATCAGAGAGCCGGAGATGATCCAGTTCAGCATGGGTCGCTTTTGACATCAATCCACCAGTGGCCGCCACTGGCGGACGCCTTGGTGGGCGTTAAGCGACCTGCATCTTCAACATCAAACCCTAATAACGAGTTCCGTAAAGAATGCACGTCGCCAGTGTCTTAATATCTACAATTAAACTACAAAAATCAGGAACGGTTAGCAACTTGAATCTCCGATGGCGTTTCGAGAAAATCAGAAAATCTTGTTGCCAGGCTTTAACGGATAGACCTTTTCAAGTTGCACTTGAATGCCATCGAGTTCGAGTCCGGAAGCATCCTGCTCATCGAATGCACCGACGGTGCTCAGGTCTCCCACGTCGACGATTTTCCCCATGAGTCGCACTTGTCCAGACCCATCAAGTTGTTCCTCAATGTTGATTCCGATGTCGACCGTCACGGCGGGAGCTGTGGGGCTTGCTTTTACCTGCGCACCTCTGAGAATGATATCGTACAGATTCTTTCCGTTGAATGGCAACTGCTCGTACGAAAGCAGATTGGCCTCTCGATATTCTCCTCCGGCAATGGCGTAGAGTGACGCCAGAAGTCCGACAAAATTGAGTTTCCGAAGAAACATTTTGTCCCTGTCGCGTGGCCATCCGCCCGATTCAACGAGAACCGTGCTGGTACCCCATTTCTGGATGTTATCACCAAAGGCTCGCGGTTCGAACTGATCGTCATAGCGCGCGAGGTGACCTTGGATGAAAAGATTCATCACCTCCGCAAACGTTGCCGCTACCTGCTTTGCACGCGCCCGTACCGGGGTATCCGACTTTGCGTCATCGACCGCCGGAGCGAGAAGTGCAATGGCGGTGACATTTTTCGTGGACCCGACCGTATAGCGGGGGTCTTGGTCATGCAAGTTAAAAGCAAACTCCGGTTTGAATTTCGCTTGCACATCTTTAAGAATACGTGCTTCCGGCGTGACAAGCTGGAGGGCATCTCGGTTCATGTCGATCAACTGTGCTGTGCGGCGTTGGAAGCGCTCCGCTCCGTCTGGGTTAAGCATAGGTATCAACAGGAGTGTCAGTTGACGGCGAACAGCCTTCACAAGAGCGTGCTCGGGATCCTCAGCGAAAAAGTTCAGCATATCCAGCAGCGCCATCGTTGCCGTAGGCTCATCACCGTGCATTTGAGACCAGAGTAAGACCTTGGTGCTACCACCACCGATCGTCAGGAGCGAAATCGTCCGGCCTTCTGCAGAAGTTCCCAGTGGTGCTGAGGTGAAGCTTTTCCGCTGTTCCAACGGCGCAAGCCAGCGAAGCATGTCGGCTTGCGTAAAGCGACGGGAAGTAATGTGGGACAGTTTGTACCGGTCGTACCGGTCGAACAGTTCCCTTGCTGTGCCGAGGACGCTGGTTATGTTACCTGAGGCGGTCATTCTTATATTCCATAATGAAGAGCGCCTGAATATAAAAGTTATTTGAGAGGATTTCCTGTTTTTCTCTCCATCACCCCTCCCGTTTCGGGAGCATTGTGTTGACATTCAGACGGTCATTCTTTATATTGGCGACGGTTTCAGTCCATCACTTTCTATACATTAAGGAGACATTCAATGTCGGATATTTCGCTTGACGCGCTCGGCATGGTGGAAACCAAAGGCTTAGTCGGCGCCATTGAAGCAGCAGATGCAATGGTCAAAGCTGCGAAAGTTACCCTCATCGGCAAGGAGCAGATTGGCGGTGGGTATGTCACCGTAATGGTCCGCGGCGACGTGGGAGCTGTAAAGGCTGCCACCGACGCCGGAGCAGCCGCGGCGCAACGCGTCGGCGAACTGGTGTCCGTGCATGTCATCCCGCGCCCGCACAGCGACGTGGAGATGATTCTCCCAAAGCGCCCTGCATCGAAGTAATTTTCCTCTGCTAGGCCTGTGAGACTTCAGAATCCTCGCAGGCCTTACTTACCTATGATTGAATACGCTCTCGGCCTGGTCGAAACCAAAGGACTTGTTGGCGCCATCGAAGCGGCAGATGCGATGGTGAAAACGGCCAATGTGATCCTCGTCGGTAAGGAGCGTACCGATCCCGCCATGATTACCGTGAAAGTCGTTGGTGATACGGCAGCTGTCCGGTCGGCGGTGGAAGCGGGAGCAGCGGCCGCCCAACGCGTCAGTCAGTTGATTTCGAAACATGTCATTCCGCGTCCCGCCGAAGGCCTCAAGGACCTGATCTACGCCAAAAGCTCCCGCTCGGAGCAGGAGGTTGAACGGCTGCTGGGAATTACTCCTGATCTCGACAAAGAAGAAGCTGATGAGGAGCCGACAGCGCAAGAGGAACTCTTCACACCGCCGAGCGAGATGAGCGCGGAGGACAAGAAATACTTCGACCGGTTGAATGCGATGACCGTGCATGAGCTAAGGTCGTTTGCACGAACGGTTGAGGGACTTTCCATCTATGGGCGCGAGATTTCGCGGGCAAACAAGTCGCAGCTTCTGGAAGAACTTATGCGCGTGCGGATGAAGAAGTAAGCACTCCACGACTTGAGACAATTTTTTGCCTTCCTCCACTTCAGATTCATGGTAACAATGTTTTTCCGGTGACGTTTGTATAATGGATTTCTTTCGAAGTAAGCTTCAGTTTTTCTTGAGGGCGGGCGCCTTCCTGTGTTTCCTCTCTTTTCCTCTTTCGGCTCAACAACTTCCCTTCAAGCAGTACAACCGGGCAACAGGTCTGCCAAGCGATTATATCCTCTGCATGCTGCAAGATCGTCGTGGCTTTCTCTGGTTTGGAACGGATCGCGGCGCGAGCCGGTACGACGGACGCTCTTTCAAAACCTACACCGCGGCCAACGGATTGGGTAGTAATTTCGTTCGGAGAATTTTCGAGGATCGTGAGGGCAACATCTGGTTCGGATTAATCGAAGGCGGAGTCTCCCTGCTCACAGGCACAACGATGAAGAGGTACCGTGCAGCGGATGGACTTAGCAGCGACAACATTTTAGCAATTGCGCAGGACCGTGAGGGAAGGATGTACTTCAAAACCGATCGGGGGATTTCGATTCTTGTTGAGAATCGATTTCTCCAGCTTCCCACAAAAACAGGGTCCAACGTAATGTCTGAACTTCCGGACGGCACGGTTGCATTCTACGATTCTCTTTCTCTCTACCGTATCGTCTTCAAGGGTGCGGAATTTCCCTGGCTCCAAGAATTACAGGTGCCATCATTGAAAGAGTTCGCGGTGAGCCACGCCGGCCCGCAAGAAATGCGCCTCCTTCCAAATGGGGAGGTATGCATCGTTGGACGCTATGGTGCGCTGTTCATCGCTCACATCCTCACCCCCCAGCCGTCCGTACGGTGGCTTGAACGCACTAAGCAATTCATGGATGTTGCCGAGCGCGACAGCACACTTTGGCTCATCATGGAAAACATTCCCCACCTCGTTTCGATACGCAACGGCACAATTACGT
>DATLYT010000159.1:0-20405 GCA_035574455.1 Bacteroidota bacterium
GAAGTCGAAGCACTCTGGAAACAGGAACGCCCACCCTACGGCGGCAAACAGATCACCAGCGAGGCTTACGCCCTGCTCAAGTTTAATGGAGAGTATTTGATCTCGAAACTGTAGGTCGAACTGTCCGTTCGACCACGGAGGAAGAGCCATGAACTGGGAACCCATCTTATCAGTCATACTTGTTGTAACGACGGCACCGGCGCAGACTGTTTATCACCTCCCCTTTGCCTCGCAGGGCAATATGCTTGAGCTTGTGGTTGCGAACGCATCAAGTGTTGAAGCAACCGAAGTGAACGTAAGAATCCAGAGTGCTCCGGCCTGGTTACGGTTTGCTCAAACCGAGCAGAAGATAAGCGCCATCGCTGCGGGAGGAGAGCAACGTGCAGTGTTTGTGTTTGCAATCGAGAAGTCCGCACCTGTCGGAGAAGAACATCGCCTGGAGTTCCGCATCAGCATGGGTGATGGTCAGAATTGGACCAAAGAGATACCGATTCTCGTTTCGGCGCCGGAGAAGTTTGAGCTGTTTCAGAACTATCCCAATCCGTTCAATCCGACAACTGTTATCGGTTATACATTACCCAATGTAGGGACACATCATGACGTGTCCCTACGGGTTTACAATCTGTTGGGTCAAGAGATTGCGACACTATTCCAAGGTGAACAACGGTCTGGTTATCAGCAGGTGACCTTTGAAGCAAGTAATCTATCGACCGGCGTTTACATTTACCAAATTCAATTAACCTCTCAAAGAGGAGAGAACAAACAGCTCCGCAGAACTATGTTGTTGCTCAAGTAAGCCTGAATGGGCTTACCTCTTCATCCTCTCCAAAATCTTCTCCATCTCATCCATTACACGGTTCATCTTCTTCATCGTCAGCTCGAACGGGGCGGAGGTCGTCATGTCCACTCCGGCCTTCTTCAGGAGATTAATCGGATAATCCGAGCCGCCGGAAGAGAGGAACTCGATGTACCGCTTCGTTGCCGCTGGGTCTCGCGCCAACACCTGTTCCGAGAGAGCCGCAGACGCAGTGAACGACGTAGCGTACTGGTACACGTAGAAGTTGTAATAGAAGTGCGGAATATACGCCCACTCCGCCTTGATCTCATCATCCACGATACACACACCCCGGTCGTGGCCGTAGTATTTGCGCGTGATTTCCTCGTACAGCGTGTTCAGCACATCGCCCGTGAGCGCTTCGCCTCGTTCTGCCATTTCGTGGATACGGAGCTCAAACTCCGCAAACTGCGTCTGGCGGAAGACCGTCCCCTTGATGTTCTCCAAATAACTGCCAAGCAGCGAGAGCCGCACGTTGTCGTCCTGAATCGTCTTGAGCATATGCTCGATCAACAGCGCTTCGTTGAGCGTAGATGCAACCTCGGCAACGAAGATCGAATAGTTTGCCGTCGGGTACGGTTGGACTTTGTTCGAATAGTAGCTGTGCATCGTATGGCCCAACTCGTGCGTCAGCGTGCTGACGTCGTCGTATTTGCCATTGTAGTTCAGCAGCATGTAAGGGTGCACGTCGTAGACGGAGCCGTTGGAGTAGGCCCCGGAGCGCTTGCCTTCGGTGGGATAGACGTCCAGCCACCGTTCGGAAAATGCCTTCTTGGTGACGTCGAGATATTCCTGACCTAACGGCTCAAGCGAAGCGATGACATGCTGTTGCGCCTCTTCATAGGTGTATTTCAGATCGACATCCGCGAGCAGCGGCGCGTAGAGGTCGTAGTAATGCAGTTCATCCACCCCTAAGATGCGTTTGCGCAGTTGGAGGTAACGGTGGAACGTGCCCAGGTTGTCATTGACGTTCTGTATCAACCCGTGGTAGACTTCGAGAGGGATGTTGTTGGCGTCGAGAGCGCTTTCAAGGCACGACTGATATTTCCGTGCACGCTTGTAAAAAATGTTTTTCTTCACCTCGGCGTAGAGCTGTGTGCCGTACGTTCGGCGGAAGTCATTCAGCCTCCCGAAGAACGTGCTGAAAACCTTCTTCCGGTCTTCGCGGTTTTTTGAGGTGCGCAGCAAACTGAACGTCGCTTTATCCAACTTCACCGGTTTCCCATCGCTCAGCGTCGTTTCCGGGTACGGAAAATCGGCATCCGAGAAGATGCCATAGATGCTCTGAGGGCCATCCGCCATCAGGCCGGCATCGGCAATGATCTTTTCCTCGCCCTCTGTTCCGGTATGTGCTTTACGGCGAAGGATATCATCCAGATAATGCCGATAGATGCCTAACTTCGGTTCGCTCTTGAGGAAGGCGTCGATGGTGGAGCGGTCGATTTTCAGAATCTCCGGCTCGATGAAGGCAGCCGCGGCACCCAGGTTCGTGCCGATCTGGCTCATTTCCTGCTGCATGCCGAGGTACTTCGAGTCGCGAGTGTCCTGGTCTGAACTCATGCTCGCGTAACTGTAGAGGCGGTAGAACTCCTTGGTAAGATTGCTGACGAGGTCGAGTCCGTTGTAGAGCTGCTCCGCGGAGGTTCCGAGCTTCCCTTTGTAACGCTCAATGCCCGGAATCTTCGACACCAATTCTTCCTTCGCCCGTTTCCAGGCCTCATCGTTCGGGAAGATGTGAGAAAGGTCCCACTTGTATTTGTCCGCAATTTTGGTTCGGTCTCGTTCTTGAGTGAAGAGCATATGATGTTCTGCGAGTGAAAACGCTACCAGTGAAAGAGTGATCCGGGTGCAAGGGTGCATTGTGCTTCCCTGAAGTTGGCAAGAAAGTGAGTGAAGGTTCTCAAGTTGTCTTACGGGATTACGCATACGGGGGTTCAATGTAGGGAAAAAAGTTGGGAGATGACAGATGGTCAATGGGTGATGGTTAATGGTTGATGATTGATGGTTGATGGTAGATGGAAAGATTGCAACGGCTGGCGAACGGCTGACGCTTGGGATGATTCTATGGCGAATCGTGAATGGGTCGGGTGGAGTTCTTGAGGAAGCCCGCGCTGCGATTTTTGAGGACGGCTTGAATCTCGCTGAGGATGGCAATGGCGATCTCTTCCGGCGACTCGGCACCGATGTCGAGCCCCACGGGTGTAAATAGTCGAGCGAGCTGTTGCTCCGTAGGAAAGGATCCGGCTTTGCGAAGTTGGTTGAGAAGTCGCTCTGCCCGCATCTTAGGACCCAGCAGGCCGACATACCGAGCGGGAGAGGGGAGGAGCGCTTTGAGTAATTCAAGATCGTATGAGAAATTGTGCGTCATGATAACAGCGACGGATCGGTTGTCCAGCGCAATCTTTGAGGAAACTTCTTCAGGTCGAGCGTGAATAAGCGTGTCTGCAGTGGGGAAGCGTTCCTTCGAAGCAAACGCCGGGCGATGGTCGACGACGGTCACTTCCCACCCAAGTTCCTTAGCAAATCGCGCTACGGGAATGACATCATAGCCTGCTCCAAACAGAAACAGTGGAATGGGAGGCTGGATGACTTCGATGGAGACCTCTGCTATTCCCTCCGTCAGGCGGTACTCTTTGACCTTGCCCTGTCCGGTCGCAAGGGCTTCTCGACAATCCTCAACCAGAGCGGCAACGAGTGTCGGATTCTTAACGGTTTCTTGGATTGCTCCGTCGTCCTGCAACAGAACCCTGCTTCCAACTGTTGCCTTCAGCTCGCCATCGACCCGAAACACCGTCGCCATGATGCCCGTGGCTTTCTTATTCACGCAAGTCTGAATGAAATCCAGGTGGTCAGTGGAGCCGAGAACGCCAATCGGCTCTATCAGAAGGTGTACGACGCCGTTGCAGCCCTGGTTCAATCCCCACACTGCATCGCCCTCGGCTGTCAGATCGTAGACGACGGTTTGCGCTTGACCGGCGGCGATGACCTTCTTGGCTTTCTCAGCAACGTCAGCTTCAAGACATCCACCGCTCACCGTTCCGATGGTTTTACCGGCGTCGTCAATCAGCATACGCGCTCCCGGACGTCGGTAGGTGGAGCCGCGCACCTTCATAATGGTTGCCAAGGCTCCATTCTTGCCGGATTGCTTGAGTGTTTCGTACGAGCGAAGGATGGTGTGAAGCTCGTTCATAACTCAAATGAAGAGAACACGGATGTCACGGAATACGCCGATCGACGCGGGATTCTTGATTCCTTCCTTATCGGCGTTGACCCGCGGTAGTTTTCCGTTTCTTCAGTGTTCAATGCTGAGCAATGCTGTACTAACTTTGAGCCGCTTCTTTCTTTCTCCACGCAGCAAGAATTACTCCCATCACGAGAATCGAAAGGAGTTCATACCCCGCGTTGATGGCCCACAGTGCCATCGCCTTGCGTTCATAGAGGATTCCCTGCATGAGTAAGGTGGCCATAAATCCCAGCCAGATCCAGAAGCCCGTTTGTGTGCCGCCCTTAGCATCCTTAGAGCCAGTGTAGTGGACGAAGTGCGCCAGGATATAGGCCTGAAGAAGGTAAAGAACAAACGACCCGCCGAAGATGACCGCCAGGTTGGCTTCCGCTGCCATCTCTTCAGTAACGCCTGTGTACTGCATCCACGGGTTGGCGAAGAGCGCCGGAGAATACCAGAGCGCGCCGATGGAAAATTTCACCACAGCCGAGATGACGACAGCGAGATAGTTGATGGGAGGTTGCATAGGAAGTTCCTCGTAGTTGTGAGTGATATCGTTCAGTCGTCAAACCGTACGCGAGCAGTGCTCGTCGCTCGCATCACCGACTCCTGCTTGAATCGTTTTTTATACGCTTGGATGATTTCATGAATAGCGAGTTCGGGTGTTCCTGGAGCGAGGTAAATCACCACCACCCAGTTCTTTTCCTTCACAAGCTCTCCGTTCCTCATCCGATATTGTCCGTAGCCGCTCGAGACAGAAAAGCCTTGGGGAAAACGCGGCGTAATAATATCCGCCAGAAAATTCTGCCAGTCGAGCTCGGTCACACTCCCGCCACCCGGAATATCGCTGCCGAACGTCAGTTCCTCGCGAATCCACTCGTCGCTCGTTTGGCCGGCGCGGTCGTGCGGTCGTACACCCATGCCCACCATCATGCAGCCGACTGAGGTCAGCACGGTGAAGATGAACAGTGCACGGGTTATAAGGAAACGAGCTCGAATCATTTCGTAGACGTGTGATGCCGCCATTCTCGTAATCGGGGGCTGCTCTCGAAGCTCCCTGTTTCTATGGTGCGGTACAACGTTGTTTTCGATGGAAGAGGCTTGCTGGATAATTGGTATCCCGCGCGCGTTCCGGTAGTGCTGACGTGGGGAACGCATGAGCCAAATCGACACCAAAACCGCTGACGATGATGTCTAATCCTACCAAGAACAATGCAAAAAGGCAAGGATGTTCTCGCTCTGCAAAATGGCGGGCAATCGCAATCTCTTCTCCCTCGGCTTGACAATGAAACCCGAAACGCCTAAACTCTCCTGAGCAGTTCGTTAACCACCTATTTCTTGTTGAAAGGAGCCACCGATGCCCACCATACGTATTGGTACGTTTAACTGCGAGAATCTCTTTCTCCGCTATAAGTTTGTCGGACCTCCAGTGAAGAAGAAAAAGGGGGAATCCCGGGCAGCGTACGAGGCGCGCCTGCGGATTGCGCGGGAGGCGGCGCGCAAGGAATTCGAACAGCGCGGTGCAGAGCTCGACTGGCTCCACCGGGAGATCGAACGATTCGACCCGATCTCCGGGAAACAGCGGAAAGCAACGGCGATGGTCATTACCGAGAACGATCCGGACATTATGGCGCTGGTGGAGGTCGAAAGTATGGAAGCGCTGCGGAAGTTCAACTCGACAGAATTTTTCGGCAAGAAGCGATTTCCCTACTTTATGCTGATCGACGGCAACGACCCACGCGGCATCGACGTTGCGCTCCTCAGCAAGTACCCGATCACCCATCTGCGCTCCTACATCCATGACACGTATAAGACCCCGAAGGGTGGGAGAGTGGAGACGTTCTCGCGGGATTGTCTTGTTGCACGCGTGGAGGTTGGGAAGATACCGCTGACCTTCTTCATTAACCACTTCAAGTCGAAGTTCATGGACAATCCGGCGCGAAGGAAAAAGCAAGCGGCGCGCGTGGTAGAGATTATCGATGAAACGTTCGGGAAGGACGCGGGAACGTCGCGCTTCGTGGTGCTGGGGGATTTCAACGAGGTGCCGACCGATCCATCCCTCAAGCCACTACTCGCGTACAAAGGGTTGGAAAACGTTGTGAACCGGCTACCCGCCGCTGAACGATGGACGCACGTGTACGAAAAGAACGGCTCGGTGCAGAGTGTCAGTCAACTGGATTACATTTTGCTTTCGAAAGCTCTTGCGCACAAGGTGAAGGGTATCCCCACGATCGAACGCCGTGGCCTGGCACGGTATAAGAAACTCGACCAGTACTATCCTGACACTGCGCCGAGATTTCCATCGGTCGATAAGCCGGGGACGGAAGCCTCGGACCACTGCGCTGTCTTCGTGGATGTCGAGGTTTAAGACTCAAAAGAACAAAGCCCTCGATCGCTCGAGGGCTTTGTGTTGATGGCCGTGCAGGATTCGTCTACTGCTTCTCTTTGACGGCGCAGCAATCGTCACTGTCACTCTTGCCACTCTTTGTTTTCTTTGCGTCTTTGGCATCGTGATCGCTGTGCTCGCCTTCTTTGCAATCATCCTCGCACTTTTCGGTCGGCGTGGAACTGATTTTTCCTGCCTTTGCTTCGTAACCGGCTTTTGCAACGGCATTGACGAGTGTTTCCGTCTTGACGGAAGCTTTGGCAGCAACGGTGACGAGTGCCTCGCCTTTCTCGCGATCCACGACGACTTTCTCAACGCCCTTAATGGCGCTCAAAGCCTTCTCGACTTTCGCCGAGCAGTTATCGCAATGCATGCCCGTAATTTCGATCTTGCGGACATCTTTCTTGTCCTCGCCGGCGACACCGAGCGTAAGGACAAAACAGGTAAGGACCGCTAATGATAAGAGGATTCGCATCTGTTCTCCTTATTGTCTAAATATAGCTCTCGTTGAACTGCAATGAGTTTACGAGAAAAATAGTTCGGTTACAAGAAGATTCAAATCATTTCCGGGAGACAGCGATTCGAACCTCTCCGCCGTTCCGCAGGCTATCGGGCAATCCCCTTCGAGCTAATTCGCCAGCCGCGGAGTCACCCCGAGGTTCTGCATCAAGAACGAGTAAATATCCGCCACCTCCTCGATTTGTTTCCTCGTGCTGCTGGCGCCGTGGCCGGATTTGGTTTCTACCCGAATCAGAATCGGGGCATTGCCGCGTTGCATCTCTTGCAATCGGGCAGCGTACTTGAGCGAATGTGCCGGTACCACGCGGTCGTCATGGTCTGCCGTGGTAATCAATGTTGCCGGATAGTTTTGCGCCCGGATGTTGTGATACGGCGAGTAGGCGTACAATGCCTTGAACTCTGCTTCGTTTGCCTCGCTCGAACCGTAGTCCGGAATCCAGTTCCAACCAATCGTGAACTTATGGAAACGCAGCATATCCATCACGCCGACCTGGGGAATCGCCGCGCCGAACAGCTCCGGCCGCTGATTCATCACCGCGCCGACGAGCAACCCGCCGTTCGACGCTCCTTGAATAGCCAGTTTCTTCGGTGATGTGTACTTGTTTGCGATGAGCCATTCTGCTGCCGCGATAAAGTCATCGAACACGTTCTGCTTTTTCGTTTTCGTTCCGGCTTCGTGCCACTTCTCGCCATACTCTCCTCCGCCGCGGATGTTCGCTGAGGCATAGACAAATCCCTGTTCGAGTAGAGCCAGCCGCAGAGAATTGAAATTCGGGGCCGTCGTAATATTGAACCCGCCGTACCCATAGAGCAGGGTTGGATTCTGGCCGTCAAGCTTGATCCCCTTTTTGTGTGTGATGAACATCGGCACACGTGTGCCGTCCTTGCTGTTGTAGAACACCTGCTTTGTCTCGTAGTCGTTCGGGTTGAAGTCGGGAATCTCCGGAGCGCGGAAGACGGTTGAGGTGCGCGTGGCAATATCGTACCGATAAATCGTGGGCGGGAAGGTAAACGACGTAAAGGTGTAGAAAACGAATTGCTCATCCTGCAGGCCGCCGAATCCTGTGGCAGTGCCTAACGTTGGCAAAGGAACCTCATTTTCCAGCGTGCCGTCGAGATTGTACACCAAGACGCGCGAAGCGACATCTTTCAAATATCGCGCGAAGATTTTCCCGCCTGCTGTGCCAACCGATTGCAGAGGCTCAGGCTGTTCGGGAAGCACAAGCTTCCAATGCTTTTCGTCCGGATTGTTCGGATCTACGAGCACCACCTTCCCGTTTGGCGCATCCTTATCCGTTCGGACCAAGAGTTTGTCGCCGACGTTGTCGATGACGCTATAGCTCTCATTGCCGATTGTTCCAAAGAGCGGTCGGAATGAATTCTCACCGCGGGAGAGGTCGCGCACGTAAATGGCGTTACCTTTCTTCCCGCTTCCGCGCTCGGAGATGTAGAGGAAGGCAAAGCGCTCATCGTCCGTTGTGCTCACCGTATGAAACCGCTGCGGGTTGGCCGGGTCTTGATACACCAGCCGGTCGGCTGATTGTGGTGTTCCGATGGTGTGATAGTACACCATATGGTTTTCATTCTTCGTGGTCAGCTCTTTTCCTTGTTCGGGCGCGGGGTAGCGGCTGTAGTAAAAACCGTTGCCGTGCCATGCAATACCGGAGACCTTGATCCATTTCATCGTGTCGGGCAACGTCCTTCGCGTCGCCAGCTCCATAGTGATATACTCTTGCCAGTCCGATCCGCCGCGTGAGATTCCGTACACAACCCACTTGACGTCGTTGGAGATGGACAATGCACCGAGACGGGTGGTGCCGTCCGCGGAGAACGTGTTAGGGTCGAGCAGTACTTCGGGCGTCCCGTCCAATCCTTTCTGGATGTAGAGCACACTCTGATTCTGCAGGCCGTCATTCTTGGAATAGAAGAAGTATTCCCCGCGACGGAAGGGTGCAGAGTATTTTGGATAGTTGAAGAGCTTTTCCAGCCGTTGTCGGATTTTTTCTCGGTACGGAATTTTTTCGAGGTAGCCAAACGTCACCGCATTCTGCGCGTCAATCCATGCTGTGCGTTCAGGCGAAGTCTCATCCTCCATCCAGCGATACGGGTCGGGAACCTGGACGCCGAAATAGGTATCAACAACATCGACTTTCTTGGTAGGGGGATACTGAAGTTTCTGCGCTGCCGCGGAGAGAACAAGCACGGCTGCGAGAATCGACACTGCGGCGAAGAAACGGAAGGTGCGATGCATGGCAACTCCTTTCACGAGATGGTGCTATCAGGAATCGTACGATCAGTCTGGAATTTTCAGGCGGTAAGAAACATACGAGTTTCTTATCTTTTGCGCCAGTGGAGATCGCGACGAGTTTACCTATTGCATTTTTGCGCCTTTTCTCGCCATCGACTGAAGTCGACGGTTAGCATATGTATCTAAACAGCCCGCTTGAGCAGGATTTCTAAGTGCCAGCCGTAGATGAACACGGTCTGTTGCAAGCTCTTCGATACGGGGAATCGTTCAAGCCACTGGAGCCTCGACATCTGTACGGGAAGAGAATCTTCTACTGCTCAGAGGTTTTCTTCCTGTTTCCTGCCGAGGTACCAGACCGCCGTGCCAACTACCAGGCCGATCACGTACCCTTGAGGTAATCCCAGGGCAATGAGCGCGACAAGAAGACAGAGAGTAAGTTCCCGCCGTGAAGCGGCGATGTCTCGAACCAGCGACATGAGTGAAAGACTTTCGAACAGCAGAATGACGCCGAGAATAGGCAGAGGGAAGACTTTGATCATTTCGGTGAGCGTCTGGCTGAAGAAGAGCCCGAGGATGAGATACATCGATCCGTAGATCACCACCGACCCACCCGTTCGTGCCCCGAAGGCGTAATGTCCGGCCAGACCTCCGGCGCCGTGGCAATTCGGGATGCCGCTGAAAAACGGAAGCACAAGATTCATCACGGAATAGGTCAGGCCGATCTTCGTGAGACTGAACGGCCGCTCGGGGAAGAAGTCGGCAATCGTTTGCCGGGTGGCGATGACCGAGTTCGAGAGCGAGAGGGGGAGCTGTGGAAGCGCGAGAAGAACGAATCCCGTTGCGATATCAGACCATTCCGGCACATGCAGTTGTGGAACTCTGAACTCGATGCCGCGACCGATCACCGAGAGATCAATCTGAAAGAGAAGAGCGTAGATGAACCCTACGAAGATAATAAACACGGCCGCAGGGTATTTCCGGTTGCCCATCAGAACCAGGGCGATAACAAAGCTGATTCCTGCCAGAACGTACCCAGCCAGCGCATCGGCCATCACGTAGTCTTTGAGGGCGAGCGAGGCGAGCGAAAGGCCGAGGCCAAACTGGATACCCCGCACGACACTTTTGGGAATGAACCTTGCCAGCCAGTTGAGAAGGCCTGAGAGGGTGAGCACCAGCATGATGCCGCCAATGGCAAACCCCGCGCCGTAGAGGATATTGCCCGTGAGTTTCTGGGTGATCATCAGTACGGCCATAGCTTTGAGCGGTTGGACGGGCATTGGAATTCCGTACACGAGCCCGGTAGCGATCTGCATGAGTCCAAACATGGTCAACGTGCTCGCGGTATCCAGATTGCAGGCGAGAATCATGCCGACGATGAGAGGGAAGTCGGTCCCGATATCGCCGAAACTTCCGGCGAGTTCATTTCGGTCGAAGCGAAGATTGAGCGATCGAAGACGGAAAGGGGTTGGCATGAGTTAAGTCTCAATCTGAATTTGTTGTCGGATACCGTCGCAAGGTGATTGGCTTCGTAGCGCACAGAACGCCTGCAGAGGGAAGTGTCTGCGAACGACCTTTCTTGAAGCGGCCTATCCAGTGATCCGGCCATGACCCGGGCCTAAGGGCGTTGTTGCAAGCTTTGTGCTGTCACCATCGAATCAAATCCCGCCTCCACACGTGCACCGTCCAATCTCTCTTGTGCACATCGATCCCCGCGTACATCGGCTTGCCTTTGGCGAAGCCTTCTTCGATCTTTGCCATCGCAACCTTCTTGATTTGTGATTGAATTGGAACGTCGACATTCCAAAGACAATCACCGAGGAGGTTTTTTCTTTACTGTTGAGACTTGCCAAAAGCATCCCGACGCTTTTTGTCGGGACGTGCAATTCACGCTGAACTACTTCGATCGACTTTCAGTAGAAGTTCTGTTAGCTGCCAGCACGATTCATGTCTCTAAGTAGATGATTTCCTTTGCTTAAGTATTAAATCGCCTTCTAGGGCCCGCAGCGTCATCGATTGCTCAACCCTCGTTGGGTTGTTCACATAAGTCTCGTGGACAACTCGCTTCTGCTTGTCGGAATACTTCATCCTTAGGAGCACTTCGTTTGGTCTATCGACAAAAAGGAACTGAGTTAGACCAAGATTAGCCAGAGTCTGAGCGGTGAGCATCAAGCCCTTGAGATGAATCTTCGAATGTGGCAGTTTCTTGAGCTTAGCTGGAAGAATGCTAGTATAGAGGCACATTGGGCCGAACTTGACATATACACCCAGCGTGCGCGTCCCGGTAGTGATTGTAGCATCGATGCATCTCATGACATAGAAATTAATTCGATCATTGATACTATCGGGTAAAGAACCCTCCCCAGATGCGAGATTCTGAAGAAAGATCAGATGGGTCTCGCAATTACCAGTATCCTTGCGTTTGCCAAGGAGAAAGTCGCGCCACGTGGAGGAGAAGGAATTTAGCAAGTCTAACTGCTTGCTTGGTAACTTAGCAATGAAAGGCTTTGAGGTCATAACTACACGCCATTGGACCGAAATGGCAAATCGAAGCAACCAATCAGTGTATGAGAATTGTTTGATGGTGCTTGTGGAAACGCCTTCGCGAGATAGCTCGTCGTTGACATAGGGGTAAAATATCTCATTTGCGAATTGGGTCTCCAGTTTGTTGAGAATGCCTTCACAGTTGCCGCAAAGCAATTTAGGTTTATTGCCGTCCTGGACCCTGAGATTCGGATTCTCTCCGAACCTCAAAAACCCTGTGGCTGAGGTGCTTTTAGTCCAACGAAAAACAAAAGCAGGAATAATGTGACTATGCCTCAAACTTGGATTTTGGCCACAGAGAGCACAAAGATGATGAGAAGTATTCATGATTAATCTGTTCCCTTTGCTCGTGCTGGCGCCTAAGGTTTCGGCAAACAATGCCGTCGTTTAGCAAACCCGCCCGATCGAACGGACGAAAAGAAATTCGATCCAATCCCAATTGCCTCCAAGGTCGTTTGGGCGGGCTACAAATTCTTCGTGAGCAAAACGGTGGAACGAGCACAACTATTTTTCAAACCGAGCTTTGGCTTAGCCATTTCAAATGAGCGAGTGTCGGTGTTTGCCGTGTTAGGCGCAGTGCCCCGATTCTCCGGATCAGCATACACTGTGCATGACCACAATTGTTGTAGGATCGATGTCTTTGAGAATCTTGGTGAATGGAGCGTTCTTGTATTTCTGCAGTAACTGAGATTTGCCACGTATGAATTCTTCTCTGACTTGCTCACACTCGGCAGGCCATTGGTTGATCTCTTCCATGGTATAGACATCGAGATAAGCGTCGAGAGATTTACCTATGTCTTCCTCGTGATATTCCTGGCAGGTTTTGCCCTTAGCGTCTTCAACAATGTTGAATCGGCGAATGAATTCGTTAAATTCAAGATCAAATTCAATCTCTCTTGCCTGCATTGAGTTGGGATAGAGTCTGTTTGCTTGGTCGGCCCAGTACCGAGTTGGTTCCCAGAAATTGTTTTCTCCTTTCCAACCATCATCAACGACCTTAAATCGGTCACGGTGCTTCTGAATGTAGAGTAGACATTGTTCGCCCACCGTGCGATCAGAAAAGTAATCGGGTGTCCCTATACGATAAGAGCCGTAGAGTGCCGAGTCTCTTTCGGAAACGCCCCACACGCATCGCCCAATCTTTTTTTCAGCGAAGTAGATCTGCCGGATTTCATCTGCCGATAGTCTGTCCTTGGAAATCAATGCACTTGCCATCTGTAAACTTGCACGAACGTCTTCTACAGTAGGAAGGTCTACGTCGAATTTGCTTTGCTGCCCAAGGGTGACAAATATAGGTATGAGGAGCAGTATAGGAGCGGTCATAAGCACGGTGAACAGCTGTCGTCTATTTATGTTATCTGCTTGAATTAGGGGCATTGCGCATAACTCCAGGCTTTACGAATTGCTTCTTTCCAGCCCTGGCCAGTGTTAGATGGAGCCCACCTTGCGTTGAAGAGAAAGCTCTTAGTTAGGTGGACTCCATCGGTCTTACTTTTTAGCTCTTCTTCAAATCCTCCGCCCGGATCGGCAGCTTGCGGATCCGCTTGCCGGTGGCTGCGAAGATGGCGTTGCAGACGGCGGGAGCTATCGGCGGTAAACCCGGCTCGCCGATGCCGCCTTGCGACTCTGTGCTCGGAACAATATGCACTTCCACCTTCGGCATCTCGTTAATCCGCATGATCTGGTAGTCGTTAAAGTTGCCCTGTGCTACGCGGCCTTTCTCGATCGTGATCTCGTCCTTAATCGCCGCGCTCAGACCGTACACGATAGCCCCTTCAATCTGCGCTTCGATCGTCTTGGGATTGACCACAGGACCGCAATCGACCGCTACAACAACGCGGTGGATGGTCAGCGAGCCATCGTTTGCCACGGAGACCTCGGCTACCTCGGCAATATTACTGCCGAACGACTCACAGCAGGCAATACCGCGGCCTCGGCCGGCTTGCAGTGGTTTGCCCCAACCCGCTTTTTCTGCCGCTAATTCTAGAACACGTTTGAGTCGGGGCTTGTTTTCCAGCAACCTGCGGCGATACTCAAACGGGTCTTTCTTCGCAGCGGCGGCAAGCTCGTCGATGAAGCTCTCGACCATGAACGCGTTCTGGGATGGACCCACCGACCGCCACGCGCCAATCGGTACACCGACGTCGATAATATGCGAGTCGATGAGCACGTTCGGGATCGCATACGGCGGTGTCGAGCCGCCGGTCACCAGGCCTTTCTCCTTTGTTCCGGCGATACGATGCGTCCAGGCAACGGGCCAGCCGTCGTTGTCCAAGCCGGCGGTCATGACGTTGTAGGTCGCGGGACGGTAGAAGTCGTGCTGCATATCGTCCTCACGCGTCCAGACTAATTTCACCGGTGCGCCGACTGCCTTGGCGACCTTAACAGCCTCCACAACGTAATCCGCCTGTAAACGTCTGCCGAAGCCGCCGCCTAACATGGTGACGTTCACCTTGACGTTTTCAACAGGAATACCGAGCACGCGCGCGGCCTGGTTTTGTGCCTGCTGCGGTGTTTGTGTCGGTGCCCAGATTTCGCACTCGTTGCCGCGGACGTGCGCTGTGCAGTTCATCGGCTCCATCGTGGCGTGCGCGACGAAAGGAGCGTAGTAAACGGCTTCGACTTTTTTCGCGGCGGAGTTCAGCGCGGTTGCCGCATCGCCCACCTTCAGCTCTTCCGTTCCCGGTTTCTTCGCCGCCTCTTCCAACGTCTTCCAGATATTCGCCTGCGACTGGTTCGCGTTCGGTCCCTCGTCCCATTTAATCGAGAGCGCCTCGCGACCTTTAAACGCAGACCAGGTGTTTGTTGCAATCACGGCAACGCCTTCATCGATCTGGATGACGTCCTTCACACCCGCGATCTTCTTGGCCTTGCTCGCGTCGAAGCTGGCGACCTTCCCGCCGAATACCGGCGAGTGCTCGATGCTCGCATATACCATTCCCGGCACTTTCACGTCGATGCCGTAAACGGCGCTGCCATCCACGCGGCTCGGCGTATCGACCTGGTTCATCGGCTTACCGATAATCTTGAAGTCCTTCGGGTCTTTCAACGGGGGATTTTCCGGCACGGGAAGTTTCGCCGCGGCTGCGGCTAATTCACCGTAGCTCAGTTTTTTCCCGCTCGGTTTGTGGATGACCATGCCGTTTTCCGTGGAACAGGCGGACTTCTCGGCGTTCCACTGTTGTGCGGCGGCGGTCACGAGCATGTCGCGTGCTGTTGCGCCGGCTTTCCTCAGCATATCCCACGAGCGGCGAACACTTGCGCTTCCTCCCGTACTCTGGCTGCCATACTTGGTGGGATGCGCGGGAGCCTGGTCGATCTTTACCTTCGACCAGTCGGCGTCAAGCTCGTCGGCAACGATCATCGGCAGTGCCGTGCGGACACCCTGACCCATTTCAGATTTTGCGACGGTGATGGTGACCGTACCGGTTGCGTCGATGGAGAGAAAGGCATTCGGAGCGAAAGCTTCCATCGGTTCGAGGGCGAGCAGCTCTTGTTCCTTTGTCGGCAGATAGAAGCCGAGGACGAAGCCCGTCCCCGCCATGGAGACGACTTTCATGAAGTCGCGTCGGTTCAATGTCGTTGTGTTCATGGTTATTCACCTCCTTTGCTGCCCATCGCTTTGGCGGTATCGGCCGCGCGGTGGATAGCCCTGCGAATGCGGTTGTACGTCCCGCACCGGCAGATGTGTCCGCCCATCATCGCGTCGATGTCGGCGTCCGTCGGCTTGGGTTTTTCCGCCAGCAGCGCCGCGGCAGACATGATCTGTCCGGACTGACAGTAGCCGCATTGCGGCACGTCTTCTTCGATCCAGGCAAGCTGAAGCGGGTGACGGCGGTCGGGGGAGAGTCCCTCGATGGTTGTTACCGTTTTGTTTGCTGCCATCTCGACGGGCGTCACGCAGGAGCGGGTTGCCTCGCCGTCGATGTGCACGGTGCACGCGCCGCAGAGTCCCGCGCCGCAGCCGTACTTCGTGCCTGTGTAACCGATGATGTCGCGAATCACCCAGAGCAACGGCATTGCCGGGTCGACATCAACGGTCTGTCTTTTGCCGTTGATGGTGAGAGAAATGGAAGCCATCATGACCTCCTGATGTTGATGAGAGATGCAGTTGATTTGCAGAGGAAGAAAGATTGCAAGAATGTAGGAAATGAGGAGGAAAAAGGAAAGGGGTAGAAAGCGGAATACAGAGGGCAGATGAACGGAAGACGGGTAAGGGTGAAATGGGAAATGGTTAATGGTTGATGGGTGATGGGGTCAGCCGCCGGCGATGGAACCGAGGACGATGAACGGCTCCTTCCCTTGCGCAACGTCGTCGGGGAGTGGTGTGTTGGGTTGTGCGAGTGAATAGTCTTCTTTACAGGCGAAATAGCGGAGATACGGTCGGCGCTGGAGTGTCACGTGGTCGCGGATCGTTCCGCGCAACATCGGGTAACGGGCTTCGAGCGCGTCGAGGATGGATTGAGCTGTTACAGGACCGTTGACTTCAAGCTCAACCTCGGCACCGACCTTTGCTAAATTCCGGAGATGATATGGTAGAATAACGCGAACCATGGTAACAGGATGATGAAGAAACGATCGACGCCGCTAAGACCGCAACGTTGAATTTGATTCCAATTCAGCACCTTTTCCGCGTTGCGTTCGTAGCGGAAAGTATTCTTGAGATGGGTTCTAACCTATCAGTGATGAGTTCAGTCTAGGGACTGCACTTCGACGGAAAGAACAGCCGGTAAGTCGTGCACAATCGCCTCCCAGTTGTCACCGCCATCCGGAGACACGTACACCTGTCCGCCTGTCGTCCCGAAATAAACGCCGCAGGGATCGAGCGTATCCACCGCCATCGCATCGCGCAGCACGTTCACGTAGCAGTCTTTTTGAGGGAGACCCTTCGTGAGCGCTTCCCATTCATTGCCGCCGTTCCGACTGCGGTAGACGCGAAGTTTTCCTTCTGGCGGAAAATGTTCGGAATCGCTTTTGATCGGGATGACGTAGATGGTCTCCGGTTCGTGTGCATGCACGTCAACCACAAAGCCGAAGTCGCTTGGCAGGTTGCCGCTGATCTCACGCCAGTTCTCGCCCGCGTCGTCGCTGCGCATCACGTCCCAGTGCTTCTGCATAAAGAGCACGTTCGGCCGCGAAGCGTGCATGGCGATCCGGTGGACGCAGTGACCAATCTCCGCATTGGGATCGGGAATGTAGTCGGACCTCAGGCCGCGGTTGATCGCTTTCCACGTCCGGCCGCCATCGTCGGTTCGGAACACACCGGCTGCAGAAATTGCCACATACATGCGCTTCTCGTTCTTCGGGTCGATGAGAATGGTGTGGAGTCCCATTCCGCCGGCTCCGGGTGCCCACTGTGGACCGGTTCCATGTCCGCGCAAGCCGGCAAGCTCGTGCCAGGTTGCGCCGCCGTCGGTTGAGCGGAAGATCGCCGCATCCTCAACTCCCGCATACACCGTGTTCGGATCCGAATGCGACGGCTCGAGATGCCAGACGCGCTTGAACTCCCACGGATGCTGTGTGCCATCGTACCACTGATGGGTCGTGAGCGGTTTGCCGGTCGTGGGCGATGTGTCATACGCGAACATGTTGCTCACGCCTTTCGGCATTCCATCCGGGCCGACGAGGTCTTCGGGTTTTGTTCCCGGAGGATTCCACGTCTTGCCGCCGTCGTCGGAGCGCTGGATGACCTGCCCGAACCAGCCACTCGTCTGCGACGCGTAGATCCGGTTCGGGTCCGCGGGCGATCCCTTCATGTGATAAATCTCCCAGCCGCCAAAAAATGGGCCGCTGACATCCCACCGTTTGCGCTTTCCATCGGATGTGAGGATGAATGCACCTTTGCGTGTGCCGACTAAAACCCGGACTGAGCTCACGACACTCTCCTTTCTCTTTGGCTTATCTCGTTTGTTTCACCGCGATGACGTCTGGGGAAAAACCTGCCTTAAGGCCTATGAAACTTAGGAAAGACGCACGCGAGTATCAAGCAAAAACGCCGTAGACGATTTTATTCATTTGAGGATGATATGATGGGAAGGGGGATTTGCGACTGGATTGCCCGGAGTATGAGGAGAAAGAATCGGAGTAGCAGCACCTACCGGCTTCTCACTGTCTGCCGTCTAAAGGCCGACGGATGAGCTGCCCGCGCGTCGCCCGTGGCCACGAGCTAGTTGGCGGCCGGTCCGCTCCATCCGCTTGTTAGGTTCGAACCACAGCGCGTGTGGTTCTGCTGGGACCGCCCCGCGTGGGGGCCTAACTGGCTGTGACGGGGGTGGGAGCCCCCTTGTTAGCGCGGCGATACACCGCGCGGTCCCCCGGCCGCTCATCCGCCCATGTTAGACATCGTGCGAGCAACGAATGGCTCTTCATTTTTTATTGGCAGCAGTTTCAACATTAGCCAGTAGACTGTCTAATTCTTCCCTTGCCAAATACCTGCCGTTCGCTACAACCGCATTGATCCGTCGCGTGTTTTTTATGTTCTCCAAGGGGTTCGCGTCGAGTAGCAAGAGGTCAGCAATCTTACCTTTTGCAACCGTGCCCAGTGTTCTCTCTAGGCCGAGAAACTTTACCGGATTGAGCGTTGCAGCTTGCAGTGATTGCAGCGGAGTAAGCCCCGCGATTACTAGCAGCTCAAGCTCATCGTGCAGGCTGAAGCCGGGAATCGTGTAGAAGTTCCCGAAGCCGGTGTCGGTCCCGGCCAGAATTCCAACGCCCGCCCGCTGCATTAAACCCGCGAGCTCGAGATCTTTCAAGTAAACCTTTCTGAATGACGCCTCGTCTCTCAGGATCGGCCCTTTCGCCCATGTTTCGCGTACAGACCGGGGAATGTACTTTAGCCGCTCGTCGTTTCGAATAAAAGGTTCGCTCATGTATGCACGAGCGCGTCTGAGAGCGTAGGTCGGACAGTGCCATGTACCGTTATGTTTGAAACGAGCAAAGAGAGCCTTGGCCTTCTTGGAGTCGTAACTTTCCGCGGCTGCGACTGAACTGGCAAGGTAGGAGAATTGCGGTCGCGTAGGCGAATCCCTCAGAGCGGCGAGAAGCTCTGCTTCGCGGCTGGACAGAGCATGCAGGATACCCACCAGATGCTCGACGCTTTTTTGTCCCGCATCGGCAATCTCTGCGGCAGTCATTGATACCGGAATGTGCCCCGCGAACGGAATCCCTTGTTTCTTCGCCTCATCGGCGATAGCGAGGTAAACGTCACGCGGAAGCCAGTTATAGACTTTTATGAAGTCCGCACCCTGCTGCTTGCGAGACCGCACAAGTCGCCTCGCTTCTTCAGCCGTGGCAACATACTCAAACTCCGGCCGCCGATCGTTCGCCTGGCTGTGGCCCTCGATGATCTTTCCGGTTACGGCCCCGAATCGCGGGCCAAGGACCTTGCCTGTCAAGATCTCTCGTCGAATATTATTTATCTTCTCGAGTGGAAACGTACTGGCCAGCTCGCGCACCCCAGTGACACCATTTGCCAGCAGTAACGGAAAGAAGAACTCGGGCCTGCCGTCGTACATCGAATGCACGTGCATATCCCACAGCCCTGGAATCAGAAACTTACCGCGAGCGTCGAAGACCTGCGTACCCTTCGGAATCTGCACTTTTCCGGTTTTGCCGACGTCTGTGATGCGATTGCCCGCGACAATAACCGTCATGCCAGACTTGGATGGTGCGCCAGTTACGTCAATCACGGTGACGTGCGTAAACGCAAACGGACGCGTGGGCGGAAGTGCCGTTGCTTGCGCGAACGTTAATGCGGGCGAAAGAAGAATCAAAAATAGTGCGCTTGCTTTTCTCATCAGTTTTACGACCTCTGGAAACGAGAAGATGTCTAACGGCCTGCGCTCACCGGCGCCGAGTGGGCGAAGCGAACGAGGGAACCCGAGCCCGTAGGGCTAGGGCGTCCGGTGGAACGCGCGGTTGGGCGTCACCGGCGTTTCTCTTGAGAGCACGAGTCCTGTTTTCGTTTAGGTTAAAACGCCTAGCGTTGCGGTGCGGATGTCAGCGGCGGCACCGCGCGATGGTCCAGGCTTAGCACCCGCGCGAGCCGCCAACGTCCGTCCTGGAAACGCCACAAACTAATGAACTTTGCTTGGGTGCTGGTGGCCGTGCCGCGCTCATCGAACCGATGGTACCCAACTTGTACTGCTCCATAGCCCTCGATCGGGTACACCCGCAAACTGCCCGGAACGATGGTTCGGGTGATGCCGCGGTCGCGCGGACACGACGCGGTGAGCCGGCGGGTGTTCTCCCGCACTTGCTCACCCGCAGAGAAGCCTGTCTGATCGTGGTAGAACTCGACGTCGTCGGTAAAGATGGCGTTGGCTTTGGCGGCATCACACGATGCGAACGATGCATCGAACAGGAGGCTGTCCATTTGCGCCAGCGCATCGAACAGTGCGCCCGAGCGCAAGCCGTCGGTACTGTCCGACGGAGCCGACGCAATTTCCAACTCTTCACCTTGTGATGCCGCGGCGCTCGTTGGCCGATTTGGCTGAATGGAGCAGCCAACTAACATGGGCACTGCTATCAGTGCAAGAAAGAAAGTCCGCATCACTGTCTCCCGTGTGACGCCCAACTACTGATTATATGGTTTCCACCTAAGACGCCTCTGTGGATTAGTTGTCAAGATGTCTGTTATCAAGCGGTTCAGTGG
>DATLYT010000160.1:0-16845 GCA_035574455.1 Bacteroidota bacterium
TCGCCATTTAGGCGGGAAGGAGTTTGAGGTATTCAGTGCGGGGACGCATCCGGCCGGCATGGTTCACCCTCTCGCCGTGGAAGCGATGAAACAACGCGGCATCGATATCAGCGCTCAGCGCTCGAAGTCGATGAGTGAGTTCGACGGACAACAGTTCGATTACGTCATTACGGTCTGCGATGATGCCTACCAGGAGTGCCCCGTTTACCCCGGCGCGAAGCGACAGCTTCATTGGAGCACGCCGGACCCGAGCTTTGTCAGTGGAACGGAAGAACAACGCTTGCAGGCGTTTCGAGAAACCGTTGCAACATTGGAGAAGCGGATCAACGAATTCCTCGCGACCCTCTCAAAGCAACAAGCCGCCTCATCATAAGGCGGCTTGTTTCACTTCCACACTTTTTTGTTTTCGCTATCGTTTCCACCCGCCGGTCAACTGGCGGTAGATGGCCGCTGCTGCCGAGAGCTTCAAGAGATCCCACCACGAGAAGATCAGAAACCCGGCCTGGAAGGCGGCATTCCAATCGCGAAAGTACACGAAATTCAGTTGCACCGTCCCGATCGAAAAAATCACCAACAAGCCGACGAACATGGAAAACAGCGTCCAGACGAAGTGCGCACGCAACGGAACAAGGCTGCCGACGACGAAAGCAGCGAGGGGGAACGCGAGAAGATATCCGCCCGTGGGACCGAGGATGCGCGCAAGACCAAAGCCCGCCCCGGCGAACGCAGGAATCCCTAACACACCGAGCGTCAGATACATCGCCATGCTGATGAAGCCGTTGCGAGGACCGAGCAATGCACCCGCCAAGAGCACAAACAGGGTCTGGAAGGTATACGGCACGGGCTGATGAGGAATTTCAATCTGGGCACCGACTGCCGTCAGAATCGCGAACGTGGAAATCCAGAAGGTCTGGACGAGGGTTGTTCCGCGGGCAAGCGGAAAGGTTCTGCTCAAAGTCGCTAAGCTTGAGACTTCCATTGATGTCCTCCGTGGAGAATATTCGGGATACGAGACGCTGAGAAAATAGGAAATCCTTTGACGAGAATCAAACCCGTACTAAGGATTTCCTACAGCAACCAGGGAAGACAAGCTGGAATAAGCTAAAGATCGTTCATCCGCCAGATGACCGACCGTGAAGCCATCGAGAACGCTCAGAAGTTCTTTTGTTGCAGGAGAACCTCCCGACCTTCCCTCTTCATGCCTGAGAAAGGCTCGCGCTGAACCGGTGTGTACTCCTTCACAAGCCCATATCCATCGGCAAAAAAGAGGTATTCTGTTTCGGTAAAGGTGAGACCCTGCACCGTGAGCGAGGTGGTAAACTCGAACTTATACGCCTGGAGGGTTCCTATCGGTGCGCTGACACCTTCTTTTGGATAGATCTTCCCCTGAAGCTTGATGTTGACCGACTGCCTTGCTTCTGACACAATTTCCCATATTTTACACCGCAAATTTTTCCATGGAGGTGTAATGAAACAGCTTGCCGCTTTACTCTTCGTCGTTGCAGCCGCATCTGCTCAACAGTCGTTCGAACTCCTGCCCGGCAGCAGTTACAATCCTGCTATTCCAAGTCCGCAATCGGTATTGCGATATGACATAGGAGATCGGTTCACCGATTATCGCAACCTTGAGAAGTTCTACGACAAACTCGTTGCCTCTTCCGACCGAATCCAGCGCATTGTCTATGGCGAAACGTACGAGATGCGTCCGCTTCAATTATTGATCATCAGCTCACCGAAGAATCTTGCCCGGCTCGATGAGATCAAAGCCAACAACAAAAAACTGACCGATCCACGCACCTTCAGATCAAAAGCTGAAGCAGAACAAATCATCAACAGTCTTCCGGCCATTGTTTGGCTCTCCTACGGCGTACATGGCAACGAGGCCTGCTCGCCCGAAGCGGCCATGCTCACCGCCTACCAGCTTTGCGCAGGCACCGACCAACGCACGCTCGATATCCTGGAGAATGTCATTGTGCTAATCGACCCGGCAGTAAATCCCGACGGCCGAGAGCGCTATGTGCAGTGGGTCAATTCTACTCTGGGGTCGAAGCCGAACGTGAATCCCGACGCCATCGAGCACAGCGAGCCATGGCCCGGCGGTCGCACGAATCACTATTACTTCGACCTCAACCGTGACTGGGCATGGCAAACACAGAAAGAGACGCGAGCACGCATTCCGCTGTATCGTGAATGGATGCCGCACACGCATGTCGATTTCCATGAGATGGGACACACGAGCACCTATTTCTTTTTCCCCGCCGCGCCCCCTGTACATACCGAGCTACCGCCGGAAGTCAAGAAATGGGGAATGATTTACGGGAAAGGAAATGCCGAGGCGCTCCAAAAGATCGGACAGCAATACTACGTTGGGGAATCGTTTGACCTTTATTATCCGGCGTATGGCGACTCCTGGCCGACCTTCAATGGTGCCATTGGAATGACCTACGAACAAGCCGGAGGTTCACGCGGCAGTTTCGCCGTGCGGAAACCTAACGGCGACACCCTCACACTCCGACAACGGGCACTCAACCATTTCACCACCGGCATCGCCACACTCGAAACAACGGTGAAGTACAAAAAAGAACGGTTGCAGGATTTCTTCGCTTTTTGGGAATCCGGTTTGAAGAATGCCTCACGAGTCAAAGGATTCATCATCAAGGAAGGGAATGACCCCAATCGAGCTGCGCGGCTCGCTGCGACATTAATCAACCAGGGCATTGAAGTCCATCAATTGCAGGAAGCAACGACCCTCGAAGCGCAGCGCTACTTCACCGCCAAGCCGACAAAGGTCTCGTTTCCCAAAGGCACCTATTTCATCTCCACACTTCAGCCACACAGCCGCCTCGTCAAGGCGTTGCTGGAACCCAAGACCGTACTGCCCGATACGTTCTTCTACGACGTTTCGGCGTGGTCTCTTCCTGTAGCCTACGGGCTTGAAGCCTATACGACAGAAGCCCCGCTGCCTTCTTCAGCCAAAAAGATTGCCGCAATTCAACGTGTGGCCGGAAGGGTCATCGGGGGAAAAGCGGCGTTCGCTTATCTGATCCCATGGGAACGGAATGACGCGGTGAAGCTCGTTTGGTCGTTATTGGAAAAAGGATACGCCGTACATTACGCCTCGCGGCCATTCCAGACCGTCGGCAGGCATTTTCGTGCAGGTACCATCATCGTCTTCAGCTCACCAAAGCAGGAAACCCTGCACACCGATATAACGCAACTTGCTGAAACATTCGGTGTAGACGTCTACTCCGCTCACACCGGCCTAACCGACGGAGGCATCAGCCTCGGATCCAACTACGTCCGACCGATCAAGAAACCGTCCATTGCCATCGTTACCGATATGCCGGCAAGCTCCAACGCGTACGGCGAGCTTTGGTATCTCTTCGACCAGGAATACGGCGTTCCTATGTCCGCCATTCGCGGACGCGAGCTTGGCGACATCAACCTCTACAAATATGACGTCCTTATCATTCCCGACGGCGGCGACTACCGACCCGTCCTTGACAGCTCCAAAGTCGCCAAACTGAAACAGTGGGTACAGAACGGCGGCGTGCTCGTTGGGATAGAAGGAGGCGCGTTGTTTCTCACCAAGAGCCGGTCAGGCATAACTGCTGCCCTTCTGGAATCAGAGAAAAAAGAAGACGACAAGACCAAGGAAGAGAAAGAAGAAGAGAAAGCTCGGAAAGAAGCACAAAAGCGTGAGACACAATTCGAGCGTCAGGAACGTGAACGGCTGGAATCCATCCCCGGCGCTATCTTCAAGGCCTTGATTGATACGACGCATCCCATTGGCTTCGGATATGATCGTGAGGTTTATGTTCTGAAGAGAAATTCAACGCCGTTTCTCCTCTCAGAAGGTGCGTTGAATGTTGGACGCTTTGCTCCCGATTCCACCGAAGCAAGCGGTTATGCGGCGAAGACCAGGGCAAAGAAGGTTGCCGATGCCGCGTTCATTACGGAATTCCGAAATGGCCGAGGTCGTGTTGTGCTCATGACGGAATCCGTAACCTTTCGGATGTTCTGGATAGGACTTCAGAAACTCCTGTTCAATACCGTCTTCTTCCTCCCTCAACCTGAATGAGATTAGCCGTGTAAGTGCTAAAAACAGATTGACTAAGCGGCATTTTTTCTCTATATTTTAGACCCAACTTTTTGAGGTTGGGTTTTATTTTTTGAGCTGTTCCAGGATTTCTGAACTGCTCCAATTGAGTCTTGGGGTATAGCGCATCCCGCACCGGTGTTGTGCGGGATATTCCCAGGTTCGAATAAAAAAATGATTAGGTCTTGGGGTGTAGCCAAGTGGTAAGGCAGCGGCCTTTGGAGCCGCCATTCCCAGGTTCGAATCCTGGCACCCCAGCGGATGTGCGGTAGGATAAAAACCATCGACACACTCTCCACGAGCACCGCATGAGCGACTTAAAACTTTTTTCCGGTCGAGCGAATCGACCGCTTGCTGAAAACATCGCGAAAGAAGGCGGCTTTGAACTCGGGCACGTGGAGATCCGAAACTTCAGCGACGGAGAAATCTGGGTCAAGTACGCGGACAACATCCGCGGCGACGACGTCTTCATTATTCAGCCGACCCAGCCTCCTGCAGAGAACCTGGTCGAACTGTTGATCCTCATCGATGCAGCGAAGCGAGCTTCGGCGCGTCGGGTCACTGCCGTCATCCCCTATTTCGGCTATGCTCGGCAAGACCGCAAAGATCAGCCGCGGGTTTCGATTACAGCGAAGTTAGTTGCCAATCTGATTACGGAAGCAGGGGCTGATCGGGTCATCACCATGGACTTGCACGCTCCGCAGATTCAGGGCTTCTTTGACATCCCGCTCGACCATTTATACTCGTCGGCGGTATTCATCGACTATTTCCGGAATAAGGCCATCCCAGACCTCGCCGTTGCTTCGCCAGACGTTGGGGGCCTGAAGATGGCTCGTTCCTTTGCCAAACGGCTCGATGCCGACCTGATTCTGATCGACAAGCGGCGCCCAAAAGCCAATGAAGCAGAAGTGTTAAATGTCATCGGCAGCGTATCGGGCAAGAACGTTCTGATCGTTGACGACCTGATTGATACCGCGGGTACTTTTGTGAACGCCGTCGCAGCCTTAAAAGAAAACGGCGCGAAGAATATCTGGGGTGCTTGCACGCATCCGATTCTGTCCGGCCAGGCTTTGGAGCGAATCAACAACTCTGCCGTCACAAGCCTTGCCGTGACGGATACGATTCCGCTCCGGCAATCATCGCCGAAAATCGAGCTCCGGTCCGTCGCGAAGCTGTTTGCTGAAGCGATACAACGAACGCATAACCACGAGTCGATTAGCTCCTTGTTTGACGTCGATAAAGATCGAATCTAATTACAGTGAGAGGAAGCAATGTCTGAAGTAACCGTAACCGCCGAAATCCGAAAAGATCTCGGCAAACGAGCAAAACGTCTTCGCCGGCAAGGTAAGATTCCCGGTATTTACTATAGCCATGGCGAGAAGAACATTCCGATTGCCGTCTCGGAACTCACCCTGCGTCCGTTGATCAAGACATCGGCAACACACGTGATTAACCTAAAACTGGACGACGGATCGACGCATACGTGTATCCTGCGCGATGTCCAGTTCGACCCCGTCACCGACAAGCCGGTGCATTTCGACTTCTTTGGTCTCAAGGAAGACGAGGCTGTGACCATTCAGGTGCCGGTTGTCGTCAAGGGTACAGCCCAAGGCGTGAAAGACGGCGGCATTCTGCAGCATATCCTGCACTCTGTTCGCGTCTCCTGCTTGCCGAAATATATTCCGGACCACATCGAAGTCGATGTCACCGGACTTCTCATGAATCGCTCTATCCACGTGAAGGAATTAACCATTCCCAACGTGAAGATTCTCGAGAACGAGAACAGCGCTGTCGTTGCTGTGGTGCCTCCAACGATCATGAAAGAGGCTGAAGTTGCAACGACGGCTGAAGCTGCAACGGCGGCTGCACCGGCTGAGCCTGAAGTGATCGCTAAAGGCAAGAAGGCTGAAGAAGGCGCAGAAGGGGAATCGGAGAAGCCTGCAGAAAAAGAGAAGAAGTAAGCAGGAAACAACCCGACCGGCATGGTCTTCATCATCGGGCTCGGAAATCCCGGCAGTCCATACGATGGTACCCGACACAATGTGGGGTTTGAAGTTGTCGATCGCCTTGCGGAGACACTCAACACACAGTTCAAGCCTGGCAAGGGAGAGTACCTCGAGGCGTTGACAATGGTGGGAGGCGAGAAGGTCGGTCTGGTCAAGCCGCTGACGTACATGAACAACAGTGGGTCGGCTGTTGTCGACATTCAAGAGCGTTACGAGGTCCCGCTTGACCGACTGTTAGTCGTGTGCGATGATTTCTGGCTCCCGCTCGGTACGTTGCGGTTACGCCCGAAAGGAAGCGATGGCGGCCACAACGGGTTGTACTCAATTATCTACCACCTGCAGTCAGAGTCCTTCCCACGACTTCGCTGTGGTATCGCCTCTGAGTCCATTCCCCAGAACAAAGAGCGGATGGCGGAGTTTGTCCTCGACAGGTTTACAACAACAGAACGCCCTGTCGTCAACCGGATGGTGAAGCGGGCGGCTGAAGCGTGCGTCTCGTTCATTCAACATGGCATTCAAAAAACAATGACTCTGTACAACACTCAACCAGCAGCATAATCCAGAATACAGAAACACATGGAACAACTCACACCATACATTCCGTGGATTGGAGTCGCAGGACTCATCGTTGCATTCCTGATTTACTTTAACTTGAAACGCCTGTCCGAAGGAACGGAGCGAATGAAAGAGATCGCCAGCCAAATTCAAGTCGGGGCGATGGCATTTCTCAAACGCGAGTACGGCGTGTTAGTGGTGTTTGTGACGATCGTAGCGGGCCTTCTGGCGAACTTTATCGATTCGAACACTGCCCTCGCCTTCGTGAGCGGTGCGACCTGTTCCGTACTCGCCGGCTTCTTCGGTATGCGCGCGGCAACCAAAGCCAACGTGAGAACCGCAGAAGCGGCTCGTTCCGTCGGACAAGCCAAAGCCCTGCTGACGGCGTTCGACGGCGGAGCAGTGATGGGTGTGAGCGTCGCGAGTTTGGGATTGATCGGTGTCGGCATATTCTTCCTCCTGTTCGGCAACCCAGAGCAGGCAAGCATCATTAACGGCTTTGCCATGGGTGCAAGCTCGATTGCACTGTTTGCGCGTGTTGGCGGCGGCATCTATACAAAAGCGGCAGACGTTGGAGCAGACCTCGTCGGCAAAGTCGAAGCCGGCATTCCGGAAGACGACCCACGCAATCCCGGCGTCATCGCCGATAACGTGGGGGACAATGTGGGCGACGTGGCCGGTATGGGCGCGGATATCTTCGAGTCCTACGTCGGTTCGATCGTTGCGACGATTGCCATCGGTGCGACTCTCCTGCCGGAAGGATTAGCTAAACTGAAAGCTCTGCCCGAGGTCGCCGACGCCTCTATTAAGAGCATCCTGATGGCACTCCCTCTTGTCCTTGCTGCCATCGGACTTGTCGCCTCTTTGATTGGCATTGGCTCTATGCGCGTGCTCAAACAGCTTTCCCCCGCGGCCGCGCTACGATATTCGACCTTTATCGCCGCGGGCGTCTTTCTGCTTAGCGGCTGGTGGCTGATTCGAACATACGATGTGAGCAACAACGTCTTCTGGGCAGTTTTCTGGGGAACGCTTGGCGGAATCTTTATCGGGCTCATCACAGAATTCTATACCTCCGGCAGACCGATTAAGCGCATCGGGAAGGCGAGCAAAACAGGTTCGGCAACGAATATTATCAGCGGCCTTGCAGTCGGGTTAGAATCAACAGCTTTACCGGTCGTGGCGATCTGCATAGCGATCTTCGTTGCGAACGAAGTGGCGGGACTCTACGGCATCGGTATCGCGGCTGTCGGGATGCTCGCAACGGTGGGCATCACGATGTCGGTCGACGCGTACGGCCCGATTGCAGACAATGCCGGTGGTATCTCCGAAATGTCCGGACTCGGACCTGACGTCCGAAAAATCACCGACGGTCTGGATGCGCTGGGCAACACCACGGCAGCGATTGGAAAAGGATTTGCCATCGGCTCAGCCGCGCTCACTGCGTTGGCACTCTTCGCCGCCTTTTCGCAAGCGGTCGACCAGGCGAGAATCGCTCAGGGACTTTCTGCGGTCCAGATTATCATCACCGATCCGTATGTGGTCATCGGATTGTTTGTCGGCGGAGCATTTCCCTTCCTGATCGCGGCCATGACGATGACGGCGGTTGGACGAGCGGCGGGAAAGATGGTGGATGAGATTCGC
Source organism: Bacteroidota bacterium (assembly GCA_035574455.1). GTDB lineage: Bacteria > Bacteroidota > Ignavibacteria > UBA10030 > UBA10030 > DATLYT01. The sequence continues at coordinate 8,302 of DATLYT010000160.1, forward strand.
CGGCAATTCCGCGAAATCCCCGGTCTGCTCGAAGGGAAAGCTGGTGCAAAGCCCGACGCCGCTCGCTGTGTCGACATCGCCACCAAAGGCGCACTCAAAGAAATGATGCTTCCCGGCGTTTCGGCCGTTGCAGCGCCGGTTGTCGTCGGGTTCTCGCTCGGCCCTGCAGCGCTCGGCGGAATGCTTGCCGGCGCGACGGTCACGGGCGTCCTTCTCGCCCTGATGATGGCCAACGCCGGCGGTGCCTGGGATAATGCCAAGAAAGCAATCGAAAAAGGTGAAGTCGAGGGTGAACGAAAAGGCACCGACGCACACAAAGCCGCCGTCGTCGGTGACACGGTGGGCGATCCGTTTAAGGATACCTCCGGTCCATCGATGAATATCTTGATTAAGTTGATGTCGATTGTTTCATTGGTGATTGCACCATTACTGTAATTTCGATTTTCAAATTTCGTCTGTAACCAACAACCCTGCTCCAGTGCTCATCCGATAGTGAGACGACTGGGGCCAATCATCACAGTCCAAAGGGAGATTCACTATGTCCAAGAAGAAAATCTACGAGACGACGTTCATTGTGAACGCCGCGCTCGACGACCCGCAGATCGACGCGGTGATCGAACGAGTCAAGGAGGTCATCGTCAAGAACGGCGGTGAAATCCGTGACCTCACGAAGTGGGGTCGGAAGCGGTTTGCGTATCCCATCAAGAAGAAAAACAACGGTTTTTATACCGTCGTCGAGTTTACTGCTCCGAGCGATACGATTGCCAAGCTCGAACGGCATTATCAATTGGATGAGAACATTCTCCGGTATCTCACCATCGTGCTCGACAAGAATGCGCTGAAGGCAAAAGCGGCAGCAGCGATGCAGGCCAAAGAGGCCGATACGCCGGAGCAGGCCCCAAAAGCTGCGACGCCGGTTGCCGTCGTCGACGAGGACGATGAGGAAAGCGATGACGACGTAACATAATCCGTCTCTCGCAACGGTACAACCACAATCATCCAACAACCATCGATTTGGAGACAAGACCATGCCACGATTAGCAGGATCACGAGCCGCGGGACAACGCGGAGGGGCCTCGCGCGGAGGACTTTCGCGAGGAGCAGCCAAGGGGGGCTTTTCCCGCGGTGCAGCACAACAACGCAAGCGCCGCACCTGCCGCTTCTGCGACAACAAGGAAATCTACATCGATTACAAAAATGAAAAACGGCTTCAGCGGTTTATTTCCGAACAAGGGCGCATCACACCCCGCAGAATCTCCGGCACGTGCGCAAAACACCAGCGCCAGCTTGTGAAAGCGCTGAAGCGTGCGCGGCACTTAGGGTTACTCCCCTTCGTCGCCGACGCTGTGAGCTAACCAGACTGATTGATCACCGAAAGAAGCTGAGGAGTCTCTATATGAAAGTCATTTTACGCCAAGATTTCGAGCAACTGGGGAAACTCGGAGACGTTGTGGACGTGAAGGATGGGTACGCCCGCAATTATCTGATCCCCCGCAAGATTGCCTATATGGCAACGCCAAGTGCTCTCCGCACACTGGAAGAAGAAAAAAAGCAGCTTGCCCGGAAACTCGAAAAAGAAAAAACCGGCTCCGAGAAGCTCGCTGCCCAGCTCGAGAAGGTCTCTCTCACCGTGCAGATGAAAGTCGGAGAGGACGACAAACTCTTCGGATCGGTCACTTCGCAGATGATTGCCGACGGGCTCCAGGAGAAGGGGATTTCTCTCGACAAGCGCTGGATAGAATTAGAGGAGCCGATCAAGGCGTTGGGGATTTATGATGTGAATGTGAAACTCCCCGGCGGCGTGACGGGCAAAGTGAAGGTATGGGTTGTGCGAGAATAGATGCGACAGGCATCATGTGACTGTACGCCAGCATTCGTGAAAACGAGTTCTGGCGTTTTTTGTTTGCGGGATGAAATGTGACGTTGTCCCAACGCTCCATGCTTTGTGCGTTTCGCTGCTTTTCTCTTCATGTTGTTTTCGTTCCGACGCTCCGCTTCGGAACAGCCTGAATCTGACGCTCCGCGTGGCTGAATGAACGCAGAGCGTAGAAGCCACAACTCAAAGGGCTGCTCTCATCGGACGGTGTTTCTTGACGTTGCCCCAAATTTTACCTACATTTTTATCAGCCACAAGTATTGAACCATCTCGAAAGAATGAATTCCCCCATGGCAGAAAAAACAGTTAAAACCTTAGAAGAAGTGACGATACGCTTTGCGGGCGATTCCGGCGACGGCATGCAGTTGACCGGCACGCAATTTACAAACACCACCGCTATCCTCGGTAATGACCTCAGTACGCTTCCCGATTTTCCGGCGGAGATCCGTGCTCCTGCCGGCACACTGTTCGGCGTGAGCGGATTCCAGATTCACTTTGGAAGTACGGAAATCAACACACCGGGCGACCAGTGCGACGTTCTCGTCGCCATGAATCCCGCCGCGCTGAAGGTCAACCTTGGTAGCCTCGTGGATGGCGGCGTGATCATCGCCAACTCCGACGGGTTCAACGACAAAAACCTGAAACTCGCCGGTTACCAGACCAACCCTCTTAAAGACGGCTCGCTCTCCAAGTACCAGGTGTTCGAAGTCGATATCACGAAGCTAACGGCATTGGCCTTGCAGGATATGGGTCTTTCCAGCAAGATGGTCGACCGGTCGAAAAACTTCTTCGCCCTCGGTTTGATGTACTGGATGTACAATCGACCGATGGATCCGACGCTGGATTGGATCAAGAAAAAATTCATCAACAAGCCGGAAATCATGGAAGCCAACACCCGTGTCCTGAAGGCAGGCTGGAACTACGGCGAGACGACCGAAATCTTCGCCGTCCGCTACCAGGTCGCCCCTGCCAAACTTGCACCCGGCAAATACCGCAACATCACGGGCAATCAGGCAACGGCATGGGGTATGATGGCAGCGGCAAAAAAAGCGAAGTTAGACCTGTTCCTCGGCAGCTACCCCATTACACCGGCGAGCGACATTTTGCATGAGTTGTCGATGTACAAGCACTTTGGCGTCAAGACTTTCCAGGCAGAAGATGAGATTGCCGGCATTACCTCAGCCATCGGTGCAGCGTTCGGCGGAGATTTAGGATTCACCACCACAAGCGGTCCAGGCGTCGCGTTGAAGACCGAAGCGCTCGGACTTGCCGTGATGGTGGAACTCCCACTCGTCTGCATAAACGTGCAGCGTGGCGGACCCAGCACGGGCCTACCAACCAAAACTGAACAGGCTGACCTCCTTCAGGCACTCTATGGGCGTAACGGTGAAGCACCGATCCCCGTCGTAGCGGCAGCCACACCAGCCGATTGTTTCAGTACGGTCTTCGAAGCGGCACGCATTGCACTAAAATACATGACCCCCGTGTTCTGTCTGACGGACGGCTACCTCGGCAACGGTTCAGAGCCATGGCTGATTCCGGATTTCAATGCTTTGCCAGACATTTCTCCAAAATTCCGAACTGATCCTCAGGGGTTCTATCCCTACCTCCGCGACGAGGTGACCCTTGCCCGGCCGTGGGCAATTCCCGGCACCCCCGGACTCGAACATCGTATCGGCGGTCTCGAGAAACAGCACATTACGGGTAACGTGAACTATGAGCCGCAGAATCACGAGCTGATGGTGAAGCTCCGTGCAGAAAAGGTCGAGCGGATCGCAAACGACATCCCTCTCGCGGAAGTCGAGGGCGATCAAGAGGGCGACCTCTTAGTGGTGGGATGGGGAAGTACGTACGGCGCAATTCGCACAGCGGTCAACAACCAACGCGCGAAAGGCCGCTCGGTTTCTCACCTGCACTTGCGGTATCTCAATCCACTGCAAAAAAATGTTGGCGAGATCCTTTACAAATTTAAACATATTCTTGTCCCTGAGCTTAATCTGGGACAATTGATCAAAGTCTTACGGGCGAAGTACCTTGTTCCCGCAGTCGGGTTGAACAAAGTTCAGGGCCTCCCCTTCAAAGCCATCGAAATTGAAAAGAAAATTGAAGAATTACTGAAAGGCTAATCATGGCAACTCTTGTCGATGAACTGATGTCTCAAACGGCAGTAGCACAACCGCCGAAGTACACTGCCAAAGATTTCCAGAGTGACCAGGATGTTCGGTGGTGTCCGGGCTGCGGTGATTATTCGATTCTTGCGCAAACGCAGCGCATTATGCCCGACCTTGGCATCCCAAGGCACAAGATCGTATTCATCTCCGGTATCGGCTGCTCAAGCCGCTTTCCGTATTACATGAACACCTACGGCTTCCACGGCATTCACGGCCGTGCGCCCGCTATCGCTTCCGGACTCAAAATGGCGCGGCCGGATTTGTCTGTCTGGGTTGTTACCGGTGACGGCGATGGCCTCAGCATCGGCGGCAACCACATGATTCACCTGATGCGACGGAATCTCGACATCAACGTGTTGCTCTTCAACAATCAGATTTACGGCCTGACGAAGGGGCAATACTCCCCTACGTCTGAGATGGGCAAAGTCACCAAGTCAACGCCATTCGGCTCGATCGACTATCCGTTTAATCCGGCATCGCTGTGTCTAGGAGCTAGCGCCACGTTTGTCGCTCGCACGCTCGACCGCGACCCGAAACATATGCAATACGTTCTGAAGCGCGCAGCCGAACATCGCGGCACCTCCTTTGTCGAAGTGTACCAGAACTGTAACGTTTTCAACGACGGCGCCTTCTTCCAGTTCACGGAAAAGGAAACCAAGGACGATAGCGTCGTTTTCCTCGAGCACGGTAAGCCGTTGATTTTCGGCAAGGAGCGCGACAAGGGCATTCGGTTGAATGGTTTTACTCCAGAAGTCGTTTCGATTAAAGACGGACAGTACTCGGTAAACGACCTGCTCGTACACAACGAGAAAGATACCACGCTTTCCTTCATCCTTGCAGATATGACGTACAAGCCTCATTTACCCCGGCCCATCGGGATCTTCCTCGCCATCGACCGTCCTGTGTACGAGGAAGAAATGATGCGGCAGATTCAATTCGCCAAGCAGAAACGGGGCGAAGGAGATATGGTAAAACTCTTGAATTCCGGAGATACATGGGTCGTCAGCTAAACGCTTGCTGATGGAAAATGAAGGTGTGGCTGTTCAGAGCGGTCACACCTTTTTTATTAACTGGCCGTCAACACAACACGTGAAATGGAATCTTCGTTACAACAAGAATTTGAGGCGTTCCGCAGAATTATTGAGAGCAGCAAGCAATTCGTGCTGACCACCCACATCAACCCGGACGGTGATGGCTTGGGGTGTGAGGTAGCATTGGCCAGGTTTCTCAACGAACGCGGCAAAACCGTTGCCATCATCAATCATAGCGCAACGCCGTACTACTATCGGTTTCTTGATCCGCGGAATGAGATCCAGCAATTCAACCCGGCACAACATGCAGCGGCTCTGCAGCAAGCCGATTGTATCGTCGTACTCGATACCAACAGTCCCGACCGGCTGGCGAACATGAAACCGTTCGTACTCGAAAGTAAGGCCACGAAGGTGTGCATCGACCACCATTTGGATAAAGTGGAGTTTGCCGACCTCTACATTCTCGACGAACCGTCGGCTGCAACGGGAGAGATTGTCTATCGTTTGCTGCAATTCCTCGGTGTACGTGAGTTCAGTCCGGAAATGGCAACAGCCCTTTACACCGCGATCATGACGGACACAGGCTCGTTCCGTTTCCCAAAAACTGACCCAGCCATTCACAGACAGGTAGCACATCTCATCGAGTGTGGTGCCGATCCGGTCAGTATCTACCAGAATGTCTACGAGCAAGGAAGCGCCGGACGACTACAACTGTTGGGCAAAGTGCTCTCAACCTTGAGAACGGAAGCAAATGGGAAAATCGCTTGCCTTGTCGCGACTAAGGAGATGTTTCGCGAAACAGGAACCTCAGAAGTCGATACGGACAATATGATCAACTATACGTTGACGATTCAAGGTGTACAAATAGGTCTCATGCTCACAGAAATTGATGGGGCGGTGAAGATCGGGTTTCGCTCGAAGGGCGATATCGGTATTCATAAGCTAGCGCAGGAGTTCGGCGGCAATGGACACAAGAACGCTGCCGGGGCGCGCGTACCCAATGGATCCCTTCCTGATCTTCTTGACAAAGTACTCGAACGCGCAAAAAAGAAGTACACGGTATAAGGTAACAGACCGTCCAGGTGTTCGAAACCCTGAAGGTCTCTTCTGAATACAGGATGACAAACTGGGAGGCAAAATGAAATTCTCGTTCTACGCTGGTTCACCAAACACAAAACCCGCAGATCTCGTAGCAGCGTTTGTTCACCAAGACAAATCACTCTACCAGCAAGAGATGAAAACTATTGAGAAGCTCTTTGGTTCCCGCGTGTCGGAGGTCGCCAGCACAGGGGACTTCAAGGGCAAGGCAGGTGAGTCGTTCCTCGTTTACCTCGATGGAAAAGCCAAAACGAAAAGACTTCTCCTTGTCGGCCTGGGTGAAGAATCAAAGTTAGGTAAGGAATCCGAGAGACTCGAGCGGTTTCGCCGCTCTGCCGCCACTGCAACCAAACGCGCAAAATCGTTGAAAGCAGCAACACTTCTCATGGCGCTCCCCTCTCTTGGTCACTCACCTGCAGACGGACTCACCGCGTTTGCGGAAGGAGCGGGTTTGGCGCTCTATCGCTTCGATAAGTACATCACGAAGAAAGAACAAGAAAACAACAATCAGGTCAACACCATCATCCTCTGCTCAGAAGACCGCTCCCTGCAAGGCGTGGGAGCAAAAACTGTGGCGCAAGCACAAGTCGTAGTCGAAGCGACGTATCGGGCCCGTGACTTAGCCAACGCTCCGGGGAACGAGATTTACCCGGAAACACTTGCCAAGGCTGCTCAGGAAGCGGGCCGGCGGGCGGGGTTCAAGGTAACGGTATTCGATGAGAAAAAAATCGCGAAGCTCGGTATGGGCGGTGTGATCGGCGTTGCGAAAGGAAGTGCGCGTCCCCCTCGTTTTATCATCTTAGAGTATGGAAGGGGAGCGAGAAAACCGATCGTACTTGTCGGCAAGGGAGTCACTTTCGATACCGGTGGCATTTCAATTAAGCCGTCAGCTTCGATGGGCGAGATGAAGATGGATATGTCCGGGGCCGCAGCAGTCATCGGAACATTCGAGGCAGTAGCTCGACTTCGACTTCCGGTGCGGCTCGTGGGACTCATTCCGGCAGTCGAAAACATGCCCAGTGGCAGTGCAACGCGACCAGGCGATATTCTTCGCCACTACAATGGCAAAACCTCTGAAGTCGACAATACCGATGCAGAAGGCCGCCTCATTCTCGCCGACGCCCTGGCGTACGCTGAACGTTACAAACCGGCCGCTGTCATCGATCTTGCAACGCTTACCGGTGCGTGCGTCGTGGCACTCGGTCACGTCGTAACGGGGATGATGGGAAACGACGACGGTCTTATGGACAAACTGAAACTGGCAGGCGATAAAACGTACGAACGCGTCTGGCCGTTGCCGTTATTTGACGAGTACGAAAAACTGATCAAGAGCGACGTGGCGGATGTGAAGAATACCGGCGGTCGATGGGCAGGCGCTATCACCGCGGGCTGGTTCCTCAAGAAATTCATCGGCGACTATAAGTGGGTGCACCTCGACATTGCCGGTACAGCAATGCTCGAAGAGTCCGGCGACTATACGCCGAAAGGTGGATCGGGCGTTGGCGTGCGGCTCTTAACAGAGTTTTTGAAAAACTGGAAGTAGCACTTCTCTTGGGTTCTTGGTATCTTACGGTAACAGAGGCTTTCCCTATGGACGTCTCCTATATCATCAAAGAAGTCTTTCGTATTATCAGACGATATTTGTCTGATGAATACAAAGTGTTCGTTTTTGGCTCCTGGGCAACGGGAAGCGCCTTGCCTACTTCCGACGTGGACATCGGAATCTTGGGCAACCAACCTGTACCCTGGGAGATCATGCATCGTATCCGCGGCGAAGTCGAGGCAATCCCTACACTTCGGAGAATCGACGTGGTAGACCTCTACGCGAAAGAACCCACCTTCACCGAAAACATCCTCCGCACAGCGATTCTGGTCGAGAATGAAAGAGATATACAAATCGCTCAGTAGGACTGTCGAACGGCTTGAGGAGATTCTCCAACAAGAGAAAACCGTCGCAAATCGCGACTCCGCTATTAAGCGGTTCGAACTTACCGTCGAGTTGGCTTGGAAGTCTCTCCAAACATTTCTCCGCGAACAAGGAATACCCTGTCGGTCGCCAAAAGAATGCTTGACGAGAGCCTTTGAGTACGGCCTCATCGAGAACGACCCACGATGGATCGCGATGTTTGATGATCGGAATATGACGGTTCATACCTACGACGAGCGCGATGCCGATGAGGTGTACAATCGATTGCCGTCATACCTCGCATTACTCCAAGCTCTCCAGAAACAACTCATGGAACGACAATCGTAAGTACCTCGAACGAGCTCCCTTGCCTTTCCCCACCCTTCTTGGTATCTTTTTACAACTTCACCTCACGTTCATGCTTACGTCCTTTACTACCGTGGAACACGACCTCGCATCCCG
>DATLYT010000161.1:0-5862 GCA_035574455.1 Bacteroidota bacterium
CGAGCTGGTTGTGGTGATCGGTGAACGCTGCCGTCGCGTGAAGGCCGAACATGCCGACCGTGTGATCAAAGGTTACACGATCGGCAACGATGTGACGGTGCGGGATTTCGTCAAGAACTTCTATCGTCCGCCTGTGCGAGCAAAAGGGTATGATACCTTCGGACCTCTGGGACCATACATTGTGACGGCGGAGGAAATTCCCGACCCCAACAATCTTGGCTTGCGGGCGTTCGTCAACGGCGAGCTTCGGCAGCAGGGGAATACATCGCAGTTCGTTCGCTCCGTGCCAGAGCTGATCGAGTTCATCTCGATGATCATGACGCTTGAACCAGGCGATTTGATCTGGACCGGTACGCCGAAAGGCATCTCACACGTCTATCCGGGTGACGTGATGCGGTTGGAGATTGACGGCATTGGAGCGCTGGAGAACCCGGTGGTTTCGGAAGCCAGTTCAAAAGAGGGTTACAACCTCTCTTCGGGGGTGTAGCAAATATCTTATAAACTGATGTTGCGCACGGATGGATATGTCGCCCCTGACGGGGGCTATCATTAGGTGGGGGTGAAATATGCTTCTTCACCTTGTCCTACGTAAGATCAGTTATAAAGTAAAAAGGCTTTAGCACGCGACTGACACTATGATTCTTCACTACATCAACAATCAGTTTGTCCCATCTACAGACGGGAAAACGTTCGACACGCTGAACCCGACCACCAATCAGCCCATCACGCAGGTTGCTTCCGGTTCGGCAACGGATATCGACCGTGCTGTCAAGGCAGCGCGGAAGGCGTTCGATGAAGGTCCCTGGCCACGCATGTCACCAGACGAACGGGCCAAATATCTCCGGAAGATCGGCGACCTTATCCTCTCGCACGCAGACGAGATTGCCGAAGCTGAAATCGAGGACACCGGCATTCCCATTAGCCAGATCAAAAAAGGCGCCATTCCCCGCGCCGCCGACAACTTCTTTTTCTTTGCCGACATGGCAAAAAAACTCGTCGGCGAGTTCTTCCCAGTCGAGAACAGATTTCTCAATTACACCGTCCGCAAGCCGGTGGGCGTTGCAGGCCTCATCACGCCGTGGAACACGCCGTTCATGCTCGAGACCTGGAAAGTCGCCCCCTGTTTAGCGGCCGGTAACAGCTGCGTCCTGAAACCTGCCGAATGGTCGCCGCTCTCTGCCGACAAGCTCGCTCACATATTGCAGGAAGCCGACCTCCCTCCCGGCGTCTTCAACATCGTGCACGGGTTTGGTGAATCCGCCGGCGCCTCGCTCGTCGCGCACCCGCAGGTGCAGCTGATTTCGTTCACCGGCGAAACGACGACCGGCAAAGAGATCATCCGAAACGGGGCAAGCACGCTCAAACGATTTTCGATGGAGCTGGGCGGAAAATCTCCCACCATAGTGTTCGAGGATGCCAACCTCGGGCGCGCACTCGACGGCGCCATCTTTCAGGTCTACTCTCTGAACGGCGAGCGTTGCACGGCAGGGTCGCGGCTCCTCGTTCAACAAAACATCTACGAGAAGTTCATCGGCAATCTCACCGAGCGCGTCAAGAAGATCCGCGTCGGTGACCCGCGCGACCCGAACACAGAAGTTGGTCCTCTAATTCACCCCGACCACTGGAAACGCGTGCGCGCCTACATGGATGTCGCACGAGAGGAAGGAGCGACAATTGCAGTTGGAGGCGACCGACCTGCGAATCTTCCCAACGGCAACTACTTCGCCCCAACACTCATCACGGGAGTTCGGAACGAGATGCGAATTGCGCAAGAAGAGATTTTCGGCCCCGTGCTCGTCGTGATTCCGTTCAAAGACGAGACAGAGGCCATTCGCATCGCCAACGATGTGCAGTACGGGCTGGCGGGATATGTCTGGACGCAAGACCTTGCCCGCGGGCAGCGTGTGGCCGAAGCGTTGGAAACGGGCATGGTCTGGATCAACTCGCACAACGTCCGAGACCTCCGCACACCGTTCGGCGGCGCGAAGAACAGTGGCATCGGTCGCGAAGGCGGACACTACAGCTTCGACTTTTACATGGAGACGACAACGATTCATCTCGCGATGGGAGAACATCATATTCCGCAGATGGGAAAACAATAACTACGAAGAGACAAAGAAATGTCATTCTGAAGGAGCGAAGCCCTGAAAGGGCGAGCGACTGAAGAATCTGGCCTTGTTTCGAACATGTGAGATACTTTGCTACGCTCAGCATGACAGTGTGTTGTTAGCCTCAAATCTGAAATCAAGGAGGAGACATGGCAACAGCAGCAACCACAACAGACCGTGCAACCGGGGCGCGACGGGGTGAGCAGCTTTTGAGCAAGCTCCGCGAAACACCGCCGGAAATCTACTACGCCGGAGAGCGGGTGAAAGACGTCACCACCCACCCCGCCTTCAAAAACGGACTTCGTAGCCTCGCTGGACTTTACGACCTGCAGTGGCAAAAGCCCGACGTGATGTTGTTCGACTCCCCCACCTCCGGTAAGAAGGTTGGCCGTTCGTTCATGATCCCGAAAACGCATGACGAGCTGCGCAGTATCAGCCGTATGATGAAGGTCTGGGCCGACGCGAGCTTCGGCATGATGGGCCGTTCGCCCGATTACCTGAACCGCGCCATGACCGCCTACGCCGCCGGATCGTCGTTCCTCGCCCAAGTAAACCCGAAGTTAGGCGAGAATGCCCGCCGCTATCACGAGTATATCCGGGAAAACGACCTTTGCCTCACGCACACGCTCATTACACCGCAGGCAAACCGCTCGGTGAACACCGCTCGCCAGGCTGATCCATTCCTTGCTGCACGGGTCAAAGAAGAAACCGACGCAGGCATCGTTATCCGTGGTTGTCGGATGCTGGCAACCCTCCCCGCTGCCGACGAGATTATGGTCTTCCCTTCCACACTCCTGAAAAATCAGGAAGAAGATGCGCCGTACGCCTTCGGTCTGGCTATCCCCACAAACACTCCGGGATTGAAATTCCAGTGCCGCGAAACGGTGGACTACGGCCATTCACACTACGACCATCCGCTCGGCTCACGCTTCGAGGAGATGGACGCCGTGGTAATCTTCGACGATGTCTTTGTTCCATGGGAGCGCGTGTTCCTTTACCGCGACGTGAAAAGTTGTAACGAGGCGTATGCTCGCACAGGGGCGATCGTGAACATGTCACACCAGGTCGTTGTGAAGAACCTGGCAAAGACGGAGTTTCTTTTGGGACTTGCCTCGCTTCTCACCCACACCATCGGCATTGAAACGTTCCAACACATTCAGGAAAAGTTGGCCGAGATCTGGGTGAACATGGAGACGATGCGGGCGTTCCTGCGCGCCGCCGAAGCCGATGCGGCATTAGACGAATACGGCACGATGCGTCCCGCCTGGGATCCGCTCGACGCCGCTCGCAATCTGTATCCTCGCCTCTATCCGCGCATGATCGAAATCATCCAGCAGATTGGCGCCAGCGGACTCGTCTCGGTCCCCACCGAGGCCGACGTGAAAGGCCCGCTCTCGGAAGAGATCAAGCAATACTATCAGGCGGCACGGGCCGAGGCGCATGACCGGATTCCGCTCTTCCGACTCGCGTGGGATACGGCGATGTCGGCATTCGGTACGCGGCAGGTACTCTACGAGCGCTTCTTCTTCGGCGATCCGGTGCGAATGGCAGGGGCGCTCGTGGCAAACCACGACCGCACGGCATACATGGAACGGGTTCGGGAGTTCCTTGCCAGAGCTAAAGATGAGGCGTTTGCCGAAGCCTCCGCAAACCATCACCGCCCGTAATGGAGACCGTGACGCCTCAACAACCTGACGAACCGGGAACAGTGCTCGACCAGATGCGGCGTTTTCTCCTCATCCTGCTCCTCCTGGGATTCACCGGCACAGGAGCCGAGTTACTGCTGATCGACCATGTCGAAGATGCACCGCAGCTTGTTCCGCTCATGCTTCTCGGGTTGGGTTTTATCGTTATCGGTTGGCATCTTGCATCAAAACGGAGAGCGAGCGTCATTGCTTTTCGCTGGCTGATGGCGCTGTTTCTGGTGAGCGGAGCGGTGGGCATGGTGTTGCACTACAACGGGAATGTTGAGTTCGCGCTGGAGTTATATCCTTCGCTGAGAGGGCTGGAGCTGTTCTGGAAAGCTCTCCGGGGCGGTATCCCGACTTTTGGTCCCGCCATCATGATTGAATTAGGTCTCCTCGGCCTGATCTACACGTATCGTCATCCTCAACTTCATCAACAGTAGGAGCAATGTATGTACTCACGAAATCTACTTGCAGCATCACTCGCTCTGACACTTCTTGCAACAAACCTCCTCTTCGCTCAGCTTGGAAAGCAGCAGGGTTTGTTGGACCCCAACGTGGCGGGTGAGAAAGAACTGCTCGCCCTTCCCCATCTCAACGCAACGCTTGTGAAGTCGATTCTCGACCGCCGGCCGTTCCTCAGCATCCTCGAACTCGATACACTCCTGAGCGCATCGCTCACCAAAGAACAGCGGACGGAGTTATACGGGAAGATGTTCATTCACGTTAATTTGAACAGCGCAACGCGTGAGGAGTTGATGCTCATTCCCGGCGTGGGGAATCGGATGGTACGAGAGTTTTTTGAGTACCGTCCCTACACATCGCTGGCTCAATTCCGGAAAGAGATCGGGAAGTATGTGAACGAGAAGGAGCTGGCGCGGCTGGAACAGTATGTCTTCATCCCCATCAACCTGAACACGGCGAGCGATGAGGAAATTCTGAGCATCCCCGGTGTCGGGAGGCGGATGTTGCACGAGTTCAAAGAGTATCGCCCGTACAAGAACATCGAGCAATTCCGAAAAGAGATTGGGAAGTATGTGAACAAGAAAGAAGTCGCACGCTTGGAGCGATATGTAACGGTGAATTGAGTAGGAGTCATTCTGAGGAGTCCCAATGTTTTTCATCGGGACGACGAAGAATCTGACTTAAGAACCGATTCAACTGCGAGATTCTTCACCCGTCTCCGGCGGACTCAGAATGACATATTCCTTTTTTGTTGATTGTCTGAAAAAGTAAGAAGAGCAGTGATAGCATTTTGTATATGAGTGAAGCAATCGACCCAAAACTGTTCCGCCAAACACTCGGCCAATTCGCGACGGGCGTCTGCGTGATCGCGACCGAGGTCGATGGACAGGTCCACGGCATGACAGCCAACGCCGTCTCCTCCCTTTCCCTCGACCCGATGCTCATCCTCTTCTGCGTCGCCAAGAAAGCGAAGATGGCGGAGCTCATGAAGCAAGCGCAGGGGTTTTCGGTCAACATTCTGCGGGACGAGCAGCAGGCGCTCTCGACGTATTTCGCGGGCGGGTGGAAAGAGCCGAAAGCGCCGCCGTTCCGATTCGTGCCGTGGACGGGCGGGCCTCGACTCGAAGGCTGCGCCGCGGCGATCGGCTGTCGGTTGCATCAACTGGTGGAGGGAGGCGATCATTGGATTGTAATCGGAGAGGTCCAGGCGCTCCATCTGGGCATCGAGCCGAGGAATCCGTTGATCTTCCACGCGGGCATGTATCGGAAGCTCGACCGGGCAGAGAAAGAGCCCGCCCCGCCAGACCTTGACCAGACGAAATCAGACATCAGCGTCTTTTTAGATCCCTGGGATGAGAAGTAAAAAGACTGTTTGTGAAGAGGGTTAAAACCCTTTCTTAACTCTTGCCACGCAATGTAAAAAAGAGAAAAGAAAGGGGCTTTAGCCTCTACCAAAAACCAGGGCCTAGCCATGCCCTTCGTTCGAGTCTGGATACACTTTGTCTGGTCAACCAAGAATCATCAGCCACAACTGACAAAAGAATTGAGGCCGCTCTTGTTTAAGCACATCAAAGAGAATGCAAGGAAGAAAAGGATTCACCTCG
>DATLYT010000162.1:0-22059 GCA_035574455.1 Bacteroidota bacterium
TCTATCCCAATTACGAATTGCTGGTCCGCTCGGAAGCGGTGAAGCTCGCGGAACTTCAAAGCCTTATCCCGCGCGGAACGCTCGTGCTTCGCTTTTTGCCCGGCTCCGATCGGTTGTACATCTTCGCGGTGACGCGGTCCAAGTTTGAAGTGCGAACGTCAGCCATCCAGCAGACCGCACTGATGAACCAGGTGAATGAGTACTTGCGGTTATTGAACAACCCGAACGTCTATGCCGGGGCTGGGGGCGCTGCAAGCCTGCCCGCCATGACACGCTTCGGAACACTCTCAGCCCAATTGTACGAGCATTTCCTGCGGCCGGTCGACGGGCTGTACGAACGGAACCTCTTGATTATCCCGGGGGATGAGTTCGAGAAGTTTCCGTTTCATGCCATCGAACGGCAGGATCGGCGAGGGAACGTCCAGTATGTTGTTGAGTTCATGAGCGTCGACTATCTACCCAGTCTCTCTACGCTTAAGTATCGCACCGCCATGTCCGTGCGGACGAAGGATGTGATTGCGGCAGGAAATCCCACGGGCAAAAACTGGTCGATCGATTACGAGTTGCGGGATATTCGGAGCTTCTACAAAGGAGCCACAATCTTGATTGGGATAGAGGCTTCATGGCAGAATTTGCAGAAAGCCCGAGGCGACGTGTTGCAGATTTCCTCGGATTTCAGCCGCGGAAGAATGAGCCATCCTCTCGGCGCGCTCATTCTGTCTGGCGGAGGGACGGAAGGCGGGTCGGTAGAGATTCCGTTTGAGAAGCTGACCGAGCTTCCTGTATTTCCCGTGCTTTATCTTTCCAATCAACTCAGTGAAGGGAGCGGTCTGAGCACCACGCACGCGTTGGTGTTGCGTATCGCAGGGACGGGAGATCTATTTCTGAATGTATGGTATGGTGAACGAAAGGCGGCGAAATTTTTCAGCGAGTATTTCTACACACATCTTGCCAACGGACTCGCGCCCGGCGATGCGTACCGCCAGGCGCTCCTCAACATGATCCGCACCAAAGACGTCAACCACCCCCACGCATGGGCGCAGTTCTTCCATTTTGGGATTGGGTGATCCGAGGACAAGGTAGTGGTAGAAAAAAGAAACGGCATCCCGTGGGATGCCGTTTCTTTTCCAATCCATTGACCCAGAAGATTACCGCTGCCGTACCTTCACGCTACCCAAACCTGCCTCAAGCTCAATCGTCAACCTCGCGTCGGCGTTTTTGTAGTTGTCAGTCTCATACACGCCTTTTTTGACGCGATGGAAACCTTCGTCAAGGTCAAAACCCGCAAACCAATGGTCTTCAAACTCCACGCGGGCAGCTGTTTCTTTTGGGAGATAGATGGTCACTGAACCCAACCCGACCTCCACCTTGACCTTCCCGTTCTGCCGCAGCTTGCCGCCGAAGTCGAGCTTGTACGCGCCTACGCCGCCGCTGAAGGTGAGCTTCTCGAAATTCAGATTGCAAAGATTCTTTGCGTCAAATTTGCTGACGCCGGATTCGATGTCCACGCGTTCCGCGGAAATTGGGTTCGGCTCGTCGCAACGGAGCTCTGCCGAGCTGGCTCCGGAGGAGATGGAGAGATTCTGCACCTGCAAGCCGGTAAGGTCGATGTCCGCTTCGCCCGCACCAAACTCAATCTTGAAGTCAATCGGAATGGCATCGGTGAACTTGAGCGTCCACTCGCGCCCGTCGTTATCTCCTTTGCCACTCCACCACCCGTGGGATTCCTTCGTTTCGATTTTCAAATTCCCCCGGTCGCCGCGCACGTTGTAAGATATCTGCGGCGAGTATTTTTCCGACCTCTCCTCTCGAAATTCTGCCACAAGAATCTTATCCCGATCTCCCCGCGCAATCACCACCGTCCCGAATGCCGCTTCGATATTCACGCGAAGCTCTTTCTCGTTGCTGCGGGGGATATCTTTGCGGATAATCTCAATGGCCAACAACGCGACCGCAACAGTGGTTGCGAGGAGAATCAGTAGACCGACACGGGCAAGAGAGGAAAGTAGCCTTTTCATATCGTTATTCATACCGGGCACCAAAAGCCTGCCCTTCTACTACGGTATTTTTCCGGCCGAGTTGCAAGGTCGTGAGGCTGTTTGCCTAATAATTTCGCATCTTATCGCGCAGGTACTTGTACAGCATTTCCCGTGCGCGGAAAATGTGTGCTTTGACGGTGCCAAGAGGGAGATTCAGGATTTTGGCGATTTCCTGGTAATCTTTCTCTTCACTGTGTCGTAAAATAATCACTCGACGGTATTTCGGAGGGAGGGAGTTGATGGCTTCTTCAAATAGCCGCTGCTTCTGTCGCTCAATCATCTCCCGATCAGGCTCGTACGTGGAATCTGGCACCTCGAACGTATACTCGCTGTCCTTCGATTCGATCGGCTTGTTAATGGAAAAGGTGGAGAGCTTTTTCCGGCGGATGTAATCGATGCAATTGTTCGTGGCGATTTTGTAGAGCCAGGTGGAAAAGGCATACTCGGCGTTGAAGCTTGCCAGCGACATGAAGGCTTTGATAAACGCCTCCTGCACAAGGTCTTCCACCTCATCCTTCTCGCGTACCATTCGGTAAATCAGATTGTACACCGAGGTGTGATACTTTTTCTTGAGACGTTCGAACGCCGGCTGATGTCCCGCAAGTGCCTCTTGAATCAGTTGTGAATCTTCCTCACGCGATTCGGCTCGTTTCTGCTCGGCAAGACTTGGAGAAGGTGGCTTGTGGTGGGCTGAGCTATGTTTCTTGTTCGATGGGGCCATTCGTTTGGTGTCATCGTTTGCCGCGTGTGGCGGAACGCGGACAAACAAAGCTACCCTATAGTACGAAAAAAATGTTAGAGCGGCAATAAAAGCGAGGTGGAGTTTTTGCGATCTGTGAATGGCAAACATCCAACGGGTAACGCCGACCCTACATACTCAACCCGTCTTTTCTGCCTGTTTGCAATCCTCTGCTAATTTCTTTACTTTGCGTGCAGAACATTTTTTGATGACCATACGCTCCATGTTGATCACATTCGAAGGCCTCGATTATTCCGGTAAGTCCACGCAGATCAAGCTGCTTGCCGACCGATTACGGAGAGAGCGGCACGAGGTGCTTGTTCTACGAGAGCCGGGCGGAACGCCGGTAGGAGAGAGTATCCGGGCGATCCTTCTTGATACAAAATCCAGCGGCATGACTCCGGTCGGAGAATTCCTCCTCTTCTCCGCCAGCCGCGCGCAACTGGTGGAACAGGTCATCAAACCGGAACTTGCCGCGGGCAAGGTGGTGATTTGCGACCGGTTCTACGACTCCTCGACGGCGTATCAGGGATTCGGGCGTGGGATTCCCCTCGATGCAATTCGTACGGTGAATGCACTGGCGACCGACCGACTCACCCCCGACCTGACATTCTTTATTGACATTCCGCTGGATGAAGTGGAACGGCGCATTCGGGAGCGCAAAGAAGGGAAAGACCGGATTGAATCCAGCGGGCGGGCATTTTATGAGCGGGTACGGGCGGGCTATCTTCACCTGGCAAGTGAGGAGAAGCGATTTCGCGTGTTGGAGGGAATGAAGTCGATTGAGGAGATTCAGGCCGACGTCTGGAAAACTGTTGAGGCGTTGCTGAAAGAACACGTTCGAACGTAACATGATAATGTGCAACATCATATCACGCGTGAAGGAGTTCTCTATGCGTCAGAGCTGGAAATTCAGAATCATCGGTTGGACGAGCGTTCTCGCTGCACTTTTGACCCTCGGCTTTTATGTTGTCGGAGAGGCAGACCTGCTGTTAAAAATCCACCGCGGCATTGACCTCTTTGGAAAGGTCTACAAAGAAATCGCCGTCAGCTACGTGGATGAGGTGGATCCGGATGAATTTATGCGCGCCGGGATCGACGGCATGTTGAAGACGCTCGACCCTTACACGGTCTTTCTGAGCGAGCGAGAAAGTGACGAGATCGACCTTGTTACGACGGGAAAATATGGCGGCGTTGGCATTACGATCGGTCTACGTGATGGGATCGTGACGGTGGTAGGATTACTCGAAGGCTTCTCAGCGGCGAAGCAGGGCATTCAGACGGGGGATCGGATTCTGGAAATCGACGGAAAGAATATCGTTGGTGCGACGATGGATGAGGTACGGCAGCTTGTGCGCGGTGCTCCGGGCACGGAGGTGCGGATGAAGATCGAACGGGAGGGCGAGCCGCTTCCGTTGGAGTTCGTTCTGCTGCGTGAAGAAATCCCTGTCCGCAACGTTACCTACACAGGCTACGTCGAACCGGGCATCGGCTATATCCGGCTGGAGCGGTTCTCCCGCACGGCCGGCGATGATGTGCGGAAAGCGATCCGAGAGCTTAAAGCGAACGGTACGCTCAAGGGTATTGTGCTGGACCTGCGCGATAATCCCGGCGGCTTGCTCGACATTGCGGTTGACGTGGTCTCGAAATTTCTCCCCGAAAGCAGCCTCGTCGTCTCTACCCGCGGCCGGCGTAGCGACAGCGAACGAAAGTACTATTCTACGGAAAAACCTCTCCTCGAAGAAACGCCGTTGGCTGTTTTGGTGAACCGTAATAGCGCCAGCGCGAGCGAAATTGTCGCAGGGGCAATTCAGGACTTGGATCGCGGCATTATCGTTGGGACACGAACATTCGGCAAGGGACTGGTGCAGACGATCACCCGTCTTTCGGAGACGGCGTCCCTCAAAATCACCACGGCCCGATACTACACCCCCAGTGGTCGGTCAATCCAGGAGCTCGATTATAGCCACCGCAATGGCGATGGGACGTATGCCACAACGCCCGATAGCCTGCGGAAGGTCTTTCGTACGGCGCACAACCGTTTGGTACAAGAAGGAGGCGGTATCGTCCCGGATTCGATCGTGGCTGATCCTGAATACAGCAAGCTCTATGTGGAGTTGATGCGGAAGGCGATGTTCTTCAAATTTGCCAACCGCTTTGCGGCAGAGAAGAAGACGATCCCGGAGAGATTTGAGGTGACGGAGGAGATTCTCAAAGATTTTGAAGCCTTTTTGAGAGACAAGAAGTTTACCTACCAGAGTGAAGCGGAACTGAAGTTGCGCGAACTCAAAGAGGTGGCGGAGAAATCAAGCTACAGCAAGCAGTTTCTGGAAAGTGTCGAGCGGCTAAGCACACAGATTGAGGCCGAAAAGAACCTTGCCTTCCAGCGGCACAAAAAGGAAATTCAAGAAGCGCTCAAAGCAGAAATCTTAGGACGGCTGAGAGGTGAGAAAGCGCGTATCGAAGGAACGATGCACGACGACCGGCAGCTGATGACAACTGTCGCGTTGCTCAAGAATCCGAAGGTGTACGAGCAGCTCTTGAGCGGAAAGAAGAAGTAACCCGAGGTTCAGAGTTTCGAGTGGGGAGCCCGACGGAGCATCTGCCAATGGCAGAGGGGTCGGGCTTTTTTATGCCTCGAACAATTGCAGCTGTGGTAACGCGTTTTTCACTAAACTGGCGACATAGTCAAAATCTTCCCTTCTATTCACGAAATCCAGATTGTCGCTGGGGATGACCAGAAGGGGACCGATCTTATAGTTGGCAATCCACCGCTCGTAGAGCGTATTGAGCTGTTCCAAATAGGACCGCTCGATGCCTTGCTCGAAACTTCTCCCCCGCCGTGCGATCTGCTTCATTAACGTATCCACCGACGCTTTGAGATAAATCATCAAGTCCGGCGGCTTCAGGTATTCCATCATCACCTGGAAGAGAGCAATGTAGTTGTCATAATCCCGTTGGTCCATCTTGCCGATCTCGTACAAATTGCGGGCGAAGATTTCTGCATCTTCGTAAATCGATCGATCCTGAATAACAGATTCTGACGACTCAGCAATCTGTTTCTGGTAGCGGAAGCGATGTGAGAGGAAGTAAATTTGGAGGTGGAAGGACCAGCGATGCATATCGGCATAGAAGTCGGCCAGATACGGATTGTCTTCGACCGACTCGAAATAGGGCTTCCAGCGAAAGCGTTCGGCAAGCATTCTGGTGAGCGATGATTTTCCCGCGCCGATGTTGCCGGCGACCGCAATGAAGACCGTGCCTTTTTGCATGCGAAATTCCTTTTCGAGTGCGTCTGGAATGCGCTCAATATATCGGACGGTGGGTTCAAATACAAGCCTGCAGGCGGAAAGCAGGCCCTTGGTGACCCAAGAAAAAGTAAAAAAGGGAACAACATGGTTGTTCCCTTTTTTACGATTGAGCGAATGAACTACTGGTCTGTGAGAATCTCAAGACCTACTTAAATGCAGAAACGGCTTTGTCGACACTTTCATGGTGGTCGAACACGGTGATGAGCTTGGTGACAATGAGAAGACTTTCGATCTTGTCGGATGCGCGTGCGATTTTGAGGTCGCCGCCCGCGTTGCGCATCGTCGTCAGACTGCCGATGAGCATTCCGAGGCCCGAGCTGTTCATGAACTTCACGTCGTGCAGGTCGATGACGACCTTTGTCTTTTTCGCTTCGATGAGCTTGTGGAGCTCTTCGTTGAGTGCCGTGGCGTCGGGCCCACCCATCACATTCCCCTTCAACTCAATGACCGTCACGTTGTTGACATCTCGGGTTTTCAATTTCATAACACGCTCCTCAGTGAGTATGCGGTGTGTCGGACTTTGAGAACATCGTCAGAACAAATCCAGCTCGACATGAGCGCGCCGGATCGCGCAGACAGGTAACTAATTAACCTTTTTTTGTCGCAAATTCCAGTCCAAAACAATGGCGCTGGCAATGTAAATGGACGAGTATGTTCCGGCAATCGTGCCGACGGTCAGGGTAAAGGCAAAGCCTCTTGTCACCTCGCCCCCTACCAACAATAACGTCAGCAACACAAGCAAAACTGTTCCCTGGGTAATAATCGTCCGGCTTAATGTATCATTCAAACTCTTGTTGAGCACCTCATACAGCGGCATAGTCCGGTAGATCTTCAGGTTTTCACGGACACGGTCGAACACGACGACGGTATCGTTCACCGAGATGCCGACAAGCGTTAGGAACGCGGCCACGACCTCCTGGGTAATTTCAACATTTAAGAACGGAAACACACCGTCGACTAATGAGAGGACGCTAAGAGCAACAAGGACATCGTGGAAAAGAGCGACGACCGCACCGACGCCGTAAATGAACTTAAACCGGAATGCAACGTACACAAGAATCACAATCAGTGAAGCAATCACTGCATAGAGAGCGTCGCGCCGCAACTCTTCACTGATTCTTGGGAAGATCCTGTATTCCTTCAGCACTTGGAAACGCTTAGCTGGAAAGGCCGCCTGAAGTGCTTCTTTGATGCGATCACTGATACCCTCGGTTTGTTCGACGGTCCGGATGAGCACGTCGGTGGCGGTACCGAAGGATTTGATTTCGCTCTGGCTCAGTCCTACTGTGCGAAGGGCCGACCGGATTTCTTCGATGCTTGGCGGCGTGTCGAAGGAAAGGACGATCTCCGTTCCACCGCGAAAATCAATTCCGAAGTCAATGCCTTTGATGAACAGTGAAACGAAGCCGACGAGAATAACGGCAGAGGATATGACATACATCATCCGCCGGTATTTTAAAAAATCGATATTCGTCTTTTTAAAGAAACGCATACAGACTCCTTGTCGCTGTCAAAAACACCGTATCGAGGGGTTAACCGAAGCTTGGATTCAAGCCTTTGGTTGTCATCAGGTTGAAGATCACGCGCGTAATCAGCACGGCGCTGAACAATGTTGCGGCAATACCGATCATCAAGGTCAGCGCAAATCCCTGCACCGGCCCTGTCCCGAACTGATACAGGATAATGCCTGTCAGGAACGTTGTAATGTTGGAGTCGATGATGGCGCTGAAGGCCTTTGTGTAGCCGGCGTCAATCGCTGCGCGCAACGTCTTCCCGCCTTCCAGCTCCTCGCGCACGCGCTCGTTGATCAGCACGTTGGCATCGACGGCCATCCCGATGGTCAGGATAATCCCTGCGATGCCGGGTAACGTCAGTGTTGCCTGGAATCCCGCTAACACACCGAGCACGAAGAGCATGTTGAACAACAACGCAACGTCTGCAACGCCCCCAGCCGTATTGTAATAGACCAGCATAAAGAGAACCGTCAGAACTAATGCGACGGCGGTCGCAGTAAGTCCGGATCGAATCGAGTCTTCACCGAGCGATGGCCCGACCGTCCGTTGCTCGACGATGAAGACCGGAGCGGGGAGGGCGCCGGCTCGCAACACGATTTCCAGCAGACGCGCTTCCGCAGGAGAATCCATGCCGGTAATGCGGGATCTTCCTCCGAGAATCTTCTGCTCGACGACAGGTGCAGAAAAGACTGCATTGTCCATCGCGATGGCAATGCGCTTATTCACGTTTGCGCCGGTGATGCGGGCCCACTCCCGCGCGCCGTCGGAATTCATTTCCATGTTTACTATCGGTCGATTGTTTTCCGGGTCGACGCTTGCCCGTGCATCCACAATCACGCCTCCGGTCAGCTCCGGCTGGCTCCGGACGGCATGCAGAAGGTAGTACTTCTTCCCATCGTTGCCGGTCATGGGTTTAGCCGACCAGAGGAATTCAAAGTCTGGCGGAAGCAACTTCCGCACCTCGGGACGTTCGAGGATCATTCGGACCCGGTCACGGTCTTTTTCCTCGACATATCCATCACCATGCCGCGGGTCGGGACGGACAAGAGTAAAGAAGGGATGTTCTCGAGCAAACGTTGCTTCTGAAGAGGTGTCGGCAGATGTTGCCGCTCCCGTCAATTCCGATAAAGCGTCCTTGGGTTTTTCCTCTTGTTTTGCACCGGCTTTTTGTGCACTCGCTACGGTATCGCCCTTTCCTGCCAAGAATTTGTCAATCGATTCCATCACCCGGTAGGCTATAGCGGGGTCCTTCACGAGACGGAATTCGAGTTTTGCCGTCCCCTGCAACAACTGGCGGACTTCGTTTTCATCTTTTACTCCCGGCAATTCGACAATGATACGGCGTCCACCCTGCTTCTGAATGTTGGGCTCGGAGACCCGATATTGGTCGACACGATTGCGCACGATTTCAATTGCCCGGTCAATGGCCTTTTCGGTCTCGTCCTGTAGTCGAGCGAGAATGGTCTCGTCATCGTCCCGAATGTTACCGTAGTAACGGCTCAGCCGGATCCCTTTTTGCTGGAACTTTTGCCCAAAGAGAGGGATAATGTTTTCGTCATTGGCGCCTGCCTGCTTGCGAACCTCCTGGAGGATGGCCAGGAAGTTATCATCTTTATTCTTCGCGACGTCTTCAAGCAGCTGCAGCACATCGACTTCGAGCACCACACGCATACCGCCCTGCAGGTCGAGCCCTAGCTTCATCCGCTTGAGCTTTGCCGCGGTCATCGCGTCGAGGTTCTCTTCGACAAACTTGAGGCTGTCGGTCCCGCTCAACGATTCTAACTGTTTGCGATACTGATAATCCTCGTAGGTAGGATAGAGAAAGTACAGGGAGAGTACGACCGCAGCGAGGATCAGGACAATTCTGGATGTTTGGTTCTTCACAACAAAATCTCCGCGTTAGTCAACATCGGCTTCCCGCCCCTTCCCACCCCATCACGTTCCATCCTTTGCAACGAACAGGTGCACCGGGTGTGTGAGGCGACATCGGGTGAGTTGGCTGGGAAGAATTTCGTAGGAAACGAGTTGCAATATACTCCAACATGCCAACAAAGTCAATAAAAATGATTGCATTTCAGCCAATTCACGGCTATATTTTGACTCATCGTTTCTGGTTTCTGTGCGTGCACTTTCCGCTGAGGAGTTTTTCGCGTTATGGCATTGATGACTGATATTCGAAATAACCTGACCAAACTGTTCGCAGTGTTAGCAGTTCTGTTTATTGTTCTGATTGTGTTCGATTGGGGAATGGACTTGCCGCAGCTGAGGCCTGGCTTTACGGGCGATATTGTCGGCAGTGTGAATGGCAAGGAGTTGACGTACAGAGAGTTCTCGGAAATGCTTCGCCAGCAGGTCGAAAACTACCGTGCCCAGGCAGGCACAGAGCCCGATGAGGATACAGAGCGCTTCCTTCGTGATCAGGTCTGGAACACGTTCGTCCAGCAAACCTTGATGAACGAGCAGATCGAGAAATTAGGTATTGAAGTGACGGACAAAGAAATTGTGGACATTGTGCACGGGCCAAATCCTCCGGAGTTCCTCGTGCGGAATTTCCGGGATTCGGCGGGAGTGTTTAACCGTGCGGCGTACGACCGAGCTATTGCCGACCCGCAGAACCGCGAGGCGTGGGTACAGGTCGAAAAAGTCCTGCGCGAACAACGCAAGCAGGAAAAGCTGCAAAGCCTGTTGATGGCCTCAGTCCGTGTGACAGAAGAAGAGTTGAAGCAGAGGTTCATCGACCAGAACACGACGTTGGAAGCGGAGTACATCTTGTTCGACCCCCAACGCTTCTTTCCAGATTCTGCTATTACCGTCACGGACGAGGACATCCGGAAACATTACAACGAAAACCAGGAAGAATTCAAAGTTCGTCCTGCCCGCAAGATCAAGTATGTACAATTCAGCATTGTGCCGTCGCGAGAAGATACGCTGGCGGTGTTGAACGAGATCAACAGGTTTGCCGAACAAGCGCGAGCCGGCACTGATTTTATGGAGTTGGCGAAAACCTACTCCGAGATCCCCGTGAACGAAGCGTTTTTTAAACACGGAGAACTCTCGCGCCCGAAGGAAACGGCTCTGTTTTCCGCCAAAAAAGGTGATATCGTCGGTCCGGTACTGGACTACGACGGCTATCATCTGTTTAAGGTTATCGATGAGCGAAAAGGGACGGGGGAGTATGTCCGGGCGAGCCACATTCTGCTCAACGCCGTCTCAGGACCTGATAGCGTGAAGAAGATTCAATTGGCAAGAGACTTGCTGCAGCAAATCCGGAATGGAGCGGATTTTGCTGAGCTGGCTCGGAAGCACAGTGAGGACGTGGCGAGTGCAAAAGATGGCGGAGAGTTAGGCTGGAATGCTCGAGGTGCTTGGGTAAAGCCATTTGAAGATGCCGCGTTCCGGGCACGAGTGGGAGAGGTGATCGGTCCCGTCCGCACGCAATACGGGTGGCACATCATCAAAGTGACCGGTCGAGATAACCGCGAGCTCAAGATCGCGGCGCTCACGCTTCGGCTGAAACCCAGCTCGCAGACCCTCGAGACGGTTTACAAACTGGCCGAAGATTTTTCATATCTGGCGAAGTCCGAGGGATTCGAGAAAGCCGCAGAGTTCAGTAAGTACGACGTGCGGGAGACGCCGGAGTTTGTTCGGATGGGAACGATACCCGGCTTGGGCTTCAGCGATGCGGTGATGAACTTTGCCTTTAACGGGAAGGTAGGCGACATCAGCGACCCAATTTCCCTTCGTGGGATGGTGGTCGTCGCAAAAATCACCGGCATTCGTGAAGAAGGAGTTCAACCGCTGGCCGATGTGAAAAATATTGTGACGTCGATGGTTCTCCGTAAGAAGAAGATGGAACGATTGAAGCCGCAGGTCGAGGAGTTTGCAAAGAATCTCACCCCGGCTTCTGACCTTGCTGCGTCCGCCCAAGCTCTTCCACAGGCGCAGTATCAGAAAACCGGCCCCTTCAAACCGCTTGACGCCGTCGGCCCGATTGGCCGTGATTTAGCCTTCATCGGCACGGCACTGGCATTGCAACCCGGCGAGCTTTCGAAACCTTTTGAGGGACAACGAGGTTACTATATTGTAAAATTAGTTGCAAAATCGCCGTTTGACTCTACGAAGTTTGCGACCGACCGACCGACGCTTCGGGATCAGCTTCTTCAGGAGAAACGGAACCAGGTCCTCTCACAATGGTTTACGACACTGCGGGAGCATGCAACGATCAAAGATCATCGGGATAAATTTTTCCGCTAATCGTCGTCGGGGAAATCGCTTTGTACTCTACGTTCTTGCTGTCCTTGCGTTTGTTCCGATAGCAAGTTCCCTCCACGCCAGCGATAAGAACCTTTCGTTCATCCTTCGCGGCACGTACACCACCTCGTCCAGAATCTTTGGTAATCCCGACGCTTCGACAGAGGAGCAGCGGGCTCAATTTTCTCAACTCGACGGCATCACCGGGGGCGGCATCACGCTGCGCTACCGTTGGCCCGGTGAACAATTCTTCTTCACGCTTTCCGTTGACCTCCTTTCCCAAGTGCAAGAGCGCAATCAGTTCCTGTCCTTTTCACCTTCGCGCCGGTTGCCCGTTACCGAGGGTCTGCGTCTCGTGCCCGTCGAGATCGGAATGCATACCTATATTCCCATCGGCTCAGAGTCGATGCGCTTATCCATGGGCGGTGGTATCGGCATGTATGCCGGGGAGAGGATTCTTCGCGTCGCCGGCGTTGAGGCAGCCATGCAAAACAACCCCGTCCGTTTTGGCATCCATGTTTCCAGCGGCGTCGAATACCGCGTGCTGCCCGGCGTATGGCTTCATGGTGAGATGAAATTTCGCGACCCGGAATTTCGGGCCGTCAGTCGCTTCACGCAGGAACGGACGGTGTTCGAAGGGACGACCATTACCTTTCCCCAGAACGAATTTTCCAGCAGAGTCAACGTCAACGGCATGGCATTTTCGTTCGGCGTCGCGGTGGAGTTGCTGTAACGTGCACAAACTCCGCACGAATCTCCCCTCTTGCAATTCCGCGCTTTTGTTACGATGCTAAGGTGATCTCCTCTATGACGATGGATCTACCAACACGGCACGAACATGAGCATCGGCGAAACCGCTTGATCTACCTTGCCGGCTTCATGGGAAGCGGTAAGAGCACGGTCGGCCCTATCCTCGCCAACACGCTCGGTTACGAGTTCGTTGACATCGATAAGCTGATTGAGCAAAAAGCGGAACAACCGATCGTACAGTTGTTCGAGACAGTCGGCGAGAAGGGGTTCCGCAACCTCGAGCGGGAAGTCCTCCGGGAAGTCGCAGGGTTGGACGGTTATGTAGTGTCGTTGGGCGGTGGAACGATCGCGAACGAAGAGAACTTTCGATTGATTCAACAGAGCGGTATTGTGGTCTATCTGCGGCTCCCGCTCGAAGAAATTCTCCAACGCGTTCAGCATAAACAGGATAGGCCCATGTTGAAGAGCCGCGAGGGAAAACCGCTGCCGCCGGATGAATTGGCCGCACGCATCGAGCAACTTCTCCGCCATCGCGAGCAGTTCTATGACCGGGCGGACATTATCATTTCAACCGACAAGCAGAAAGTCGGCGCTACGGTGGATGCCATCGTTCGCCGTCTCAAAGCCGTTCTTGAACATTAGCGGGGGAATCCCGTGCTCCATCGCCAGATCGTTGTTCCCTTAGGAGAGCGCACCTATCCGATTTATGTCGGTACGGAGATGACCGCCTCGTTTGCGCCCACCTGTCAGCAGCACCAGATCGCTCAGAGCGTCGTCATTATCACGGACACGAACGTCGCCAAGCATTACCTCAAGCCGCTCGAACAAAATCTCCTCCAGTACAAGTTTGACGTGACCTCCATTGTCATCCCGCCGGGGGAGCGGCAGAAAAGCCTTACCCGCGCAAACCGAATCTTTACGACCATGCTCGAAAAAGGAATCGGTCGCAAGTCGGCGGTCATCGCGTTGGGAGGGGGCGTCATTGGCGACCTTGCCGGCTTTGTCGCGGCCGTCTACCATCGCGGTGTCCCGCTCATTCAAGTGCCGACGACGTTACTGTCCCAGGTCGATAGCTCCGTGGGCGGCAAAGTGGCCGTGAACCACCCGCTTGGCAAGAATATGATCGGCGCATTCTATCAGCCCACCTTTGTCTGGACAGACGTGGATTGCCTGAAGACATTGCCCGACCGGGAAATCTCATGCGGCTTGGGGGAGATTGTAAAGTACGGCGTCATTTGGGATGCGGAGCTGTTCAGCTATTTAGAAGAGCATCTCGACACGATTCTCCGTCTCGATCGTGAAGCGGTGATGCACGTGCAGGCCCGCTGCTGTGAAATTAAGTCGCACATCGTTGCCCAGGATGAGCGGGAAACCGGCCTGCGAATGGTGTTGAACTTTGGCCACACCATCGGCCATGCACTCGAGGCGGCAGGGCAGTATCGCGTGCTGAAGCATGGAGAGGCGGTATTGTTAGGGATGATTGCCGAGAGTTTTATTGCGCGAGAGCAAGGGATGATCGATGACTCCAGCTACCAACGGATCGAACAGCTCATCCATCGAATCCCACTTTCCTGCAAGCTTTCCTCTCTGAAGCCCGCCTCGATCCTCAAGGCAATGAGCCACGACAAGAAGTCCGTCGGCGGCAAGAAGCGATTTGTCCTTCCCACCCGCATCGGAGAAGTCAGAGTGGTAGAGCAAGTTGAGCTAGGGCTGATTCAGGAATCGCTCAAGCGTATTCTCACCCAGCGGAGGCGGTCGGCATGAAGTTGTGGCGGAGGGTGATGCTCAGTGTGATGGTGGGATCGTTGCTCGGTCTTCTTTCGTGCGAGTGGGATTATGGGTTGATGCCCGAACAGGAATGACAGCATCGAGACGATTGTGTATTCTCAACACGTGCAACCTTTCTTCAGTCGGAAGTGTGCCACCAGTGGTTGTCATAACGCTGCAACGGCCGCGGTGGGTTTTGCCATGGACTCCTGGGAGGCCATCATGCGCGGCTCAGAACACGGCGCCATGGTGATTTCCTTCCGTCCCGACAAAAGTCACCTAATTTTTCACGTGAATACCGACACGACAGTCGCTCCCGTCGCCTCGCTCCGTATGCCACCCGATGCACCGTTGCCCCGTTCAGAAGTCAATTTCCTGATGCGCTGGATCAAAGAGGGCGCGAAGAACGATGCTGACCAGGTTCCGTTTGCTCAACATAGCGTTGCCGTCAGCCGCACGGGGCGATACATCTCTGTCGCGAGCGAAAACGTCAGCGCACCGGATACACCCCATCATCCCGTTGCTGGGTTGAAGACGCCGGGAATTGTCGCCGTGATCGATGCCTTCACATATCGAGTCGTGAAGCGTATCGAAGTGGGCTCGTTTGCAGCAGGAATCGCGCCCTCGCCGTAATGGAGGAGCAATCATTAGCAAGGAGGAGTATGCAGTCTTTTCAGAAGACCGTCGTCAAACTTTTGGTTGTGCTCGCGTGCGCTGCTGGTACGGCGCACGGTCAATCCCAAACGAGCCTCAACGTCCAGTTCCTCGGCAACAAGAATGACTACCCGCAGAGTGGATCGGCGGGCTACTCTGCATGCTGGGGCTACACCGCGCCCGACGGCCGAGAGTACGCGTTGCTCGGGACGTTGAACGGCACATCCATCATCGACATTACCGACGCACCGACACTCCGTGAAGTAGCTTTTATTGCCGGCCCGCCTTCAGCCTGGCGGGAGATGAAAACGTACCGACAGTACGCTTACATTGTAACGGAAAACGGAACGCATCCGCAGTCGGGCGTTCAGATTGTTGACCTCTCGAATCTCCCAACCTCAGCAGCGCTTGTGAAGACCTATGTCTGGGCAGATACCGTTGGCACGTCGATTACTCGGATTCCCCGCGCCCATACGGTCAGTGTCGAGGGGAAGTATCTCTATCTTAACGGCGGCAACTTCAACGGTATCCGTATTCTCGACCTGACTGATCCGCTGAACCCCATCAAGGCCGGTGTCTATAATGGGCCGTACATCCACGATTCGTACATTCGTAACGATACGATCTATGCCTCTGCCATCAACAACAACGGCGGGTTGGACATTATCGATGCACGGAACAAGGTGAATCCCCAACGCATCAAGCTGCTGCAGTATCCCGGCTCCGGTACGCACAACGCCTGGACAACGGAGGATGGGAAGTATGTTCTCACGACGGATGAAATCGGCAGCACGACGAAATCGCTTAAGGTTTGGGATATTCGCGACATCCAGAATCCTGTAAAGGTTGCGGAGTTCAGCAATTCAGTTTCGATTGTCCACAACGTGGTCGTGAAAGGAAATCTCGCTTACGTTGCCTGGTATGCCGACGGTCTGAAGGTCGTCGATATCTCCAATCCTGCGAACCCCCAGCTTGTGGGATACTATGATACCTATCCCGGAAATCCTGTCGCGCAATATGTTGGCGCGTGGGGAGTGTATCCGTACTTTCCGTCGGGCAAGGTGATCGTCTCGGACATGCAGAGCGGTCTGTATGTGCTCCGCTACACACCACCGAATCCGCAAAGCCAGAACGTACAGCTCTTGGGTAACTACCAGGGCCGCAAGGAGCGAAATCCGCAAGGAACATACTACTCATCCGTCTGGGGATACACGGACGTGAATGGGAGAGAGTATGGAATCCTCGGCACGTATCGCGGAACGGCCATTGTCGATCTTTCCTATTTGCCCGACTCTCTTCACGAAGTGGCATTCATTCCCGGACCGACCGCCGCGTACAGTTATCGTGAGTTCAAAACGTATCTCCACTATCTCTACATCGTCTCCGAGGGTGGCAACGGTGTACAGATCGTCGACCTCGCGGGACTTCCGAACTCCGTGCGTATGGTAGGAAGCTATCAGACCTCGACGTTCGACCGTGCACATACAATTTCAGAGACTGCAGGATACCTGTACGTCAACGGAGGCAATGCTACGGTCGGAGGGAAGGATATCGGCGGCACGTTGATCTTGAGCCTTGCCAATCCGGAGCAGCCAGTGGAAGTGGGAAAGTTTGCTGAGCATTATGTGCATGATTCTTACACCCGTCGCGATACACTTTTTGCATCGGGCATTTTTGGCCATGGGCTGAGCATTGTGGATGTGCGCAACAAGGCGAATCCCGTTCTTCTGAAGACCATCCAATATCCCGGTTCCGGAACGCATAATGCGTGGACAACGGACGATGGTCGGTATGTCTTGACGACGGACGAAATCGGCTCGACGCCCAAGACGTTGAAAATCTGGGATATTCGGGATTTGAATGCAGTCGAAAAAGTCGGGGAATGGAATCCGCGCCCGAACGACATCATCCACAACGTTTGCGTGAAGGGGAATTATGCCTATATTGCCTACTATAAAGCTGGATTGCTCATTGCGGATATTTCGAATCCCCGCTCGCCGACACTGGCAGGGTATTATGACACCTATCCTGATACAAACACAACGCTCTATAACGGTGCGTGGGGGGTCTATCCGTATTTCCCTTCAGGACGAATACTCATCAGCGATATGATGACAGGGCTGTATGTGTTTCGCTTTGATGAGCAGAAGATCGGTTCAATCGCCGGCACGGTGACCGACGCATACACGAATCAACCGATTGCGAACGCCCTCGTTCGGGTTGTCGAGACGGGACAGACGCGGTGGACGAACGCGCAAGGACAATTCCTGTGGGGCTATGCAACGGGTAACTATACATTGCAAATCGAGAAAACAGGCTACCAGACTCAGACGGCAGAGACAACGATCCAACAGAATATGACGACAACGCTTGCTGTGTCTCTGACGCCCGCAATGCCTCCGGGCAGTTTCATGCTCTATCAGAATTATCCGAACCCCTTCAATCCGATGACGACCATCGTCTTCGATCTGCCGCGGGAAGCGCCAGCAACGTTGAAGCTCTTCACCACGCTCGGCCAGGAGATTCGCGTCATCACCCAAGGGACATTCTCCGCTGGACGCCACCGCGTGCAGCTGGACGCGAGCGATCTTCCTTCGGGCGTGTACATCTACCGTTTAGAGACAACGGGCTACACCGACGCACGACGCATGGTTGTTCTCCACTGACCCGTTCACCCATGCATACCGTCCGTCTACTCCTTCGAGTGTTTACTTCGTTGATGATTATCCTTTCGTGGGGTGGAACCGTTCTCCACGCGCAGCACGCCCCAGTTCGTTCGGCGGGATGGTGATTTTCCGTCAATCGATTCTATCGACGTGGGGGATGATGCGAAGCCTGCGTTCACGGATATGGATGGCGACGGCGATATCGACCTTATCATCGGCTCGCGGGATAGCTCATTATCCTACTGGCGTAATACCGACTTTCGGTTTACGCGGGTTCCCAATTTTTTTGCCGGTATCCCGTCCTTCCCGCGCGTTGCGCCGGCGTTCTTGGACGTGGATGACAACTATGTGCCCGACCTGATCCTCGGCAACTACAAAGGCGGGCTGTATTTTTACTACAATAAGAATACCAACTGGCCCGTTTCGGTAAGGAACGAGCCGGGTCTTCCGCAGAAGATTTCGTTAGAGCAGAACTATCCCAACCCCTTCAATCCGCAAACCACCATTCGCTACACGCTTGCCGAGGAAAGTCAGGTGACGCTGACGGTGCTCGACCTGTTAGGACGAGAGGTCGCACGCCTGGTGCAGGAGCGACAGCCACCCGGAGCGTACTCCGCGGTGTTCGACGTTGCAACGCACGCGACATTACCGAGCGGAATCTATTTTTACCGTCTGAAAACTGGAAGCTTGATTACGACGAAAAAAATGCTTTACATACGATAGTTCACCACACTAATCATGAGGTTCCATGCACGGTTGGTACCGCTTGAGTTTTCTTACCGCGCTTCTCACCTCTGTCTCCTTCTCGCAGTATCTCGATAGTCGTCTTCTCATCACTCCCCCCAAACGCGAATTCCGCGGCGCCTGGATTGCAACGGTAGATCGACTTGACTGGCCGCCTTCAGATCCGGCCAGCCAACGTAACGCCTTGACTGCTATTTTGAGCACACTATCGAACTACAATTTTAACGCAGCCGTGTTTCAAGTTCGTGCCAGAGGAAACGCGTTCTACAATTCTAGTTATGAACCTTGGGCTGCAGAATTAACCGATACCCTGGGAAAGGCGCCGTCCTATGATCCATTGCAATATGCCATTGATGAAGCAAGGCGGCTGGGATTAGAACTCCATGCATGGTTTAATTTTGCAATCGTATGGAACGGGACAACGGCTCCCACTAGCGTAGGAAAGACCCACATAGCTTCTATTCATCCCGAATGGGTAAAAACCTACAACAATCAACTCTGGCTTGATCCCGGTATTCCCGCAGTACGGGATTGGCTAAGAATGGTTGCTTTGGATCTGGTGCGGAGGTACGACATCGACGCTATTCATTTTGATTATATTCGAATCCCAGATGCTAACTTTCCAGACGACGATTCGTTCATGCAGTACGGCATTCCGGCCGGTTATTCGGACAAGAGCCGCTGGCGACGGGAAAATATCGATGCATTTATGAGGTCGTTTTATGATAGTGCGCAAATTATTCGGCCACGGATGAAGGTGGGTTCTGCGCCTATTGGCATTTATTCTCCCATTCCGGGTGCCACATCAACGTTCTATGGTCTGGCTGTGGGACAGGATGCACGAAAGTGGATGCAAGAAGGGAAGCATGATTACGTGATGCCCCAAATCTACTGGAATATCGGTGAGCAAACCAATGATCCTGACTTTTTTGCACTGGCAGTGGATTGGCAAAATGGGAGTTTTGGGAGGCACGTGTATCCAGGCCTGGCTGCATACCAGATGTCTTCACAGAGTGGGAGTAGAAACTATCCAGTTTCTGATATAATGGCAATGATCGATGCCACAAGGAGTATTGGATCGTTGGGAAATGTCTTTTTTCGGTACCAGAGCCTGAGACTAAAGAATTTTTTAGATTCACTGGTTAATACCCGCTACTCAACCGTTGCCTTGCTTCCCCTGATGCCTTGGAAAGATAACACTCCTCCAAATCGGCCAGATAGCCTTCGTGTAATACAGTTCTCGAATTCGTTTCTGTTTTTTTGGGTGGATCCAGCCCCCGCAAGTGATGGGGATACCCCTGTCGAGTATCTCGTCTATCGTTCAACGTCATTCCCAGTCGATATTAGCGATATGCGGAATGTTGTGCAGAAAGGGACAACAAAGTTCTACGGCAATGCTTATCCCGAAACTGGCATTCATGTCTACACCGTCACCGCGCTCGACCGGAACCATAATGAGAGCGAGCGGAGCAGCACGGTGATCGTTTCGTCCACCGGAAATGTCCTCGTCGGTGTGCAGTGGCCGGTTACGGCACCACTGGCATTTGATCTCCAGCAGAACTACCCCAACCCGTTCAACAGCTCAACGGTGATTCAGTTCACGATGCCGTACGAGACGCAGGCCGTGCTGAAGGTGTATGACCTGTTAGGCCGCGAGGTGGCGGTTCTTGTGGATCGGGTTCTTGGCGCTGGCGTTCATCAGGCAAGCTTTGATGCACAGTCGCTCCCGAGCGGACTCTACATCTATCGTCTTGTTGCAGGGGGACAGGTAGTGGCAAAGAAGATGCAGTTGGTGAAGTAAGGCGGTTGGTGGTTTTTACAGAGAAGCTCGAAGTAACTCGTCACGGACTTACGACTGAAACCTACTACACGCAATTCTTTTCTCTACCAATTAATCCTTCTCTTCTCTTCGCCTTCTCTCCAATTCGCGCTGGTGTGTTTATCGCATAGCGCGATCGGGTACTTAGCGTTGAACAACTCTGTCGTTTTCTCCGGACACCATTCCTGCGCCTTCTTCTTCGTCTCCACACAAATTGTGTCCGTGATGACGCCCTCTGGTTGCGTGAAGAGCTCCACCGGCAGACCGAGCGTGGAGTCTTCGTACACGGACTTCATAAAGCGGCCGAAAATGGGCGCAGCGGCACGTCCGCCCTGTCCGTCGGACGTGGTGAACTTGATGCGGTGGTCATCAAACCCGACCCATGCAGCGGCGGCGAGGTGTGGCGTGAATCCGACGAACCACGCGTCGCCGTAATCGTTGGTTGTTCCGGTTTTCCCGGCGGCGGGAAAGTGATAGAGCAGAAAATTCCGCACGCGTATACCTGTTCCATCGTTCACCGCGTCTTCCAGTAGGTTGGTCATGAGATACGCTGTCTCTTTACTCAGGACTTCGCTCTTCTCCGGCACCGTTTGCTCGATCACGTTGCCATCCTTGTCCTCGATACGGATAATGCCGTACGGGTCCACACGTACGCCTTCGTTGGCATAGACGCCGAACGCGGTTGCCATCTCGAGCGGCGAGACCTCCGGCGTCCCCAGCGCGATCGATTCGTACGGAGGGATGGGCGACTTGATCCCCATGCGTTTGGCATATTCTGCCACCTCTTTTGGCGGAGCAATCTGTTGAATCATCCGCACTGCGATGAGGTTGATGGATTGTTTGAGTGCTTCGCGAAGGGTGTATTTTCCGCCGATTGAACCGTCGAAGTTGCTAGGCGTCCAGCGTGTGCCGTCGGGCATCGGAATGGTGACGGGTTGATTCAGGATTTCCGTGCAGATCGGGTAGCCGTTGTCGAGCGCCACCGTGTAGACGAACGGCTTAAACGCTGACCCCGGCTGACGACGAATTTGCGTGACGTGGTTCAATCCGTACTTGAACGACTTGTAGTTTCTACCCCCCACCATCGCGAGAATGTATCCGTTGTGTGGATTCGTAACGACGAAACCCACTTCGATCGTTTGCGCTGCGCGTTTGGCAGAGTCGATAATGGCGGGGTCGTTGCGGAGTGCGCGCAGGAGACTATCCCGTGTTTCCCGGTCGGCAGCCCGCCGATATTTATCAGAATCGCGAATCAACTTGTCAATGTTGTCGCGGAGAATCTCCGGCGCTTTTTTCCAGTTCCAGGTGGCGTCGAAAGATTTTTGGAATTGCACAAGATGACTATCCACGGCGGCGTTGGCGTAGCGCTGCATCCGCGCGTTGAGGGTCGTGTACACGCGTAGACCGTCCCGATACAGGTCGAAGCCATACTGCTCGGCTTTCTTCACCATCTGCTGGCGAATCCATTCCACAAAATGCGGGGCAATGCCGGCACGCAACTCCGGGTCGGGTAATCGAAAGACCAGCGAATCGGCACGGACGCTGTCGGCCTCCTCCTGAGTCAAAAATCCGTCCCGCACCATCTGGCTCAGCACAATGTCCCGGCGTCGGTATGCACGTTCGGGGTAGTTGATCGGGTCGTAATAGCCCGGCCCTTTGAGCATGCCGATGAGCATCGTGTATTCGCCAAGGGTAAGATCCGCCGCGCTTTTGCCGAAGAACTGCTGAGCGCCGGACTCAATACCGTATGCACCCCGGCCGAAGAGAGCGACGTTGAGGTACAGCTCAAGAATCTCTTGTTTGGT